>JBHEPS010000021.1:21584-28034 GCA_046260175.1 Thermoanaerobaculia bacterium
ACGATCTCCGTTCGCGCTTCGGAGACGATCTGGACGGCGTGGTCGTTCAGAAGATGGTTCCCGGGAAGGTCGAGATGGTCGTCGGCGCGACGCTCGAGTCGACCTTCGGTCACGTGGTCGCCTTCGGAACGGGCGGCACGATGGTCGAACTGATGGACGACGTCTCGTTCCGTCTCCACCCGATCAGCGATCTCAACATCGAAGACATGCTCGGCCAGGTTCGCGGCACGCGGCTGATCCGCGGCTTCCGCGGCTCGCTGCCGCTCGACGAGACGGCGGTTCGCGAGGTTCTCGAGCGCGTCTCCCAGATGATCGAGCTCGTCCCCGAGATCCACGAGATGGACATCAACCCGCTCAAGGTCCTCGAGAAAGGGGCCGTGGCCGTAGACTGGCGCATCCGCGTAGCCAAGACCATCGTCCGAAGATCGAGGCGGATCAACTACTAAAAGTGGCGGAGGATCCTTTCCTCCGCACCCGGTGATTCGAAGCGAAGCAATTTCAAATCTCCCCGGAGCCGGTCCTTCGAAGGTCTAAAGGGTGAGGGCTCGTGGCAGAGGAAAAGATCCTCTGCCACGTCTTATCTCCCCCCTTCAGCACAGTCTTTGCTTAAGATGAAGCCATGAATTGCCCGAGAGATGGTTCCGCGCTCGTCAACCGCGAGTTTCACGATGTCAGCGTCCTGGTCTGCGACGCCTGCGGCGGCATGTTCGTCGACGAGGGGGAGCTGAACAACCTGGCGGATCCCACGGTAGGCGATCTGGAGTTCTCCACCCTCGATCGTGATCCGCTCTCGCATCCGGACGAGTACGGCCCGACGGCCTGTCCTCGCGACCCGGACGTGGAGATGGAGAAGGTGGAGTTCAACATCGAGACGAACATCATTCTCGACCATTGCCCGAAATGCCACGGCTTCTGGCTCGACGGAAAAGAGCTCGCCCGGATCAACGAAGAGATCGGGGAGCTCAACGAAGCCTCCCGCAAAGTCCCCGAGCCGCCGCTCGTCCGCTTCTCCCAGTTCATCTGGACCCTGCCGTTCCCGCGCTGACCCCAGCGCTACCGTCTGGCACCGCGCCGCGCTGCTGAAGTGACTCCCGCTTGAACTCCCTCCCGGCCCGACGCGATAGACTCCCTCCCCGATGGAAACGTTTCTCATCGACCATTCGGCGCAGATCAACGCCTGGCTGCTGACCCCGCTCCTCATCTTCGCCGCGCGTGTCTGCGACGTCACGATCGGCACGATCCGGATCATCTTCATCTCACGGGGGCGCCGCGTTCTCGCGCCCATGCTCGGTTTCTTCGAGATCCTGATCTGGCTCTACGCGATCCGCCAGATCTTCCAGAACCTGGACCACGTCGCGACCTTCCTGGCTTATGCCGCCGGATTCGCCGCCGGGAACTACGCCGGACTGCTGATCGAGGACAAGATCGCCCTCGGCCACGTGGCGATCCGGGTCATCACCGGGCAGGACTCGAGCGGCATGATCGGCCGCCTCCGGGCGCGGTACGGCGTGACCAGCGTTCCCGCCAGGGGAGCGAGCGGTGAGGTCCAGCTCGTCTTCATGGTGATCCAGCGGAGGGAGTACGAGAGAGCGCTCGAGATCATCCGCGAGGAGCAGCCGACGGCCTTCATCTCGGTCTCGGACGTCCGGAGCGCCTCGGAGGGGATCTTTCCAAAGCCGGAATACTCGACTCCGCTGAAAAGACCGTGGCGCAAGGGGAAATAGCAGCCCTACGGCCCGTGGATCACGAGTCGATGTGACCGATGTCATAAGGGGAAGACGGGCCGTGGCATAGAGTTGCGACGTAGTCTCAACGACTCGCCTCCCCATGACAGCCGAACCAGTCGTACCTTCAGCCCCTCCCGACTCCCTCGCGGCGTCCGTCATCCTCGTCGGCAACCCGAACGTCGGGAAATCCGTCCTCTTCTCCGCCCTGACCGGACGTTACGCCACCGTCTCCAACTACCCGGGCACCACCGTCGAGATAACGCGCGCGCGCGCCTCGATCGGGGGGCGCGAGGTCGAGGTGCTGGACACCCCGGGGACGAATACGCTTTTGCCGCAGTCGGAGGACGAGCAGGTGACGCGCGACATCCTGCTCGCCAATCCCGGCGCCACGGTCCTCCAGGTCGGCGACCTGAAGAACCTTCGGCGGACCCTCCTCCTCGCCCTGCAGCTGGCCGAGTTCCGGGTGCCGACCGCGCTGGTTCTCAATATGATCGACGAGGCGCGCGATCTCGGAATCGAGGTCGACACGGAAGCCCTGGAAGCGACTCTCGGCGTGCCGGTCGTCTCGGCCTCGGCCCTGCGCCGGTGGAACCTCGACAAGGTGCGGGATGCAGCCGCCGCTCCGCGGGTGTCGGACTGGCAGATCCACTACTCCCCGGTGATCGAGCTCGGAATCCAGCGGATCGAAAAGGTACTCCCGCCGATGGCGATCCATTCGCGCGCCGTCGCCCTGGCGATTCTCGCCGGTGATGAATCGCTGCGCGAATGGCTTCAGGCGACCGTTTCCGGAGAGGCACTCGCCGCGATCGAAGAGATCCGCGAAGAGGTTCAGTCGGCGACGCAGGAAGTGCTCGGCTATCGGATCCAGCGCGAGCGGTTCATTCACATCGACCGGATCCTCGCAGCCGTCTACAGCCGGAGCGCGCGCCCGGAGGGCGGAATCCGCGCATGGATCGGGTCGGCCTCGATGCATCCGGTGTGGGGTATCCCCTTCCTGCTCGGCGCACTCCTCATCGCCTACCTCTTCGTCGGAAAGTGGGCAGCCGGAGACGTCGTCGACTGGTTCGAGTCGGTCCTCTTCAACGGGATGCTCAACCCCTGGCTCATCCGGGCCATGGACGCGGTCACTGGCTTCCCCCATGTTCATGTAGTCGAAGAAGGGCTGATCACGTCCGAGTACGCTCTGACGGGCGCGGTCGCCGGGAGCGCGGTCGTCGGGAAGTTCTTTCACGACATCCTGGTGGGGCCGTTCGGCATCGTTACGATGGCCCTCACGTACGCCATCGCGATCGTGCTTCCGGTCGTCGCGACCTTCTTCATCTTCTTCGGCATCCTCGAGGACTCCGGGTACCTTCCGCGCCTCGCGGTGATGCTCAACCGGATTTTCAAGAAGATGGGGCTCAACGGAAAGGCCGTGCTTCCGATGGTCCTCGGGCTCGGCTGCGACACGATGGCGACGATGACCACGAGGATTCTCGAGACGAAGAAGGAGCGCGTCATCGTGACGCTGCTTCTGGCGCTCGGCGTCCCGTGCTCGGCGCAGCTCGGAGTCATCCTCGCGATGCTCGGGCCCCTCGGCCCGTGGGCCGCGGTGATCTGGCTCAGCGTGATCGGCGGAACCATCTTCTTCGTCGGCTGGCTCTCTTCGCTCCTGGTGAAGGGGGAGGCGGCCGACTTCGTTCTCGAGGTTCCCCCGATCCGGATGCCGAAGGTTTCGAACATCCTCATCAAGGTCGCCGCACGGACTGAGTGGTACCTCAAGGAAGCGGTCCCTCTCTTCATCCTCGGGACCCTCGTCCTCTATGTCGCCGATCTCACGAGGCTTCTTCCGAAGCTGCAGATGCTGATGGCACCGCTGGTCGTCGGGGCGCTCAGGCTCCCGGTCGAAGCGGCGGACGCGTTCCTGATCGGCTTCCTCCGCCGCGACTACGGCGCCGCGGGCCTCTTCGTGATGCAGCGCGCCGGCGAGCTCACCGCGATTCAGACGATCGTCTCGCTGACCGTGATCACGCTCTTCATCCCGTGCATCGCGAACCTCTTCATGATCATCAAGGAGCGCGGCCTCAAGACGGCGATGTGGATGTCCGGCTTCATCATCGTCTACGCATTCGGGATCGGCTACGTGATGAGCCGGGTCCTTCCGCTGCTGCCGATCTCCTTCGGAGGCGGGTCGTGAGCCAGGCGACCCACACCTGCCCCCTCTGCTCGCTCCGGTTCGCCGGAGCCGAGTGCCACGGCTCCTGCCCCATGGCGGCCGGCTGCTCGATGATCCGCTGCCCGCGCTGCTTCTACGAGTTTGTGGAAGATGGATTCGTCGCCGGGCTGCTGCGCCGATGGCTCAAGCCCGCCCCCGAAGAGGGCGAAAGGATTCCCCGATGATTCACCCAATCAAGGACGAGATTCTCGAGTACCTCTGGTATCGCCGCGAAGACGGCAAGGTGGCGCAGACCGCCGCGGACCTCGGCCTGGGCGGCAATCCCGAAGCGGTCCGGGCCGGGCTCGAGGAGCTCCGCGCCGAGGGACTCGTGCGGACCGACCCCGTCATCGAGCTCCTCCCTTCTGGAGTGGAGAGAGCCAGGGGGATCGTCCGCCGCCACAGGCTCGCCGAGGTGTTGTTCTCGGAGGTTCTCGGGGCCGACCTCGAGGAGTCCGAAGCCTCGGCGTGCGAGTTCGAGCACATGCTCTCCGAGTCCGTGGTCAACCGGGTCTGCACGTTTCTCGGCCATCCGCCGAAGTGCCCCCACGGCCATCCGATCCCGCAGGGTGAGTGCTGCCGGAAGTTCGATCGGAAAGTCGATCCGCTGATCGGCAGGCTCTCGGACATGGAGCCGGGCCGCGAAGGAACCATCGCCTTCATCGCGCCCGCCTCGGCCGCGAGGCTCACGCGCCTCTCCACTCTCGGCATCGCCCCCGGCAGCCCGATCCGCCTGGTCCAGAAGAGACCGGCGGTCGTGGTCGGCTGCGGCGAGACCACGGTCGCCCTCGAGGAAGACATCGCCCGCGACATCTTCGTCCGCCGCCCGGCGTGACGGAAGGTCCGCTCGGCGGGGAACCTGGCGAGTACTTACAAGCAGCAGAGCCATACCTACGACCTCTACGGGAACCTCACGAACATCGCGACGACAGCTCATGAAAATACGATCCTTGGGCTGGCTGCCGATGACCACAACCGGCCGCTCGACGATCTCTGCCGCGCGGCAATCTCTGGTTGATCGCGAATTGGTATCAGGGCCGAATTGACTCTTTCCGTACAGCTCTGTACAGTTTGCCCATGACACGAGTCACACGGAAGGGTGCCGAGGAAGCGCGGAATCAGATGCCGAGCCTGCTCGAAGCTGCCGAGAGGGGCGACTCGACCATCATTACGAGGCACGGCCGTCCGGTTGCGGCGCTGGTTCCCGTCGCGCACTTTTCCGCCCAAAGGCCACAGCAGGCGCTTAGCCGGTTGAAGGGCACGGGTCGTGGCCTGTGGGGAAGGTCGAGCGCACAAACGATCCGTTCCCTGCGTGACGAATGGAGCCGATAGACGTCTCGCGATTGCCTGCCGGTGCGCTGATTCTCATGGATTCGGCGCCGATTATCTATGTTCTCGAGGGTCATCCCCGATACAGCGATCGCTTTGAACCGATCTTCGACTTGCAGGCCTCGGGCGACATTCGCTTTGCCGTAACGACGATGACGATTGCCGAGGTTCTCACGGGTCCGCTTGCCGCGGGTGAAGAGACGCTCGCCCGTCGTTATCGAAGCGTTCTCGAGTCATGGCAGGTCATCGACATGGATTCGAGTATTGCCGAGAGTGCGGCACGCATGCGTGCATTGTTTCGCCTCAAACTCGCCGACGCGGTCCAGGTGGCGAGCGCGATCGCGATCAATGCGGATGCGCTTGTAACCCACGATCGAGACTTTTCGCGCGTCCGCGGGTTGAACGTGATCTCCTGAACGGGCCGCGGTTCCGAGTCGGATAACAGGAACGGCAGGTGACCAGGCGCACGCGGGCCGCGCCGCAAGCGGGGAATTTCAACGTCACACTGGTGCTTTGGTGAGTTGATGCCGAGGCTGACGATTACTCTTCCTGCGGACCTTCATCAGGCTTTGAAGCTGGCTGCGGCGCGGCGCGGGGCGACGATCGGGGAGATCATCGCCGAGAGTCTGGAGCTCTACGGAGTGAAGACGGAAGAAGGGGCGCGTTCGCTGGTCGATCGCGCCCGGGAGGCGAGCGGCATGTCCGAGTCGCGCGCTCTCGATCTGGCCGTGCGGGAGACGCGGGCCCGGCGCCGAGGGTGAGACTTCCCCCGGCCGCAATCGACACGAACGTCGTGGTGAGCGGCATGCTCACGGCCGATCCGGAATCCCCGACCGCACGGATCCTCGACGGCATGCTCGAGGGGCGATTTTCCTACCTCCTCTCGATCGAGCTCCTCGCGGAGTACCGGGAAGTCCTTCTCCGGCCGCGCATCCGGAAAGTGCATCGGCTTTCGGATGCGGAGATCGATGTGCTGCTGACGGCGATCGCCTTGAATGCGATCGTGGTGGCGCCGGCCGAGTCGCCCGAGGCGGCTCCGGATCGCGGGGACCAGCACCTCTGGAACCTGATTCACGCGTATCCCGGGAGCATTCTCGTTTCCGGCGACGCGCTCCTTCTCCAGAGCACGCGGGTCGTGCCGCCGCGGGAGTTCATTCGTCTCCTCGAAGGGTGACCGGGTGGGCCCGAGCTAACCTGTTT
>JBHEPS010000210.1:0-3588 GCA_046260175.1 Thermoanaerobaculia bacterium
GACGTGGATCTTGTACTTCTTCGATTCGAGCCAGTCGAAGAAGCCCTTGATGCCATACCACTTTCCCTTGCCCGAATAGAGAATCTTCCACTGCTCTTTCGTCAGTGAGTCGATCGGTACGTCGAGAGGGAGGTCGTACTTTTTCGAGGCCTTCTCCAGGTCCTCGTAACAGTCCTCGTACCCGGGCGAGTTGAACGGGGCGATGGGAAGCTCGTCCAGCCGGCGCGAGCGGTCGGGGATCACGCGATCGAGGTCGATGCCGATCGTCCTGCCGTACCCCTGGCAGGTCTCACAGGCGCCCAGGGGGGAATTGAAGGAAAAAAGGTGAGGCGTCGGCTCGGTGAACTCGATCTCGCAGCGGTCGCAAGCGAAGCGGGACGAGAAGCGGTGGGTGACCCATGCGTCGCCCGACTGCTCGTGAACGTGGACGAGGCCCTTGCCGAGCGAGAATCCCTGTTCGATTCCGTCGAGAATCGAGCTCGCCGCATCCGCGCTGACCTTGAATCTTCCTAAAACGATGTTGACGCGCGGCATCGCGGCCGTGTCGAGGTCCTCGAGGTTGACGACCTTTTCGCCGATCCATGCGCGATAGAAGCCGCCGCGAACGAGCTGCGCAAGAACTTCCTCGCGTCCCTCGTCCGGAAGCTCGAGCTCGGCCGTGATCACGACCCGCGAGCCGTCGAGCGATCCGAGGATCTGATCGGCGACGCTTTGCGGCGACTCCTTGCGGACCGTCGTCCCGCACGAGGGGCAGATCGTCTCGCCGCAGTACGTCATGAAGAGACGCGCGTAATCGGCGATCTCCGTCGCCGTCGCGACGGTGGACCGGGCGTTCTTGACCGAGTTCTTCTGCTCGACGGCGATCGCTGGGAGCACGCCGTCGATCGCGTCGACGTCCGGACGCTCCATCCGCTCGAGAAACTGCCGGACGTAGGTCGACATCGACTCGACGAACCGTCTCTGTCCCTCGGCGTAAAGCGTGTCGAACGCCAGCGACGACTTCCCCGACCCGCTCGGGCCGGTGATCATCGTCAGCGCCTCGTGAGGAAGCTCGACCGAGAGGTTCTTGAGGTTGTGCGTTCGCGCGCCGCGGATGGAGATCGTCTTCGAGGACATGAGCCAAACGAAAACAGCCGGGTGAGGCCGGTTGTTTCCACATCGAGCGGTGGTCTCAGACCCGGATGGAGTGGCGCTCGTAGAAGTTGTAGTCGCCCAGCTTCTCGCGGAGCCGCTCGACGACCTCCTGGGAGAGGGCTTCGCCGGAGGCGGTGGCATTGAGCTCGGTCTGGTGAGCGTTGCGCGCGCCGGGGATGACGGTCGAGACGGCCTCGTGCGCAAGACAGAAGCGGAGAGAGGCCTCCGCAAGCGTTTCCGATTCCTTCCCTACGATCCCCTGCACTTCGGCGATCTTCGGCATGACCTCGCCGAGACGGCGCGGGGTGAGATAGTTCTGGCGGATGTCGTCGGCGGGAAACGTGGCGTCGAGCCGGTACTTGCCGGTGAGGAGCCCCGAGGCGAGCGGAACGCGCGCGATGATTCCGTAGCGCTTCTCGGTGGCGAGAGGGAACAGCTGCTTCTCGGGCGACTGGTTGAGGATGTTGTAAAGGACCTGGAGGGTGTAGCCCCACCCCCGGTTCACGATCTCGATTCCCTCCTCGGGCGTCGAGATCGACACACCCCAGAATCGGATCTTTCCGATCGACTGAAGCATCTCCATCGCTTCCTGGATCTCGTCGCGTCGCAGCTCTTCGAGAGACGGGTTGTGAATCTGGTAGAGATCGACGTAATCGGTCCGAAGGCGCTTGAGCGATCCGTCGATCGCATGAAAGATGTGATGCTTCGAAAAGTCCTTGATCATCGCGCCGCTCGAGGTGTGGGCGTTGCCGACTTTCGTGGCGATGACCACGTCGGGGCGGTGACGCGAGAGGACGATTCCCATCAGCGACTCGCTGCGGCCGTGACCGTAGCTGTCAGCCGTGTCGAAGAAGTTGATGCCGAGCTCCCGCGCGCGCCGAAGCGAGGCGAGGGAGTCGTCGTCGGACGTGCGTCCCCAGCCGAGCGGCACACCCTGGACGTCGACGGGGCCCCCGATGGCCCAGCCGCCGAAGCCGATCTCGCTCACGCGGAGACCGGTCGCGCCGAGGGTGCGGTAATTCATGCTCATTATTCATACCATGATTTCGGTTTTAAATGGCTAAGAATATGGATATAGACCGCGGATTCCCGTCATCCTGAGGAGGCGCGGAGCGTCCCGGGCTCATTCGAGAACCTGCGCGCCGACGAAGGATCTCCAAATGCGAGGACCGTGTTGGCCGGTGCGGGGGGAACGGGCAAGTGGCTCGATCCTGCCATTTGGAGATCCTTCGGTCGCGCTCACGGTTCTCGCGACGATGACCTTCGGCGCGGCGCTCCCTCAGGATGACGGGGTCGCGCCCGCGCTCTCGGCCCCTACACCGCGATGAGGCGTACGTCTTCCATTTCCTTGAACGACTTGATGAAGCTGAGGGTGACGTCGTCGATGGCGGAATCGACCGTGATGATCGCCATCGCCTTTCCTCCCTCGGGAGCGCGCGCCAGGTTGTACTCGGCGATGTTGATCTCGCGGTCGCCGAGCACGGTGCCCACCTTGCCCACGACGCCGGGGACGTCCCTGTTGACCATGTAGATCAGCCAGCCGGTCGGATCGAACTCCACGCGGAAGCCGTTGACCGAAACGACGCGCAGCTGCTTCTCGGAGAAGAGCGTTCCGGAAACGCAGACCTCCTTGTCTCCCGAGCGGGCGCGAAACGTGACGAGACTCGTGTAGTCATGCGGAACCGGGTGGAGCGTCGTGCTCGTCGACAGGCCGCGGTTCTCGGCCACCGAAAGGGCGTTCACGAAATTCACCGTCTGGCTCAGATGCGGTGAGAGGAAACCCTTCACCGAGGCGACCGAAAGAATGCGCGCGAACCGCTCCTCGATCCCCCAGAGCTCGAGCACGACCTCGGTCGGCGCCCCGTCGAGGAGCTGTGAGGCGAGGAGGCCGAGCTTCTCGGCGAGCCGGACGAGCGGCGCGACCTGCGCGACCCTCGAACGGCAGGTTCACCGCCGAGACGAAGATCGATCCCTTGAGCGCCGCGATGACCATCTCCGCCGTCTGCACCGCGACCCGATCCTGGGCCTCGACCGTGTTCGCGCCGATGTGCGGGGTCAGGATGATGTTCTTCGCCGACAGGAAGGGGTGATCGGGCGGTGGAGGCTCGACTTCGAATACGTCGACGGCCGCTGCCGCGACGCGGCCTTCGTTGAGAGCCTGCGCCAGGTCCGACTCGACGTAGATGCCACCGCGCGCACAGTTCACCATAACCACGCCCGGCTTCATCCGCGCGATCTCCTCGGAGCCGATCATGCCGCGGGTTTCGTCGGTGAGGGGCGTGTGCACGGTGATGAAATCCGACTCCCGGAGAAGCCGCTCGAAATCGACCAGCTCGGCCTGAACCTTCTGCGCGGCGGCTGGAGGGATGTACGGGTCGTAGGCGAGAAGGGTCATGCCGAAGGCTTTCGCCCGCGTCGCCACGCGTGTTCCGATGCGGCCGAGGCCGATGATGC
>JBHEPS010000211.1:0-411 GCA_046260175.1 Thermoanaerobaculia bacterium
GATCGACACCGAGGATGCGAACCGCGGGAGATACCCCGACGGCGCTCGAGATCGTGCGGGTGGCGAGCATACGGATCAAGTGTAACTCACCCAAGGCAAGCCAGAAGCCAGAAGCCAGAAGCCAGAAGTAAGAGCAAAGGCAACCTCAGCGTCGTCATCCTGAGGGAGCGCCGGAAGGATCTGGCCGTCGCAATGATGGTGGGCGCGACCGAAGGATCTCAAAATGCGAGGGCCGCGTTGGTTGGGTTGGTTGGAACGGGCAGGTGGCGCGATCCTGCCATTTTGAGTTCCTTCGGTCGCGCGCGAGAACAGCGTGGGGAGTCACTGATTCGCGGCGCTCCCTCAGGATGACTTTGCTCTGCCTTCTGCCTTCTGCCTTGCCTCTACTCTCCCCCGACGAGCTCGAGGAAC
>JBHEPS010000211.1:421-3552 GCA_046260175.1 Thermoanaerobaculia bacterium
TGACGGGGACGCCGAGGCTTTTCGCCTTGTCGAGCTTGGAGCCGGCATCGGCGCCGGCGACGAGCCATGCGGTTTTTCCGGAGACCGAGCTGGAGGCTTTGCCCCCCTCCCGCTCGATCAGGTGGTGAATCTCGTCGCGGGTGAAACGCTGGAGGGTGCCGGTCACGACGACGCTCTTCCCGGCGAGGCGGTCGCCGGTGGCCGTCTTCACATGCGTCGGCTCGAGCCCGAGGGTGAGGAGTTGCTCGACCCGCTCGCGGTTGGCGGGGATCGAGAAGTAGAACGTCACGGATTCCGCGATCGCCGGGCCGATCTCGGGAATCGCGATCAGGTCGTCATCGCTCGCATCCATGAGGGAACGCAGGTCTCCGAACCGCTCGGCGAGGAGCCGCGCGGCCCGTTCCCCGACGTGCCGGATCCCGAGGGCGTAGACGAGCCGCGAGAGCTCTCGATGCTTCGAGGCCTCGATCTCGGCCATGAACTTCTCGGCGGATTTCGCCCCCCAGCGTTCGAGAGAGATCAGCTGCTCATTCTTCAACTGGTAGAGAGCCGTGAGGTCCGGAAGGAGTCCGGCATCGAGGAGCTGGACGACGCGCTCATCGCCGAGCCCTTCGATGTCCATCGCCTTCCGGCTCGCGTAATGAAGGATGGACTCCCGGATGATCGCGGGGCATCCCTGGTTCGCGCAGCGGATCGCGACTTCTCCTTCGAAGCGGTGGACCGGCTCGCCGCAGACCGGGCAGTGGTCGGGAGGGACGATCGGCTTCGTCCCCCGGGGCCGGAGCTCTTCGACCACGCCGGTGACCTTCGGGATGACGTCGCCCCCCTTCTCGACGAGAACCGTGTCGCCGATCCGAACGTCCCTCCGCGCGACTTCCTCGTAGTTGTGGAGCGTCGAGCGGGAGACGGTCGAGCCCGCGACCCATACGGGTTCGAGCTCGGCCACCGGAGTGATGGTGCCGGTCCGCCCCACCTGGGCGACGACGTCCTTCACGACCGTCCTGACGGCTTCGGGCGGATACTTCCAGGCGATCGCCCAGCGCGGTGCCTTCGAGGTCGATCCGAGCTCACCCTGCTGGTCGAACCGGTTGACCTTGATCACGATCCCGTCGATCTCGAAATCGAGCCCGTGGCGCTTCTCCTGCCACTTCGCGATAAATTTCTCGATCTGCTCCATCGTCGAGCAGACTGCTCGCGCGGGGTTGACCGGGAACCCGAGCCCGGCGAGGAAATCGACCGCTTCGCTCTGCGTCTCGATCCCGTGCGTCTCCGGGCGGACGAGCTGATAGACCCAGGCGCTCAGACGCTTCGCCGCGACCTCCCGGGAGCTCTTCATCCGGATCGCACCCGCGGCCGCGTTGCGCGGGTTCGCGAGCGGAGGCTTTCCCGCCTCCTCGGCCTCCTCGTTCAACGCGACGAACGAGCTCTTGTCGATCAGGACTTCTCCGCGTAGGTGGAGCCGGTCCGGGGCCTCGTCGAGTCGCAGAGGAAGCGCGCGGATCGTCCGGACGTTCGCCGTGACGTCGTCGCCTCGCCGCCCATCGCCTCGCGTGGCGCCGCGCACGAGCTCCCCTTTTTCGTAGAGAAGGTCCATCGAAACGCCGTCGATCTTCAGATCGGCCGCGTACTCGACCCGCTCCACGCCGAGCCCCCGGCGGACACGCTCGTCCCACTCGTGAAGCTCGTCGATCGTGTAGGCATTCTCGATCGACATCATCGGCGGGTCGTGCTCGACGGTGGGAAAACCGGAGACCGGCGCGCCGCCGACTCGGCGAGTCGGCGAATTGGAAGAGTCGAGCTCCGGATGCTTCTTTTCGAGCCTCTCGAGCTCCTTCATGAGCTGGTCGAACTCGTAGTCGGAGATCTGAGGGGCGTTCTCGACGTAGTAGAGCCGCTCGTGACGGGCAATCTCGCGCCGGAGGGAGTCGATGCGCTGTTTCGGCTTCATGGAGGCGTGGGGTGGGAGAATAATGCCGTCGGGCCGGTGGCGTCCAGAAGGGGCCGCCCGTCATTGAAAAGGTTGAATAAGATACGGATACACCGTTACACTGACCATCAGCACGATCCTGAAGGTCAAATCTCTAAGAGGTTTAGACGGAGAGAGCGGATGAGCGCGCACAAGATGCGGGGCGAGGGGAGAAGGATCCTCGTGGTCGACGACGACCTGGCGATCCGCGTGCTCCTTCAGGCTGTATTCAAGCGGCTCGGATTCGAGGTCGAGCTCGCGGAGGATGGCGAGGCGGGCTTGAGGATGCTGAAGAATCAGCAATTCGACCTTGTCCTTCTCGATCTGATGATGCCGAAAGTGAGCGGATACGAATTCCTCGAGCGGATCCACGAGGAAGAAGGCGTCCCGCCTCACATCATCGTCTTCACGGCGGCCGGCCAGCGCGGCGTCGCGCGGATCCCGGAACACTCGGTGTGCGACACCATCCTGAAGCCGTTCGATCTCGAAACTTTTCTCGGCCTCGTCCAGCGCTGCCTCGACGGCCACGAGACCAAAGCCTCGAACTCCTAGGCAGCGAGTTTCCCCGACGGCGAGTCTGGGTAAGGGCCGCGCCACCTGATACACTAACGCGGTCCAGAATTACCAACCGCATCCCAATTTTCATCAGGAGACAGGTATGAGAACGCGTTCCATCCTCATCATGCTCACAGCGGTGCTGTGCCTCGGAACGGTTTCGGCCATGGCTGCAAAGCCGGTCGTCGCCGTCAACGAATTCAAGAATGAAACGTCCGCCGGATGGTGGTCGGGCGGTATCGGCCGCGACCTCGGAAACATGCTGGCGGCAGAACTAGCCGCCACCGACGAGTTCAAAGTCGTCGAGCGCGAAAAACTCGGCGCCCTTCTCGACGAGCAGGATCTGGCGGAGTCCGGCCGGATCAAGAAGTCGACCGGCGCGAAGATCGGCGAGCTCACGGGCGCCCAGTACATCATCGTCGCCACGGTGACCGCATACGACGAGAAGACGGCAGGGTCCGGCGGCCGGCTCTCCTACAAGGGAATCGGCCTCGGCGGGAAGAAAGACGAGGCCTACATCGCCGTCGACCTTCGCGTGGTCGACACCTCGACCGGTGAAGTCGAGCATGTGAGAACCGTCGAAGCGCGCAGAGGCGGCTATGGCGTCAAC
>JBHEPS010000212.1:0-3498 GCA_046260175.1 Thermoanaerobaculia bacterium
GATGTACGACAAGCTCGCCGGGATGACGGGAACGGCCGACACCGAGGCGGCCGAGTTCCACAAGATCTACAAGCTCGAGGTCATCGTCGTCCCGACGAATCAGCCGATGATCCGCGATGATCGTGCCGATCTCGTCTACCGCACCGAAGGAGAGAAGTTCGACGCCATCGCGGCCGAGATCCGCGAGCTCCACGAGAACGGCCAGCCGGTCCTGGTCGGAACCGTCTCGATCGAGAAGTCCGAGCGGTTGGGGGCGCAGCTCAAGAAGACCGGGATCCCGCATGTGGTCCTGAACGCGAAGCATCACGAGCGCGAGGCGGAGTTCGTCGCGCAGGCGGGGCGTAAGGGCGCGGTCACGATCGCCACGAACATGGCGGGCCTCTACATCATCGGCACCGAGCGTCACGAGTCGCGCCGCATCGACAATCAGCTCCGAGGCCGCTCCGGCCGTCAGGGCGATCCCGGCGCCAGCCGCTTCTACCTCTCACTCGACGATGACCTGATGCGCATCTTCATCGGATCGGAGCGGGTCAGCGGCATCATGGAGCGCCTCGGCATGGAAGAGGGCGTTCCCATCGAGCACCGCATGGTCACCCGCGCGATCGAGCGGGCCCAGAAGCAGGTCGAGGGGCGCAACTTCGAGATCCGCAAACACCTTCTCGAGTACGACGACGTGATGAACAAGCAGCGGGAGGCGATCTACTCGCTCCGCCGCAACATCCTCCGCGGCAAGGAGGGGAAGGAGTACATCCTCAACGCCGCCGAGGACATCGTCGGCCTGCTGCTCGACACCCATATGCCGGCCGAGGAGCGGGGAGCCGAGTGGAACGAGGCGGAGCTCGACGCCGAGCTGTTCGACTTCTTCGGCTTGCACATGGCCGATACCGGAATCGACACCAAAGAGCTCGGACGCGAAGCGGTCAGGGAAGACCTGGTGGCCTTCGTCCGCAAGCGGTACGAAGAGAAGGAAAGCGCGCTCGGTGCCGAGGTGATGGCGCTTCACCTGCGCTACATCATGCTTCAGGTCATCGACGCCCAGTGGAAAGATCACCTGCTGATGATCGATCACCTCAAGGAGGGGATCGGTCTGCGCGGCTACGGCCAGCGCGACCCGCTCATCGAGTACAAGCGCGAGTCGTTCGAGATGTTCCAGCAGATGATGGAGCGCACTCAGGACCGCGTCGTGAAGTTCCTCTGGAAGGCTGAGGTCGTCTCCGAACCAGGGCAGTCCCAGCGCCAGCGCCTTCCCGAGCCCCCGCGTCAGCAGCAGTTCTCCTATTCGGCCCCCCCGAAGGAAGCTCCGGCGCCGATCAAGCGACAGCAGGCCAAGGTTGGACGGAATGATCCCTGTCCCTGCGGATCCGGCAAGAAGTTCAAGAAGTGCCACGGGACGGCGGCCTGACGGCAGCTGGCGCGAGCGTAGCAAGCCGGGATCCGCGATGGCCACAACGCCTTACGACAAACATCTCTACCGTCCCCGCGGCGCGAAGGAGTACGCCGGACTGGTCGCTCGCGGTTTCGCCATGGGATCGGCCGACGTCGTCCCCGGGGTCTCGGGCGGCACGATGGCTTTCATCCTCGGAATCTACGAGGAGCTGATCAACTCGATCCGGACGATCGCGCGGCCGGAGTTTCTCCGCCCTCTCTCCAAAGGTCGCCTGCTCGAGGCCTTCCGGGCGATCAACGGGGGATTTCTCCTTGCGGTCGGCAGCGGGATCATCCTCGCGATCCTCACGCTCGCCCGGGCCATCGAGTGGGCGCTCGAGAACCAGCCCGTCTGGGTCTGGAGCTTCTTCTTCGGACTCGTGCTCGCCTCGGTCGTCACCGTCGCGCGGCGGGTCGGGAAATGGAACCCCCTCCTGCTTCTCTACTCGATCGCCGGAGCGGTCGGTGCCTGGGTCTTCGTGGGACTCGTCCCGGTCCAGACGCCGGAGACGTGGTGGTTCCTCTTCCTCGCGGGCGCGATCGCGATCTGCGCGATGATCCTGCCCGGCATCTCGGGGGCGTTTCTTCTCCTTCTTCTCGGCAAGTACGACTACGTGCTGGGGGCGGTGAACGATCGCAATATCGAGCCGATCTTCTGGGTCGTCCTCGGCGCGTTGGTCGGGATCGTGAGCTTCGCTCAGGTCCTGGGCTGGCTGTTCCGCCGCTTTCACGACCCGACGGTCGCGGCGCTGACCGGGTTGATGGTCGGCAGCCTCCGGAAGGTCTGGCCGTGGAAAGAGGACGTCGCCTGGGTTTTCGGCCGGCATGGAGAGCGCGTGCCGACGGTGCAGCGGAACGTGCTTCCGGACGCCGGCAACGAGGTCGTTGTGGCGCTGCTGGTGGGGCTCGCGGGGCTGGTTCTGGTCATCCTTCTCGAGTGGTGGGCGAGCCAGCCGGGAGAAAAGGAACTCCGGGCCGGTTCGTAAGCGAGGCGGCAGCGGGATAGAATCGCGGCCGGATGAAGAAGGACCTCTTCAGGAATTTCGACCTTTTCGAAGGGCTGAGTGAAGCCGAGCTCGAGAAGGTCGCCGCGCTCGCCAAGCCGCGCAAGTACCAGCGTGACGAGGTGATTTTCCACGCCGACGAGCGGGGAGACGTGTTCTGCCTGATCGTCACCGGCAGGGTGAAGGTGACGATGATCTCCCCGGAGGGGAAGGAAATCATTCTCTCGATGCTCGGCCCGGGAGACTTTTTCGGAGAGATGGCGCTTCTGGACGACGAGCCGAGGTCAGCCACTGTGATGGCGGTCGAGCCGCTCGAGGTGCTCACGGTTTTTCGCGACGAGCTGCTGCAGATCATGAGGGACGACTTCACGATCACGCGGAACATCATCGCGGAGCTCTCCAAGCGCCTGCGCCGCGCTTCCCGGCGGATCGAGTCGCTGGTGACGATGGACGTGTACGGTCGTCTTGCGCGGTTTCTATTGGAGCTCGCGCGCGACCAGGGGAGAGAGGTCGACAGCGGGTACGTCGCGTTCCGGCGACCGACCCATCAGGCAATCGCGAATACGATTGGCACCTCGCGCGAGACGGTCTCGCGGCTCCTCCACGAACTCATGGAACAGAAGCTTCTGCTGTGCGAAGGGAAAACGATCTATCTGCGCAAGACCACGATCGATCAGTTCAAGGAGCGCAGCGATGGTCGCGCCGAGTGATGGAGGGGGCGCGCGGCGTCACATGACGATTCCGAACATCCTGAGCCTGATCCGTCTCGGGATGATTCCGCTGTTCATCGTCCTCGCCTTGCGGGGCCATCACGCGGCGGCTTTTTTCGTGTTCGTCGGGGCTGCGCTCACCGACGCTCTCGACGGATACCTCGCGCGGCGGCTGGGGCAGACCTCCAGGCTCGGCGCCTTCCTCGATCCCGCCGCCGACAAGCTCCTGATGGTCAGCGGCTACATCGTCTACACCATCCCGTGGGTCGCGACCTGGACCCTGCCGATCTGGCTGACCTTCACCGTTTTCATCCGCGACCTGACGCTCGTCGTCTTCGCCTATCTCATCTACACCAGGG
>JBHEPS010000213.1:0-3475 GCA_046260175.1 Thermoanaerobaculia bacterium
CGCGGCCCCCGCCGCCGCCAGTCCCACGGCCCCCTGATAGCAATCATCCGGCAGCACCACGACCGCGCCCACCGGAAGCTGATCGAACACCGCGGCGACCGCCGCCATCCCCGACGCAAACGCCAGCGCGCGCCCCGACTCTAGCCCCCCCACGATCTCTTCGAGCGCCTCCCAAGTCGGCGTTCCGTCGTCGCGCGAGTAAGACCGCCCGCCCCCGATCAGGAAGTTCGAAGCCGGCACCAGCGGCACATTCAGCGGCGCCCCAGCCTCGGCCGGCCGCCCCGCGGAGACGAGCCAGGAGTCGGGTTTGAGTGGGATCGAGTGGGCCATGTTTGAGTCCTCCGATATGAGTGTAGGCGAAGCTTTCAGCTTCGCTCACAGGATGCGCGGCTTTTCAGCCGCGCGGGAGGGCTCTCAGCCATGCGCGGGAGGGGGCCGAAGCTGAAAGCTTCGGTTCCTGTGAGCGAAGCTGGAAAGCTTCGCCTACTGCTCACTCAGCTTCTTCATGAACTCGGGGTCGCTGGTCGGCGGGACGAGGCCGTTCATTCGGAGGTAGACGATCAGGTTGCCGTAGTGCTCGATGGTGTGGACGTTGTTGACGATCAGCACGCCGAGCCTGGGCGAGTCGTCGGTCATGAATTTGACGACCTCGGCTCCCGAGGCGTCGGTCATTCCGCTCCATGCCGAGTCGCAGTAGGCGAACGCCGCCCGGAGCGCGGCGATGAGCTCGGCCTTCGAGGCCGCGGAGGCGTCGATCTTCGGGGGCGCGGGCTTCTCGCCGAGAACGGTTGCGCACATGTAGTACTGCGAGGAGGCGGTGTGGCCGAGGATCTGGGAGAAGCTGCGCACCGACTCCACCGGCTTGAATCCGTACTTCTCCTCGGGCATCAGCTCGGCCGACGTGATCACGATCAACTGCAGCGCTTCATAGACTCCCCTGGTGTGGTCGGTGTACGGGTTCTGCGCGGCCGCGGCGGGAGCCGGCTCCTCGGCCAGCGCGGCCGTGCCCGACATCAGGAAGACGAACAGCACGATGATGGACGTTGCTCGCATGGTGATGCTCCTTTTCGATCGATACGTCGATCGTTCTGTTAGATGGATTCACGGTTGCGCCGGACGCGAACGGCGGCGGCGAGAAATACGGCGGCCAGGACCAGGCCGACCCAGAGGCCGGGTGTCGCCAGGAACCTGCCGGGAGTTAGCTGAGAAAGGGATGCGACGGTGCCGCCGCTGGTAAACGTGATGCCCTCCTGGATCCCTCCGACGACCCGGTAGAGCAGCAGCGCGCAGACGTCGGTGCTCGCCCATGCCACGCGGAAGAGCGCCGAGAAGGCGACGAGCGGCAGCACCGCCCAGAGCACGATCGCGCGCCGCGCCCATCCGGAGACGAGCAGGAACCACGCGTAGAGCGGCGCGTGCCAGAGCATGAGGACGACGAGCCCGTAGAGCAGGATCGCCGACTGCTCGAGCGGGTTGAATGCCCCGAACGTCGTCAGAGGATTCATCCCATGCGCCACCAGGACGATGCTGGTCCAGAGAAGCATCAACAGGTGCACGGTCACGGTCAGCGCGAAGACGATCGAGGGGATGACGACCAGCGGGATGAAGGCCTTCGAGAGGACGGTCGTTCGGTCCGAGACCGGGAGCGACTTCCAGAAGAGAATGCTGCGGTCGCGCCGCTCGCCGTGCAGCGCATCGAGAGAGTAAAAGACGGCGACGATGAGCCCCGTGACGATCAGCATCATCGCCACGACGTCGTACGGCATCCCGATCTGCGCGCGCTGTTCCGCGGCGCCCAACAGGAGCACGTCGCGCCTCCGCTCCGCCAGCCCGATCGTGCTGATCGCGAAGCTGATGAGCGCAACGGCGGCGACGGCCAGCGGGGCGAGATAGACGGAGCGGTTCTCCCACAGCTCGCGCCGCACGGACCAGTAGAAGGGGCGGGTTGCGGCCGCTGCGGCCGGCCGGGCTTCCCCGGAGCGTAGCCGCTCCGGCATCACATCCGGATGAGTCGTCATCGCGTTGCTCCTTCCATGCGTCCGTTCCGGCTGCCGATCACGGCGACGAACAGGTCCGCGATCCCGGGTGTGCGCACTTCACCGAACGTCGCGAGCTGCTGGCGGTCCCCCCGCTCGAACAGCATGATCGACCGTCCGACGAGAGTCCGCTCGTGCATCGGCCGGAGCGCCCTCGCTTCGGCGAGCCGTTCCGGCCGCACGAGAACCTCGGCGTATCGCGACTCGAGCTCGTCCATGGCGGTCTCGAGGACGATGCGTCCGCGGTCGATGAACATCAGGTCGGTCAGCACGTCCTGAATCTCCTCCACCGAATGCGTGGTCACGAGGATCGTGCGGCTTCGGTCGAAGTAGTCGTTGAGCAGCGAGTCGTAGAACTGTTTGCGGAAGAGGATGTCGAGTCCGAGAGTCGGCTCGTCGAGCACCAGGAGCCGCGCGTCGATCGCCATCACGAGCGCGAGGTGGAGTTGCACGACCATCCCCTTCGAGAGCTCACGCACCCGGCTGGTTCGCTTGATGGTCGTCCGGTCGAGGAATCCTTCCGCGCGCTCGCGATCGAAGCGCGGATGAACGCCGGCGACGTAGTCGAGCGCCTGGGAGACGCGCATCCAACGCGGAAGGACCGCGACGTCGGCGATGAACGCGACGTCGCGCATGAGCTCTTCGCGAGCGCTCCAGGGGTCGCGCCCGAGAACCGTCAGCTCCCCCTCGTACGGGGTGAGGCCGAGGATTGCGTTGAGCGCGGTCGTCTTCCCGGCGCCGTTCGGGCCGATCAGGCCGAGGATTCGCCCTTCTTCGACCTTCAGGTCGATCCCGTCGAGCGCGACGGTGCTGCCGTAACGTTTGCGGAGTCCGCGTGCTTCAACGAAAGCCATGGCCTCAGCGCTCCTTCTCTTCGTCCGCCGCGGTGCGGGGCGGGACGCTCTTCAAAAGTTCTTCAGGGTCGAGGCCGAGGCGGCGGATCGTCTCTCCGACGCGCGGCCACTCTTCGGTGAGGAAGCGGTTGCGCTCCCCTTCCAGCAGAAGATCGCGCGCGCCGGGCCTCACGAACATGCCGAGACCCCGCCTCGACTCGACCAGACCCTCGTCGACCAGTTGCTGATATCCCTTGAGGACGGTGATCGGATTCACCCGGTAGTCAGCCGCGACCGTGCGCACCGAGGGGAGCGGGTCCCCCTCAGCAAGCACGCCGTCGAGGATCAGCGCCACCACGCGATCGCGCAGCTGGCGGTAGATCGGCTGACTGTCGTTCCACTCCCCGTTCATGAGCTCGTCCTGATCATTAGTGATGTAGTTAACTACAACACCTAATCAGAATACAAGGGCTAATTTTGATGCCCCAAAAGATGGAAAGGCTTTCAAGGCGGACTCATCCGGCGATATTCGCCCTTTCCGACCGCGCCCGAAGCGGGATCTGGTTTAATCCGGGTATGGACGTAGCCGTGGTGGATCCCGAGATC
>JBHEPS010000214.1:0-3240 GCA_046260175.1 Thermoanaerobaculia bacterium
ATCCTGGATTTCCCGGATGCCCCTTCGGATCATCAACACCGACGCGTCTGATGCCGCGACAAGCGCATTTCTGACGGCGGCCGGCGGGACGAGAACGCTGCCGCAGTACGAGATGGTGCGCGATACGTGATGCAGTCATCCTTCGGTCGCGTCCACGGGCAGCGCGCGGCCGCCACTTCACGCGGCGCTCCTTCAGGATGACGTCTACGCCAGAATCGTCCGCAGCGCGCCGGTGAGCGCGTTGATGTTGTTGAGTGAGGAGCTCTCTCCCATCAGGCCGATGCGCCAGATCTTTCCAGCGAGCGGACCGAGGCCTCCTCCGACCTCGATGTCGTAGTCGTCGAGGAGACGCCGTCGGACGGCGGCTTCGTCGATGCCGGCCGGGATGCGTACTGCATTGAGCTCGGGAAGGCGGAACTCCGTGTCGACGAGAAACGTGAAGCCGAGCTCGGCGAGAGCATCGCGGAGGATCTCGTGGTTCTTCTGGTGTCGCGCGAACCTGGCCTCCAGCCCTTCCTCGAGCACGATCCGCAGAGCCTCGCGCAGGGCGAACGCCATGCTCACCGGCGCCGTGTGGTGATAGGCGCGCTGGCCACCGCTCCAGTAGTTGCGCAGGAGCGAGACGTCCAGGAACCAGCTACGCACCTTCGTCTTCCTCTTGACGACTGCATCCAGCGCTCGCTCGCTGAAGGTGATGGGGGAGAGGCCCGGTGGCGCGCTGAGGCATTTCTGAGTCCCGCTGTAGAGGACGTCGATGCCCCAGTCGTCCGTGCGGACGTCGATTCCGCCGAGCGAGGTGACGGCGTCCACGACGAAGAGTGCGCCGGCTTCGCGGGCGAGGCGGCTGATCTCTTCGAGCGGCTGGCGGACGCCGGTCGACGTTTCGGCGTGCACGATTGCGACGATCTTCGGCCGGAGGTTCGAGAGCACTTTCTTCACATCGTCCGGATCGATCGGGCGGCCCCACTCGGCTTCGACTCGAGTCACGCGCGCGTCGCACCGTTCGGCGATGTCGGCCATCCGGCCGCCGAACACGCCGTGAACGCAGATGAGCGCATCGTCTCCAGGCTCCAGGAGGTTGACGAGAGCAGCCTCCATCCCCGCGCTCCCGGGGGCGGAGATCGCGAACGTCATCTCGTTGCTCGTGCGCATGATCTCGCGGAGCATCGCGCGGACCTCGTCCATGATCGCGATGAACTCCGGGTCCAGATGGCCGACCAGCGGCTGCGCCATCGCGCGAAGCACGCGGGGGTGAACGTTGCTGGGACCGGGTCCCATCAGGATGCGCTGACTGGTGTTGAGCTCGGGCGGAATCTGCATGGCGCGGGGAGTCTAGCAAAGGGTGGGCGGGGAGGGCGGTGACGGGAGGACGAAGACAAGCCAGAAGCCAGAAGAGACAAGCCAGAAACCAGAAGCCAGAAGCCAGAAGAAAAGGCGAAGTCAGAAGTCGAAAGCCAGAAGCCAGAAGAAAGAGCAACGGCAACACGGCGTCATGCCCTCTTACTTCTGCCTTCTGGCTTCGCCTTTTCTTCTGGCTTCTGGCTTCTGGCTTCTGGCTTGGTTTGTCTGGCTTCTGCCTTCTGGCTTGTCTTTACTTCTCCCTCTCCGCTCGCCATTTCGCGACCATCTCGCGCTGTTTCGCGGCGATGTCCACGAGGCGGCGCAGTTCTTCGAGGGGCTTTTCGTGATCGTCGACCTGGAGGCGGAGCACCACGTCGTGGTTGAGCCAGACGCCGCCGCCTTCTTTCACGATCAGCATGGCGGCCGACTGCATCCCGCGTTTGTCGCCGCCCTCCTGCTGGCCGGCGTCGAGCGCGGCCATCAGCCGGTGGGACAGATGCCCCTCGGTCTTCTCGAACGCTTCGATCATTTTCACGACGACTGCTTCGCCCGCGAGGATGTTTCCCTGAGCCGTGCAGAACGTTCCGCTGCGGTTGCCCGCCCACTCCGACGCTTTCGGGCCGGTGAAGGCGAAGTAGTTTCCTTCGTCGTCCATGATGGCGAGTTGACGTCCCTGCCGAGTCCAGTCCTTCGGCCGGGGGTCGGGGTCGCTCGTCCAGAGAGCCTCGACCGCGGCCTTCGGCGAGAGGCCGGCCTTCAGCAGTTCGATTCCGCGGGGACCGTAGCTGACGTCGACCACGGCCTGGGTCGCAACGACGCCGACGCCCGCCTCGGCCCACAGCACTCCGTTGCCGACGGAAAAGACGCGCGACTGGACGGCGCCGCCGACTTCGCCCGTGGCGGGATCAAACCCCAGGATCGAGAAGGTCGCGATCGGGTCGGGAGCCTGTGCGTGGAGTGACGGAAGAAAGAAAAGCGAGAAGGCGAAAAGAAAGAGAAGCGAGCGGGAGCGCATGAGTTGCTTCCTCCGGCGAAGGATTCTACGTCGGAAGGGGGTTGGCGGGTGCGTGATTGCAGGAACCGTGTGATGGGGATCACGGGTGTTGATCCCGGGGGGTGAAAACAGCGAGTTCGCTATTGACTCGGACGAAGCGGTGAGGGAGAATCCAGGTTGCGACTGAGTCTCAATCTATTTTAGCTGCCGCTTCAGTTCGAGGAGTCCGAAATGCCTTCGCTTCATTCAGCCTCAAGAGCCTTTGCTCTTCCCTTTGCCTTCGTGGCTTTTCTCTTCACCGCGCCCACCTTCGCCGCCGAGACGGACAAGCAGGAGGCTCCCGCTCCCTCCGGTACCGAAACCAGCTCCGACCCCGCCGCGGACGCCCGGCAGGCCATCCTGTTCGAGCAGCTCACCATCGTCGGTGGCCCCGAACAGGTTGACCGCGTTCCCGGGTCCGCTCACTACATCTCCGAGACCGAGCTCGATCGCCAGGACTACACCGATATCCATCGCGTCCTCCGCCAGATTCCCGGCGTCAATATCCAGGAAGAGGAAGGCTTCGGTCTCCGCCCCAACATCGGGATGCGAGGAACCGGCGTCGAGCGCAGCCAGAAAATCACCCTCATGGAGGACGGAGTGCTCATCGCCCCGGCTCCCTACTCGGCTCCCGCCGCCTACTACTTCCCGACCACGGGACGGATGGAAGCGGTCGAGGTCCGCAAGGGCTCCACGTCGATCATCCAGGGTCCCTACACGACGGGCGGGGCGATCAACATGATCTCCACCAGCATTCCCTACGATCTGGGAGGCCGGATCGAGGTGAGCGCAGGGGAGTACGGCACGGGCCGCGCGCACCTCTCCGTAGGAAACTCCTCCGAAAGAATCGGATGGCTCCTCGAGAC
>JBHEPS010000215.1:0-2900 GCA_046260175.1 Thermoanaerobaculia bacterium
GGCGAGCGGATCGATTTTGCGAACTCCTACCGCCCCTGGGAGACGGGGGGCGATCTCAAGTATGCCGACCGCTTCAGGACGCCGGCCGGCAGCCCCCAAGGTTCCCTCAGGTTCTCTAAGCGATAGCGCGCCCCGGTTTTGAAACCCTGGCACGCTGCGCCCGTTTACGAAAGCATGAAGTCCCTTCTGGGTCTCGCTTTCCTCGCTCTCACCATCTGCGCCCCGACGGCTCGCGCCGGAGCCGAATGGCTTCACGTCGAGGTCAGGGAGTCGGACGGGCGAAGCGCTTCCGTGGTCGTCAATCTTCCGATGAGCTCTCTCACTCGGGCGCTTCCCCTCCTCCCCGAATCCCGCCTTCGCGGCTGCCGGCTCCGGATCGGCCACGCAGGGATCAGCGAGCATCAACTGCGGGACTTGATCGCGAGCCTCGTTTCCACAGGCTCGGCATCCTGCGATTGCGGCGGCCAGCGCATTTCGGCCGTCGTCGAAGGAGAATCCGTCCGGTTCGACGTCCGCGAGACCTGGGGCGACGATCGGGTGAGCGCACTGATTCCGTTGGCCGTCGTCCAGGCGCTGGGAAGCGGAACGGGTCCCGGACTCGATTACCTGGCTGCACTGAATGTCGTGGCGTCCCTCGGCGGGGGAGAGCTTGCTCTGTTCACCGCCGATCACGCCGCGGTGCGAATCTGGCTCGACGATCTCGCCGTGCCACTGACCCGACCCTGAATGTCACGAGGCGGCTCCCCGCCTCGAGGGAGACTCCCATGCGCCGTTTCACCGTCCTCATCCTCTTCTTCGTCCTGATCGGAATTGCCGGGTCGGTGGCGGTCGCTGTGGCCGTCTACCACCGGGTGCGTGATCTCGGAACGATCGAGGTCTCGATCGAGGACTCTCACAATCGAGTGCGACTCGCACTTCCCGCCGCGCTCGCGACGGCCGTGCTCGACGGAGGCCGCCTCCACTTAGACGGGGTGGCGGTCGAACTGAGGCACGACCTGCGCGACTGGGCCCCGGCGATCGAGGCGGCTCTGGAAGGGATGGAGGGTTACCCGGACGTGCCGCTGGTTCAGATCGTCGACGGACGCGATCGCGTGACCATCCGGAAACTCGGGACGAAGATCCTCGTGGAAATCGACAGCGGATCGGAGCGGGTGAAAGTCACCGTTCCCGAGGAGAGCCTGCGGAGAGCGCTGAGAAAGGCAGGGGCTAGGGGCTAGGGGCTAGGGGCCAGGAAAGGCAGAAGCCAGAACAAGCTGGGCCCGTTGTTGTTGTCTTTGCCTTCTTGCTTCTGCCTTCCGCCTCTTCTGTTTTCTGCTTTCCTAGTCCTAGTCCTAGTCCTAGTCCTAGTCCTAGTCCCTAGTCCCTAGCTTTTTTCTTCCCCGGCCGACGGGGGGGAGCTCGGCCGAGCCGTCGCTCGGCCTGACGGGAGCGTGAAGCTGGTACTGCTGGGAGTGGCGGGGCTTCTGTTTCTGGGTGACTCCGATTCCGTCGGCGATCTGGCGGATCTGCGAGGTGGTCGTGGTGGCGGGACTCGACTTGCGGTTGGCGTGCATCGTTTCCTCCGGGTCCTTACCGCCGCGCCTGGCGACGGCAGGCGCATGGTACGGCGGCGCGGTTCCGCCGGGCAAGCGTCGTGAGGCTGTAAGAGGAGCAACGGGCAGGTGACGAGATCCTGCCATCCTGAGTTCCTTCGGTCGCGCGCGCCGACTGCGCGAAGGACCTTTTCTTCGCGGCGCTCACTCAGGATGACCTGGCTTCTGGCTTTCCTAGTCCCTGGCCCCTGGTCCCTACTCCCTGGTCGGGGGGGCGAGTGTCGAAAGCCCGCGTTGGACCGTCGAAAGTCACCTCTGAGGGGTGCGATTGGACTGCCCGCAGGGCGAAATCCCTGTGTTAACCTATTCTCCCGGATGCAGGAGAGCCGGCCGCCCTGGCCCGCGCTCGCAGCATGCAAAAGACCCTTCTGACTTCCCCCTTGACGTGCTCCGCAGCCGAGAACCGGCCTGCGAGTGAGGAGTGCTTCTCGTGACCGTCACCGAACAACCCCGCAAGACCGAGCTCATCGACCGTCTGGCCGAGGAGGCCAGCCGGAAATATCCCGACCAGGCTGAGAGTGTCGCGCGCTTCGTGCGCGAATACTTCGCCCTCGTCGCGCCCGACGATCTGAACGTCGACCCGCAGACCCTTCTCGGCGGGGCGCTCTCCCTGTGGGAGTTCGGAGCGCAGCGAAAGCCCGAGGAGTCGAAGGTCCGCCTGTTCAATCCGACGATGGCCGAGCACGGTTGGAATCTGAGCCACACCGTGATGGAGATCGTGAACGACGACATGCCGTTCCTGGTCGACTCGATCATCGGCGAGATGAACGTGGCCGAGCGGAACATCCACCTGATCATCCACCCGGTTCTCACCGTGCGCCGCGATGCGGAGGGGAACCGCGAGACTCTGCTCGGGCGGTACGAGAGCGGCGGGAAGACCTCCGCGGTTCACGAGTCGCACATGCACTTCGAGATCGACCAGGAGACCGAGCCTGCCGACCTCGAGAAGCTGAAGAACGACATCGAAACGATTCTTTCGGACGTCCGGCTCGCGGTGGCCGACTGGCTGCCGATGAGGGCGCGGCTGTTCCAGTCGCTCGAGGAAATCGACCACAGCAACCCGCCGATCCCGGGCGATGAAGTGGAGGAGTCGAAGGAGTTCCTCCGCTGGCTCGCGGACGACCACTTCGTTTTCCTGGGCTATCGGCAGTACCAGTTCGTGTCTGACGAATCGAACGAGTTCCTGAAAATCGTGCCGGGGTCCGGGCTCGGGCTGCTTCGCGAAGTCAGGCCGGAGTCCCGCTCGCGAGGCGAGGTGCCGTTCTCGCCGGAGTTCAGCCGATTCGCCAGGCGCAAAGAGCTGATCAT
>JBHEPS010000215.1:2910-3186 GCA_046260175.1 Thermoanaerobaculia bacterium
AACCGCATCGTCGAGCACGCAGGCCTTTCGAGGACGAGCCATTCAGGGAAAGCGTTGATTCAGATTCTCGAGACCCTTCCCCGTGACGAGGTTTATCAGGTCAGTGAGGAGGAGCTTTACGACATTTCGATGGGGATCCTGCACCTGCAGGAGCGCCAGCGCATCGCGGCCTTCGTACGGAAGGACGTGTTCGACCGGTTCGTTTCGGCGCTGATCTACCTGCCGCGCGACCGGTTCACGCCGGAAGTTCGCGACCGGATCAAGACGATTCTCGAG
>JBHEPS010000216.1:0-3174 GCA_046260175.1 Thermoanaerobaculia bacterium
GTTGTCCGCCGGCGGATGGGGCACGCGGCGCCCGCGGTGGATCCCGAGGGACACACGGGAAGGGAGTAGGGGCGAGGGGCGAGAGGCGAGTAAAACCCGAAAGCAGAACTACGTCATCTGAGTAAGGGAACCGCGCCGACGGCTCGGGTGTCGATTCAATGACCCGTGCGCGGGCGCGATCACGAGAAGAGAACAAAGGGCAGGAGGCAGGGGACAGGGTCGTCATCTTGATTTTCCCTGCCCCCTGTCCCCTGCCTCCCGCCCCCTTCTCGACTACGACGGTCCCGTCGCCGCCTTTGACTTTTCTTTTGGCTTCTGGCTTCCAGCTTCGCCTTTTCTTCTGGCTTCTGGTTTCTGGCTTCTGGCTTAGAACTGCTCGACCATCCGGCACAGCGTTGCTGCGAGGAGCGCGGCGTAGTTTCCGATCGCGTAGCCGATCAGGGCCATCAGGATCGCGGCCGGTACGAGGCTCTCGCGGTGATAGGCGGCAACGACCGGAGCGGAGGCGGCGCCGCCGACGTTGGCGGCCGATGCGATGGCCGCGCTGTGGATGTCCACCCGGAAAATCCATGCTCCGGCCATGCAGAAGAGGCCGTGAATCAGGATCCAGACGAACGCGCCGAGAAGAAACGCAGGAGCGTCGGCCAGCCCCTCGAGCGAGGCGCGCGCTCCCATCCCCGCGACGAAGATGAACACGATGGCCATCGCGATCTCGTGGGACTTCGGGATGTGCCGCGCGGGGGTGAACGAGAGAATGATCCCGAGCGTGGTGACCAGGAGGACGCGCCAGGTCGAGGTCGAGAGAATGGGCTCCACGACCGGAAGCATGGGCGCCAGCCACGCGCTGAGGGCGGTCGCTGCCAGTGCGATCGCGGCCAGGTAGAGCAGATGCGCGGTCTTGAGCGGTTCCTCCTCGATCTTCGCCGCCTCGGCCTCCGCCGCTGCGTCCATCTTCTCCATCCGGTCAGCGTCGACCCGGGTCCAGCGGTTGAAACGGGCGGCGAGCGCTTTCGACCCCAGCAGGATCGGCAGCCAGATCACATAGATCACGTTGTCTGCGAGCACGGCCAGGCCGAACATCTCGGGCGGCGTCTCGAGCCCTCCCGCCACGGCGGCCATGTTTCCCGTTCCTCCGATCCAGCTTCCCGCGAGAGCGCCGAAACCCTTCCAGGCCTCGGGGGGAAGCCAGGGGCTGGCGACCGCGTATCCGATGGGCGCTCCGATGACGATGCCGGCGGTCCCCAGGAGCATGACGAACACGCCCTTGCCCATGACGCGGATCGCCGCGCCGACGTTCACACCGAGAAGAAGCAGGGTGATGAAGACCGGAAGTCCGAAATCGCGGAGGACGTCGTAGGCGGGGGAGGCCGCCGGAATCACGCCGAGGTTGTTGAGCGCGACCGGAACGGCGTAGATGAAGATGAGGGGCGGAACGAAATTGAAGAACTTCCACTTCGTGGCCCGCTCGAGCCAGAAGAAGAAGGCGGCTACGCCCGCGAGGACGGTCAGAACGGCGGCCGGCGATGAGAACATTCAGGCATGGTAAAGGAGATGCCGCGGAGGGAGAACCCGGCGGCCGAAGAACCCGGTGGCCCCGGACTTGAAACGGTTCAGGATGTGCTCCAGACTGACCGGCACCCGTGGACTCGATGACACTGCCCGACCCTCTTTCCGGCTTTCAGGAGAACGTTCCGCTGGCGCCGATGACGACGCTCGGCATCGGAGGACCCGCGCGCTGGTTCTTCGCGGCCGAGTCAGTCGACGCGCTGCGTGAGGCGACTGCATGGGCCGGCAGGCACGGGGTGCCGCTCTTCCTCCTGGGAGGCGGAAGCAACGTCGTGATCGCCGACGAAGGCTTCGATGGGCTGGTGATCAGCAACCGGATCGCGGGGATCGACTCCTCGCACGACACGGGAGCGGTCCGACTCAAGGTCGGGGCGGGGGAGGCGTGGGATCCGCTGGTCGAGCGCGCGGTCGAGCGCAACTGGGCGGGGATCGAGGCCCTGAGCGGGATTCCCGGCTCGGTCGGCGCCACACCGGTCCAGAACGTCGGCGCCTATGGGCAGGAAGTCTCCGAGACCATCGTGGAAGTCGACGCGATGGAGCGGCGCTCCGGAAAGCTTCGCACGTTCACCAGTGCCGACTGCCGCTTCGCTTACCGCGACAGCTTCTTCAAGTCGGAAGCGAAGGACGAGTTCATCATCGTCAGTGTCCGTTATCGGCTGCATCCGGGCGGAAAACCCGCGCTTCGATACCCGGAGCTCGAGCGGAAAGTGCACGAGCTCCACGGCGAGTCTCCCTCCCTCTTGCAGGTCCGGGAGACCGTCATCGAGATCCGTCGCGGGAAGGGAATGGTGATCGACCCGGCCGACCCCGACTCGCGAAGTGACGGGTCGTTCTTCATGAACCCGATCGTCGGAGGGGAGGACTTTCAGGCCTTCCTCCAGAGAGCGACCGAAGCCCTCCCCGGCATCAGCGCCACGGACATCCCGTCCTTCCCGGCCGTGGATGGAAAGGTGAAGCTCTCGGCCGCGTGGCTGATCGAGAAAGCGGGATTCACGAAAGGCTACGGCGAAGGAGCGGTCGGTCTTTCCACCAAACACGCGCTCGCGATCGTGAACCGTGGCGGCGGCAAAGCCGTGGACGTTCTGACTCTCGTCGCCGAGATCCAGCGGACGGTGGCCAGCCGGTTCGGCGTCGCGATCCGCCCGGAGCCGAATTTCGTGGGGTTCTAGAAGGCAAGCCAGAAACCAGGAGTCAAGCCAGAAACCAGAAGCCAGAAGCCAGAAGCCAGAAGAAAAGGCGAAGCCAGAAATCGCGGTAGGGGATCGGCTTGCCGTCGACCATGGGAGGAGAGAAGCGGGCGCGCCGGTACCACTTCTGAGCTTCATCCGGATTTCCCCTCAGTTGACCCCGCGCGTGCTGGATGAGGAGAACCTGCTCGGGGGGGATCTCGGGGGCGATCTTCATGGGCATGGCGGTCTGGCCCTGCCGCCGCTGCTGCTGTTTGCGGGCGAGCGCTTCGCGTTTGCGTTGAAGCGCTTCCTCGTCGATCCGGGCGAGTCCCCGGGCTTCGAGAGATTCGAGCGCCTCCGGCGGGAAGTCCGAACCCTCGTCGAAATGGATGCCGCTTCGGTAGAGGAGTTTTCCGCCCGGGCCGGCATCCTTCGAGAG
>JBHEPS010000217.1:0-3132 GCA_046260175.1 Thermoanaerobaculia bacterium
TCCTAGTCCCTAGCCCCTAGCCCCTAGTCCCTGCTTCTAGTCCCTAGCCCCTGTCTCTCGACCAGCGAATCTTGATCACGCTCTCCCGCGGAAGCGGGCGATCGAGAGAGGCGGCCTGCCGTGCCTCCTCGAGAGACCCGAGCTCGGGTCTCCCGCCGCGCTGGTAAATCACGGCGCGGTCCGGGCGGAGGGGGGGCAGGCCGAAAAGCCAGATCGAGCCCGCGAACAGGAGGGCGGCGAGAACGGGAAGCGAAGCGGCCGCCTCGCGCATCTCGATGTCGCGAAGCTGCTGGAAGCGGGAAGCCGGCGTTCGTGCGAGGTTTTCGAGAAGAGTCACGACCAGCATGGCCGCCACGGCCAGCGCCGTGGCGACGCCGCCCGCGGCGAACGCTGCTCCTGCGAGAAGGCCGAAGGGAACGGCCTGGCGAACGAGCCAGAGCCCGAACCGGCGCGAAGGCGATTGGACGGAGACCAGGTTGGCGAGCATCCCGACGGTCTTCCTCTCGGCGGCGATCAGCACAACGAGCGCGATCAGGATGATCGTCCCTTCGATCAGGACGTCTCGCCAGGAGCGTATTCTGTGCATGCGCATGAGCAGCGCCGCCGCGGCCGGCGCGATGGCGCCGAACGTGAGGAAACCGACCGCCTGAACCCCGAGAAAGAGCTGCGTCGCCAGCGTCGACTTCGCGGGCCAGAAGAAGCTGAGAATCGTTCCGATCAGCAGCGCCCCGCCGCTGACGGCGATCGGGAAAAGCCGGAGCGTCGCGGAGGCGGACTCGAACAGGAATCCCGGGAGCATCACGGGGGGGGCGTAGAGGATCCAGGCCGCGCCCTCGTCATTGTGACTTCTCCCGGCGGCGGCGATCGCGATGCCGACGTAGAGCGAGACGAGGATCGAGCTCACGATCGCAGCTGACAGGGAGATGACGAGCATCCGCCAGAGGGCCGGCTTCTTTCGGAACTGACTGTCGAATTCGCCGTATATAGTCATCAGGGCATCGCGGGGTGGACGTGGTGCTGGTCTGCTATCTTAAGGGTTGAGCGGCCAAACGAGCGAATACGAGATGACTCCGGCGCGAAGACGACTCGTTGTGATCTGGCTATCTTCGTTCGCGACGATCGTAGCGGCCAGCTGGATCGAGAACCTGCTCGACGGCCTCAACCTCCGCTTCCCTCCTCTGGACTGGCTCTCCTTCTTCGCCTGGGTCGCCTTCATCGCCCTGACGCTGTGGCTGATCACGGTCGCCATCCGGTTCGTGCTGCGGAAGCTGTTCTGGCGAGTCGGGCGGAGGCTCGCTCTCAGCTACTTCCTGATCGGCGTGCTGCCGTTCATCTTCTTCGCGATCCTGCTGTCGATATCGGGGTATCTCACCGCCGCGATCCTCAGCCAGGCGACGTTCCGCAACGAGCGCCAGATCCAGCTCCAGCGGCTCGACCAGTGGAATCTCGAGTACGCGATGACGGCAGGCGAGCCGGTGACCGGACTTCCCTCACTCGAGATCTACGATTCACGCGACGACTCCATCGCCACGCTTCCGGAGTGGCTTCAGAAGGGCTCCTTCGTGGGTCTGGCGACCCGCAACTCTCAGGCTCTGTTCGTGTCGGCCCGGCGCTACGAGCGCGACGACGCATCGCGATCGATCGTCTTCGTCCAGCCGATGGACGAGAACTGGACGAGCGCGCTCGAGCAGCGCACCGGAATGTTCACCTCTCCGTCGAGAGTCCGCGAGGAAGGGGACGGGCCGTCGACGGGTCAGCTCGTTATGGGCGATACCAACGAGGTGAACTTCCAGCTCGACGGCGAACAGATCGCGCCGTTCTTCAGGCAGGCGTGGGGCCGCGGAGTCATCTGGGGAGATCTCATCCCCTCGATCGTCGACTGGAATACGGGCGATCCTCAGGAAGACAACGCCTACCTGGTCCTCTTCGCCAATCCCTGGCGGAATCTGCTCGACGTCTATTTCGGAAGCCCGACATACGTGAACGCGATCCTCGGGACGATCGGCACCATCGCGGGATTGATGGCGATGGTCTACCTGCTCGCGTCCGTCCTGGCTGCGGGGCTGATCTTCTCGATCTCCCGCGCGGTCAACCGGATCGACAAGGGGACCAGGGCGGTCGAGCAGGGCGACTTCAGCTATCGCATTCAGATGAAGCGCAACAGCCAGCTTGGAGAGCTGGCTGGATCGTTCGATCACATGGTCGAGTCCATCTCCTCGCTGCTTCTTCGCGTGGCCGAGCAGGAACGACTGCAGAGCGAGATCTCAATCGCCGCCGAGATCCAGCGAAACCTGCTCCCGAAGCGTGGTCCGGCCTATGCCGGAATCTCATTCTCGGCGCACTTCGAGCCGACCGCGTCGATCGGAGGCGACTACTACGATCTGTTCAATCTCGACAAGACGAAGCTCGCGGTCACCATCGGAGACGTTTCGGGTCACGGCCTCTCGACGGGAATCGTCATGGCGATGGTCAAGGCCGCAATCACGACTCTCGTCGAACAGGGCGCCGATGAGCACTCGCTCTTCCGCCGGCTCAACGAGCTCGTCGTCCGTTCGACCGAGAAACGAACCTTCATGACCCTCGGCTTCACGATCTTCGACCTCAAGTACAAGACCGTCCGCCACACAAACGCGGGCCATCTCTACCCCTACCTGCTCCGCGAAGGTGAGCCGCCCCGTGCCATCGAAGCTCCGTCTTTCCCTCTCGGGATCAAGGAGGGCGTGAGGCCGCGCACGGTCGAGCTGCCGCTTCAGGAGCGCGACACGTTCGTTTACCTGTCGGACGGCATCGTCGAAGCCACCAACGAGACCGACGACCCGTTCGGGTTCGACAACCTCGAACGGCTGCTCGTTCACCTCGAGGGGGCTTCACCCGACCAGATCCGGGACACCATTCTCGAAGCGGTCGCCGAGCACGCGGGAAAGAAAGTCGCGGACGACGACAGGACGATCATGGTGCTCAAGTTCGACAGGATTCAGGAGAATTTCGACGCGATCGATGGGGTGGGATAGGACGGATAAACGGAGCAGGGGCTAGGGGCTAGGGGCTAGGGAAAGACAAAACCAAAAGGGCAACGACCGGGAAACCGCGTCATCCTTGATGTTGCAGTTGCTTCTCCCTAGCCCCTAGCCC
>JBHEPS010000218.1:0-2624 GCA_046260175.1 Thermoanaerobaculia bacterium
TCCGGCTCATTCGTATGATAGTATGCACGTATGAAGCGCACCACCATTTCCCTTCCTGAGGAGCTCGTCCAGGTGGTCGAGTACGAAGCCGGCCGGCGCGGGACGAGTGTCTCCGAGGTCATCCGGGACTCTCTGACGGAGACGTTGCTCCCGACGCGGCGTCGAAAGCTCGGCTTTGCGGGGATTTGTGACGACTCCGCGCTGCCGGATGCAGCCACATTGGAAGAGGCTCTCGAGGGATGGGACGATGACATCGCTCGCCGTCGTCGATAGCGGACCGCTGCTCGCGGCGGCGAACAAGGCCGACCCCGACCACCGCGCGTGCGTCGAAGCGCTGCGCGATCCGGCACACCGGCTGGTGATTCCTGCTCTTTGCGTGGCCGAGGTGAGCTACCTCCTCGGCCGGCGGAGCGGTCCCGAAACGGAGGCGCGGTTTCTCCGCGCGCTGGCAGAGTTCGACGTGCGGGCCCCGGCCCCGGAAGAATGGACGCGGATCGCACAGCTTGTGGCGGAGTACGCGGACTTTCCCCTCGGCGGCACGGACGCGTCGGTCATCAGTCTGGCCGAGCGGCTGGGTACGGATCTGGTCATCACCCTCGACCGACGCCACTTCGGAGCGGTCCGCCCCGAACATTGCGAGCGGTTCCGCATCCTCCCCTGATCGCAGAAAAGGTTCTCTCTCCCCTGCCCCGTCAGGATCGCGGTTCGCCCGGATCGATTCCGCCATCGCGCGATTGCCGGCGGATCGACTCGAGAATCGCGTCTTCGAGCTCGGGCCGCGGCTGCTCTTCGCTGCAGAGGTCGCGGGCGGCCTCGCCGAGAGCTTCCATCTGCGCCGCGTAACGACGGCAGTCTCCGCACATCATCAGATGAAGCCGGATGGCCATTTTGCGCAGAACGCCCCAACGCTCGGCCGGCGCTCGCGAGAGCGCGTCCGCCATTTCGCGGCATGTCAGCATCCACCCCATCTCAGCTCCAGACTCCCTTCGCTTCCAGACACTCACGCAGCCGGTTGCGCGCGCGGAACAGAAGCACTCCCAGGTTGGTGACCGTAACCTCGAGAATCTTACAGATCTCGTCGGTCTCCATCCCCTCGACCTCGCGGAGAACGAAGGCCATCTTCTGCCGGACCGGCGCCTGCTCGAGGCATTCGCCCGTATGGGCGACCACCTCGCGGCCGTACAACTCCGCGTCGGCGCCGCGCGGGGGCCGCGCCCACGAACCGTTCGCATGGAACCGCTCGGCGACGACGGTCTCGATATCCTCCGTCTCCTCCATCCGCGCGGACGCGCGCCGCATCTCCATCACCTTCCGGTAGAGGATGCCGAACAGCCACGTCCGGATATGTGATCGCCCCTCGAACTCGTGCGCCTTCTCCAGAAACACGATGAAGGTCGACTGGGCGGCGTCCTCCGCCTCCTCCTTCCGGAGACCGGCACCTCTTGCCGCGCGGAACACCTGAGGAAGGTACTCGCGGACCACGCTCTCCAAAGCCTCCGGATCGCGCTCGCGGATGCGGCGCAGCATCGTCGGATCTCCGGAAGCCGCGGACATCCCAAGCGTTCTACGCCCGCTCGAAACGGGATGTCAATCGGAGAACGGCTGCGAGTACTGCGTGGCCGCGCACACGGCCATCGCCGGGATGCAGAAAGTTCCGGGGGACGTCGTTCAGGCGATCCGGGAAGGAAATCCCATCGCGGATCCGAAGCTCGAGGCGCTGCGGCGCCTGACCACAGCGGTCGTCGCGAAGAGGGGCCGCCCGGAAGCGGAGGAGCTCGGGAGGTTCTACGCGGCCGGATACGGCAAGCGCCAGCTTCTCGAGGTGATCGTGGGCGTCGGCATGAAGACGGTCAGCAACTACGTCAACCACGTCGCCGACACACCCCTCGATGCGGCATTCGAGCAAGCGGCCTGGACTCGTCCTGCAGCAGCCTGCGCCCGCTAAAACGGGATGTCATTCGACGGCGGCCGGAGAGCGATCTCCGGCCGCTTCTTGTCTGGCGCAATCAGATTCGCAGGCTGCTCGTTCCGCTACTGGGCGGCTTCGTGCCGTTTTGCCTGTTTACCATGTGTTATCCCGCCTGCGAGCGGATCGAATCCATCTTCACCCGGGGGAATCCATGACGATATTCACGGAACTCAACGCCTTATTCATCAACACGTCGCTAAAAAGGAAGGCAGAGGATAGCCATACGAGGTTGCTCCTCAATGCTTCCTCGTCGATCATGGCGAAGAACGGCGTTTCGGTCGAACATTTGCATTTGGCTGCGCACGACATACCACCGGGCGTCTATCCGGATATGACAGAGCACGGATGGGAGAAGGATGAATGGCCAAAGATATGGGAGAAGGTGAAAGCGGCTGAAATCCTGGTTGTGGGGACGCCGATTTGGTTGGGGGAAGAGAGTTCGATCTGCCGCATACTGATCGAACGGTTATACGCGATGTCCAGTCAACTCAATGATAAGGGGCAGTCGATCTATTACGGTAAAGTCGGAGGCTGCGTGATTACCGGGAACGAAGACGGAATCAAGCACACGGCAATGACCATCGGATACGCGCTGAATCACCTGGGTTATACAACGCCGCCACAAGCCGATTGCGGGTGGATCGGCGAGGCAGGG
>JBHEPS010000218.1:2761-3103 GCA_046260175.1 Thermoanaerobaculia bacterium
TGAACTTGAACTTCAGCCGACGTGAAGACCAGGACGAGGAACCGGAGCAGGGTGTAATCGGCGCCGCCTACCAGGCGCGTACAGCCGCCGCAGCTAGATCATCTGCACCGCGGTCGTGATTTCGATCGCGCGGTGGATCGAGCGGTAGACCGGGCATCCTTCCCGGTGCACCGCGTGGACGCGCTCGATCGTTTCGCCATCCGCGTCCGGGGCGGTGAGCTCGTACGTCACATGGATCCTCTTGAGCACCAGGACCTGCTGGTCGACCTCGACCTCGCCGATTGCTTTCCCCACCAGTCGTTCGATCTTGATTTGACGCGCTGCCAGCGCGCCCCCGAAGGT
>JBHEPS010000219.1:0-3063 GCA_046260175.1 Thermoanaerobaculia bacterium
GCGTGACTCCCCCATCTTCCCGTTCGATGTCGATTCTCAGCAGATACCCGCGGCCCTGCGGCTTGTAGTCGATGTGGACGAGCTCAAGCCCTTCCGCTTCAACGACTTCGGTGATCTGCTGTTCGACTTTCTGACTCAGTTCCGCCATATGATGAGCAACAAAAAAAGCGGCCACTCGGCCGCTTTCGTGGTAACTCGAAAGCTGTCGGCGCATGCTAACACGCATACGCAGGGGCAACAACAGGCGCTCCCCTGGGGGCATTCCGGACAAAGGCAACACCCCGGGACGATTCACTGGCCCCCCGGAGGGATAGGTCGAGCCCGCTTCGCTCGGCCCAGAATCCTTGGTCTTGCCTTTTACTTCTGCCTTCTGGCTTCTGGCTTCGCCTTTTCTTCTGGCTTCTGGCTTCTGGCTTCTGGCTTAGCTTTTCTCCAGGCTTTGCTCGGCGAGGATCCGGATCATCAGCCGAGTCGCCTTGTCGGCTCGTTCGTAGGTCTTCCGGAGGAACTCGATGTGAGCGGGGTCTTCGAGAGCCGAGACGGTGAACCCCTCGGCCGGCTGCCTCGGATCCGAGGTGCCGGTCTGCTTCCACCCACCCGTCCCCGTCATCGACGAGGCCACGTAACTGTCCATCACGCCGGGGATCGTGTGCTTCTGCTCGGAAGGCGCCTTGAGGGTCAGGATCCGCTCCGATCGGAAAATCGTCATTCTCTCGGCGAGGGGGATGTAGCTTCCACGAGCGTTCGCCACCTGCTCCTCGACCGCCCGCTTCACCCGGTCCGAGATCACGTCCTTCAGCCGGCTCGCCCCCTCCCCCTCCGGATCCGTGTACCGCAGCCCGATGGAGTAGATGTTCTTTCCGGAGTCGCGGGTCTGGCGCTCGATGCGGCAGCGGACGACCTCGGCGGGGATGGACATCTTCTCCCCCAGCCAAAGGAAGGTGAGATTTCCGGACCTCCCCCGCGTAAGGGGCTGAAGGTCGATCACCCGGGCGCCGTGCAGGCTGAAGTCGACGATCTCGACCTCGACTCCACCGAACTCAGCCACGATCGGCTCCTGGAAGAGAAGCCGTTGAAAACGACGGCGATCGATCCCCTGGCGCGCCATGAGCGACGATTCTAGCGGGGAGTGGGCCCCATCGCCAATGGAAACCGCCGCCGTTGCGGAAAGCATGACGCAAAAAGGCCGTCCCGCGGGACGGCCTTTACGTGAAGCACTGAAGCCGGGAATCAGTCGCGGCGGACCAGGCGCTTGATCGGTTTCGCGCCGTAGATGCAGCCGAAGTCGAGCACCGGGATGTACTGCGCCTCGAGGTAGGTCGGATCGTTCGACTTGTTGTCGAGGAGCGAGCCAAAAGCCAGGAAGCCCGGATCGCTGCCGCTGCTGATCGGCTGCTGCTCGAGAAGGACCCACGCCCCAGTTCCGGTGAAGCCCCCGAAGAGGTTCGCGACTGACTGCTGCGAGAACCCGAGCGGAGGAAGTGAAATCGTGGCGGTCGCTCCGAACTGCTGCCCGTCCGCCTGGAACAGCCGCGCGGTGACGACGGCGGACGAGAACTGAGAGGCGTTGACGATGCCGATGTTCGTGCGGTAATTGTTGTTCTGGCGAATGCCCGTGATGAAGACCTGGTGGAGCTGCTCGGTGATCGCGTCGGGGGAGACGAAGTTGAACCAGGGAATCCCCGGGATCAGCTGACCGAACGTCGCGCCAGCCGCGTCGGTCGTGTAGATGCGCGCCTCGACGGTGATCGGAAGGCAGTCCGCTGCGTTCGTGTCGCAGGCAGTGCAGTTACCGCCTTCGCGGCAAGCGAAGAAGATGAGCTGCCCGATCGTGGCAGGCGCGGTGTCGGCCTGGCCGAAGACCTGCCCCATGATGTCGACGATCTCACGCCGCTCACCGGGCTCGAGAACGGGAAGGCGGCGCGTGTTCGCCGGATCCGTGACGTTCTCGTTGTTGGCATCCCGGGGAGCGAAAGCCACGTCGACCACGACGCGCTGGTTGCTCACATTGGAAATCCAGACGTCAGTCCGGAAAAACGCGTTGTTCCCGCCAGCCAGTTTTCCTGCGACCGGCAGATACACCACGTCGGCCGAGCGGAACGAGCTCGCCATCGCGCTGGTCGCCATCAGACCCACCAGCGCGGCAATCATCAAGAGTTTCCTGTTCGCCATTCGATTCCCCTTATCTAGGATTGCCCGCTCATTCTGAAGGGACATCCACTTCCTCAGCATGTCGGGCTATTGTAGACGACGTTGCGATCCTTCGCGAAGCGGCCCGCGTATACTCCGCCTCGTGGCTTCCACTGTTCACCGTTTCCTCATGGATCGAGAGTGGGACGGATCGCGCCTGGATCAGGTTCTTACGTCCCTCCTCCCTGAACACAGTCGCAGCTTCCTCTCATCCCTCATCTCCGAGGGTCGCGTTGCAATTTCCGGGCGAGTGGTAACCCGCAAGTCCGAGCGGGTCGCCGCCGGTACCGAGGTCACGATCGAGATTCCACCACCGGCCTCCACCGATGTGATCGCTCAGGACATCCCCCTCACCATCCTCTATCAGGACGCCGACCTGGTGGTCATCGACAAGCCGGCCGGCCTCGTCGTCCACCCCGCCGCCGGCCACGCCGACTCGACTCTGGTCAACGCGCTGCTCCATCACGTTTCCGACCTGAGCGGCATCGGCGGCGAAATTCGTCCGGGAATCGTCCACCGCCTCGACAAGGACACGAGCGGCGTGCTTCTGGTCGCCAAAAACGACGCCGCCCACCGCGCTCTCTCGGCGGCCTGGAACAGCGGCTCGGTCCGGAAGACCTATCTCGCCCTCGTCTACGGCGCTCCCAAGGCCACCGAAGGGGTGATCGAAGGGGCGATCGGACGCGACCCGCGCGACCGCAAGAAGATGGCCGTCGTCAGCCGGGGCCGCTCCGCCCGCACCGTCTACACGACCCTCGAGGCATTCCGCTACGTCTCCCTCCTCTCCTGCCGTCTCGAGACCGGCCGCACTCACCAGATCCGCGTCCACCTCAAATCGATCGGCCATCCGATCCTCGGCGACCCCGCCTACTC
>JBHEPS010000022.1:0-273 GCA_046260175.1 Thermoanaerobaculia bacterium
GCGCGGACCCATGCACCTGAATGTTCCGGGCGCGGGTCGCCCTCGCGTCGGGGAGGAGCTCGAGCTCGTCTCCCTCCGCGACCGAGCCGCTGACGGTCGTTCCCGTGACGACGGATCCGAACCCCTTCATCGTGAAGGCGCGGTCGATTGGCAGCCTGAACGCGCGCTCGGTTGCGTCACGATCGCCCGCGGTGGCGAGCACGCCCGTCAAGGCCGCCGTCAGCTCGTCGAGGCCTTTGCGCGAGACCGTGCTCGTTGCGATCACCGGCTTTC
>JBHEPS010000022.1:554-26692 GCA_046260175.1 Thermoanaerobaculia bacterium
GAGCAGCGCCGCATCGATCCCGCCGACTCCGGCCAGCATGTTTCTGACGAACCTCTCATGACCGGGGACGTCGACGAAGCCGATCTGCATTTCGACGGTCGAGAGACTGGCGAAGCCGAGATCGATGGTGATGCCGCGGCGTTTCTCTTCGGGGAGGCGATCGGTGTCGACTCCGGTCAGCGCGCGAACGAGCGACGTTTTTCCGTGATCAATGTGACCGGCGGTGCCGACGATTCGACGTCTCATGCGGAGCGCAAGATACAAGAGACAAGGGGCTAGGGACTAGGGGCTAGGGGTCAGGAAGGGCAACACCGTCATCCTGAGCGAGCGCCGCGTTGAGAGAACGGTTCACGGTCACCGTGCGCGCGAGTGAAGGATCTCAAAATTGCAGGATCGAACTCTTGCGCCCCCGGCTCAAACACGATCTCGGTATCCGGAGATCCTTCGCTCGCGCCCACCAGCGGTGGGAGGTCACGGTTTCACCGGCGCGCTCATGGAAGGATGACGGGGTTGGTTTTGTCTTTCCTAGCCCCTAGCCCCTAGCCCCTAGCCCCTAGCCCCTAGCCCCTGCTCTTACTGTCCGTTGCCGTTGGGAGGGGGCGGGGTGGGACGCTTGAAGATCCGGCTCCAGAACGATTTTTTCGCGGGTTCGGCGGTCTCGGTTGGTGCCTCGGCTCCTGCCTCGGCCGCAACGTCGATGACTTCTCCGGCCGCCTGCACCTCCGCGGCCGGCTCGGGCAGGGGGATTCTCGTCTGGGGGCGGTTCGCGCGGCGCTGACTTGCGCGCTGGCGTTGAAGCTCCTCCCACTTCCGCTCCTTCTCCGCCTGTTCCGTGGCCAGCTGCTCCTCGATTGCGCGAAGGGCTCCGAGCGCCTGCTGCTCTCCAGCCCTCGCCGTCTCGTTGAAAGGGTACTCAGTGAGGTACGCGCGGAAGCGAATCAGGCTGTCCTCGTACCGGCCGGCCTCCAGCAGGATGTTCGCATCGCGGAGCATCGCCTCCCTCGCTTCCCGATCGACCGGGAGGAAGACCTCGGTGGCCTCGACTTGCCTCATCTCGCGCTGGATCATACCGACCGCGATCCCGAACACCCCGATCACGATCAGGATGACGGTCAGCCCAAGTGCCGTCGGGACGGTCCGGTTCAGCGGGACGAGGCGCTGCCGGCTCGCGTAATCGAGTGTGATCGGCGTCGTCGGAGTCTCTTCGGGAGTGAGGTTCGAGACCACCGGGATGGTCCGGCCGGCCTGCAGCAGCGGATTCGTAGCGGCGGGGCTGACACCCATGAGCCGCCGAAGCTCCTTCATCGCCGCCTCGGCCGAGAGGAACCGGTCAGCGGGGTTCTTGGCGATCAGGCGTCGGACGAAACCCGAGACCCATCGCGGAAGATCGGGCCGGAGCGACTGGACGTCGGGGGCCGGGGTATTGACGACGTTGTAGAGCACGTCCATCAGGTCGGGGCCCTCGAACGGCTTCTTCCCGGTGAGCATCTCGAACAGCACGACGCCGACCGAGAAGAGATCGGACTGGGTCTGAACGCTCTTCCCGGCGATCAGCTCGGGCGCCATGTAATAGGGAGTTCCGATCAGCTGGCCGACATCCGTCAGGGTGCGGCCCGCCGAGCGCGCGTAGCGCGCGACGCCGAAGTCGGCGATCTTCGCCTCGCCATGGATCGAGATCAGGATGTTGGCCGGTTTGATGTCGCGGTGGATCACCTGCCGCGCGTGCGCCCAGGCGAGTCCGTTGAGAACGTCGTCCGTGATCTTGAAGGCCGCGTCGATCTCGAGCCGCCCCTCGCGCGCGATCATCGAGAGAAGGGACTCCCCGTCGACATACTCCATCGCCAGGTAGCTGATTCGGCGGCCTTCCCAGCCAACTTCGTAGAGGGTGATGATGTTGCGGTGAATCAGCGAGCCGCAGAGCTCTGCCTCCCGGCGGAACCTCTCGAGAAAGTCCTGCTCGTCCCGCTCGGAATCGAAGGCCTGAGTGAACCGGGGCACGGTCTTGAGCGCCACCCGGCGGCCGATCCGGAGATCCTTCGCGAGGTAGACCACCCCCATCGCTCCGCGTCCGAGCGTTTTCTCGACCTCGTAGTGGTCGAAGAGCATCCCTTCGACCGACCCCTCGGGTCGTTTTTCCCTGTCGGCGTTCGGCATGGCAACCCTATTGTTCACACCGAGCAAGGAATCTGCCTTCCCGCAGTCGATGCAACCGAATGTTACTCCTTCCGAATGCGCCTTTCTGCAAACACTTCCACGACTCCTGATGGTTCCACCACTTTTCGTACCCAGTCTTTTGTCGCTCCATCCGGCGGGTCCGATCCGGACGCGGTGACTGGTTCGTCGATTGGCCTCTCTTATTCCCGTTTCTGAGAAGTGTCGTTGATTTGACACGGAAGATATGCTAAAAACGGGAGTTACAGCGATTCGACAATCCACGCAGCTCGGTGCATCTGGGACCGTCCCGGGGGACTCGAACAGAGGAAGGGGGACTGATCGACATTTCAGACGGGGCATTTTGCTCATGCGGGGTTGACAGTCGCGGCACCCCGCCCGTGTTTCCAGGCTGCGGCATATGGTTTCGTTTCATCTTTTCATCATGGTAGGAGACTCAATTTCCATGGAGACTTTCTCTGATAAGACTCTCAATTGCATGGAGTGCGGCGGAGAGTTCACGTTCACCAAAAGCGAACAGGCTTTCTACGCCGAGCGCGGTTTCACCAACGAGCCGAAACGATGCAAGAACTGCCGCGACAAGCGGAAGTCCTCGCGTGACGGCAATGGATCCGCCGGGCCCCGGCAGATGGTTTCGGTCACCTGCGACAACTGCGGGGTGACCACCGAGGTGCCTTTCACTCCTGTCAGCGGCAAACCCGTCTTCTGCCGCGACTGCTACAACCAGCGCCGTTCGCAGCCGAGAGCCTTTGCCTAGTCCTCTCTCTCCATAACGCTTTCAAACGAAAGGGCAGGACCCGCGCGGTCCTGCCCTTTTTTAAAGCCAGAAGCCAGAAGCCAGAAGCCAGAATCCAGAAGCCAGAAGTAAAGGCAACAGCCAAGTCAGAACCGCAGGGGAGTGCCCGCACTTCTGAGTTTGCTTCTGATCTTTCTTCCAGCTTCTGGCTTTCAACTTCTAGCTTCGCCTTTTCTTCTGGCTTCTGGCTTCTGGCTTCTGGCTTGTCCTTACTTGTCTTTTCCCGGTTCGGTTCCTAGAATGGCCCGGCCTTGACGAACCGACCCCGAATGGCCCCCGCATCCTCGATCCTCGAGCTCATTGGCGAAACCCCGATGGTCGGACTCCGCAACCTCCCCGGGGAGGATTGCGCCGATGTGTTCGTCAAGCTCGAGTTCCTCAACCCTGGGGGGTCGGTGAAGGACCGGATCGGGATCGGGATGATCCGGGCGGCCGAACGGGCCGGAATCCTCCAGCCCGGCGCGACGATCATCGAGCCGACGGCCGGAAACACCGGGGTGGCGCTCGCCCTGGCGGGGGTTCAGCTCGGCTACAGGGTCATCCTCGTGGTGCCGGAGCAGTTTTCGGTCGAAAAGCGGATGCTCATGCGCGCGCTGGGCGGCGAAGTCGTTCTCACCTCGGAAGAGGGGGGGATGAAAGAGGCGATCGGCAAAGCCGAGGAGATCGGGGAAGGGATTCCCGGCAGCTGGGTCCCGCAGCAGTTCCGCAACAGGTTCAACTCCGACGCGCACTACGAAACGACGGGTCCGGAGATCTTCGAGCAGATGGAAGAGCGGATCGATGGATTCGTCGCCGGCTCGGGCACGGGCGGTACGTTCACGGGAGTGGCGCGCTACCTCCGGGAACGGCTCCCCCGAGTCGCCACGGCGGTGGTCGAAACGGAAGGGTCGGTTCTTGCGGGAGGTGAGGCCGGCCCGCACGACGTGGAGGGGATCGGCTCTTCGTTCATCCCCGAAGTGCTCGATCTTTCGCTGGCGGACAGGATCGTCATGGTCAATGACGCCCCGGCCTTCGAGATGGTTTGCCGCCTGGCCCGGGAAGAAGGGATTCTCGGCGGCTCGTCGGCGGGGGCGAACGTGGTTGCTGCTCTCGAGCTGGCGCGCGAGCTCGGCCCGGGGAAGCGCGTCGTCACGCTGATTCCCGACAGCGGCGAGCGCTATCTTTCGAAGGAAATCTACACGCGGTCTCGCCGGCAGGCGAGCTGACACGCCGCCCGCCCGAACCCTCCGGGCGCGCCGGCCGACCGACTGCCTCGGCAGGAAGGAATCGCCATGGGAATCTCGACTGAATGCATTCACGCGGGACAGCAGCCCGAGCCGGAAACAGGTGCGGTGATGTACCCGATCTTCGCGACTTCGACCTACGTGCAGCCGGAGCTCGGCAAGCACAAGGGGTACGAGTACGCGCGGACGAAGAACCCGACGCGGTCGGTGCTGGAGGCGAATCTCGCCGCGCTCGAGCGCGGTGTGGCCGCGCACTGCTTCGCCTCCGGGATGGCCGCGACGACCACCCTGATGGCGACTCTCAGCCAGGGCGACCACGTCGTGGCCGCCGAGAACATGTACGGCGGGACGTTCCGCCTGTTCAAGCACGTCCTCGAGCGCTACGGAATCGAGTTCACCTACGTCGATACCTCGTCGGTCGAAGCCGTCAGGGGGGCGTTGCGTGACGAGACGAAGATGCTTTATCTCGAGACTCCGACGAACCCGATGATGACGATCACGGATATCCCGGCGTGCGTCGAAGCCGTCGCCAGCCGCGGCGTGCTCGTGGTGGTCGACAACACGTTCGCTTCGCCCGTTCTCCAGAGGCCTCTCCAGCTCGGAGCCGACGTCGTCCTGCACTCGACCACCAAGTACCTCAACGGGCATTCGGACTCGGTCGGCGGGGCCTTGATCTCGAAATCGGAAGAGATGGCCGAGAAGATCGGCTACCTGCAGAACGCGATGGGGGGGATTCTCTCTCCGTTCGACTCGTTTTTGGTTCTGCGCGGGATAAAGACGCTGGCGATCCGGATGGACCGTCACAACTCGAACGGACTGGCGATGGCGCAGTATCTCGAGAATCACCCGAAGGTGAAGAGGGTCTACTACCCCGGGCTCGCCTCGCATCCACAGCACGCGCTCGCGAAGAAGCAGATGAAGGGTTTCGGCGGGATGATCTCGTTCGAGCTCGGCTCGCTCGAAGCGGCGAAGGCATTCCTCGACCGCGTCCGTCTCTGCTCGCTCGCCGAGTCACTGGGCGGGGTCGAGAGCCTCATCTCTCATCCGGAGACGATGACCCACGCGTCGGTGCCGGTCGAGACGCGGAAGCGGCTGGGGATCAGTCCCGGACTGGTGCGAATCTCGGTCGGGATCGAGGACATCGAAGACCTGATCAGCGATCTCGAGACGGCCTTCGAAGGGATCTGACATTCCAGACGCTACAATTGGGCCATGTCCGCGCTCCTTCCTCTGGCGCTCATCGCCGGCGCCTACCTGATCGGGTCGATTCCCTTCAGCTGGTTCGTCGCGCGACTCGCCTCGGGGAAGGACATCCGCACGATCGGAAGCGGCAACGTCGGCGCCACGAACGTCGCGAGGAGCGTCGGCAGGGTTCCGGGGGTGATCGCGCTCCTTCTCGATGGGGTGAAGGGGTGGGCCGCCGTGGTGCTCGCGAAGGCGCTGCTGGCAAGTGAAGCCTGGCCCGAGCTCGGCAGGCTGCAGGATGCGCCGAGCTTCTGGGTCGGAGTCAGCGCCATTGCCGTCGTCTTCGGACACATGTTTCCGATCTGGCTCGGCTTTCACGGCGGCAAGGGAGTCGCGACCGCGGCCGGGGTCTTCCTCGCTCTTTCGCCCCTCGCGTTCGGAATCGCGTTCGTGATTTTCCTTCTCGTCTGGATTACGACGAGGTTCGTCTCTCTCGGCTCGATCCTGTCCGCAGCGGCGATGCCGATGGCGCTCCGCTTCGTTCAGCACGCGCCGTTCTGGACCGTCATCGCCGGAATCGTGATCGCGCTTGCGATCATCCTGAAGCATCGATCCAACATCGCACGCATGGTTGCCGGGGAAGAGCCCCGGTACCCGGGGTAGGGGAGTCGCGCGCTTGAAACTGACTGTCATCGGAGCGGGGTCCTGGGGGTCGGCGCTGGCCGAGGTCGCCGCCCGGTCGAATCACGACGTCATGCTCTGGGCGCACGATCCACGAGTCGCCGAGGCCATCCAGCGGACCCGGAGCAACCCGGTCTACCTTCCCGCGGCCGAGTTCCCCTCCAACATCCGCGTCACCAGCTCGCTGAGCGAAGCGGCCGCGTTCTCACGCACGATTCTCATGGTGACTCCGAGTCACCACTATCGCACCGTCCTTTCGGAGATCGCCGCTTCACTGACCGATCCCGTCGAGATCATCTCGGGAACGAAAGGGATCGAGAACGATTCGCTGCAGAGGATTTCCGAGATCAGCGCCGAGGTGCTCGGAGAGAGGCTGCGTGGGTTCGGGGTACTTTCCGGCCCGACGTTCGCGCTCGAAGTTTCGCGCCGCGACCCGACGGCCGCCGTGGTCGCTTCGAGCGATTTCGATCTGGCGGGGAGAATCCAGGCGGCGATGTCGAGCGAGTCGTTCCGTCTTTATCGCTCGGACGACGTGGTGGGAGTCGAGCTCGGCGGCTCGCTCAAGAACGTCATTGCGATCGCGGCCGGAGTCGTCGAGGGGCTCGGTCTCGGAAACAACACCCTCGCGGCTCTGATCACGCGGGGCCTGCATGAGATCCGGCGTCTCGGCATGACGCTTGGCGGAAGGCCGGAGACGTTCGCCGGGCTCGCCGGGATGGGCGATCTCGTTCTCACCTGCACCGGCTCCCTCTCGCGGAATCGCAGCGTCGGCGTGGCGCTCGGGCGAGGAAAGCAACTCGAGGAGATCCTTCGCGAGACGCGGCTGGTGGCCGAGGGGGTTAAGACTTCGCGCTCGGTCCGAGACCTGGGCGAGCGCCACGGAATCGACATGCCGATTAGCGAGGAGATGTACCGGGTGCTGTACGAAGGGGACTCGCCGCGAAAGGCGATTCAGCGTCTGATGGGGCGAGCGTTGAAGGCTGAAATCGAGGGCATAAGCTGAGCGGGTTCAGTCATTTAAGCGGATCGCAAATTGGCCGCATCCTTGCAGTTATTTAGAGGAGCAAGGAGGACACATGCTGAGCTTGATGAAGAAGATGATTCGTTTCCGTCTTGGGCAGAAAGTCACCCGGGGAGCCGCGAAGAAGATCGGATTCGGTCCCCTCGCCGGCGTTCTCGGACTCATCGGTGGAATCCACTCGATGCGCCGAGGCTGAAGACGGAATACGTCGAGAACGAGAAAGACCCCGCCGGGAAGGCGGGGTTTTTCGTAAGATAGGCCCCGCATGGAGAAGCGCAACCTGGGCGACATGCTGCTCGCCGCCAACCTGATCGACCCGGTGCAGATGAAGATCGCTCTGGCGGAGCAGGAACGGACCGGCAAGAAGTTCGGGTCCACGCTGGTCGATCTCAATTTCATCGACGAGAACGTGCTGGCCGCTTTCCTGTCGCGTCAGATGGACGTGCCGTGCATCAGCCTGTTGCACATCGACATTCCCAAGAAGGTTCTCCGGAGGATTCCAGCTCGCGTCGCCCGCGAGCTCAGGGCCCTGCCGGTCCGGATCACCGGGGAAGCGCTCGAGGTCGCGATGGGGGATCCTTCCGATCACGACGCCGTGGACATTCTCCAGACGGCGAGTGGAATGGAGATCATTCCTCTCATCGCGCCCGAGAGCTCGCTGGACAAGGTGATCGACGCCTTCTATCCGCGAATCGCGAGTGCGGACGACACAGTCGCGGCGCCGATGGTCGGTTTCTCGGATCCTCTTTTCCGGGATCTGATCGAAGAGATCGAGAACGCGGACTTCGAGGCCCGCTTCAACAGGCTCGAGGAAAAGCTGGACGAGATCTGGCTGCTGCTCGAGCGCGTCCTGCGAAAAGTCGAGAGCGAGGAAGAGCGCGAACCGACGCGAAAGTGACGGTCGCCGCGGCGGCGCCGTCATCCTGACGATCGGTTGCGGCTTTTTCTTCAGCCTCTCAGGCTTCGTTCTCACGCGCTTCGAGCTCGGCCTGGGCGGCGGCGAGTCGGGCTACCGGCACGCGATAGGGAGAGCAGGAGACGTAATCGAGCCCGCAGGTCCTGAAGAAGCGGATCGAATCGGGCTCGCCCCCATGCTCGCCGCAGATGCCGATCTTCAGCTTCGGATTGCCCGCTCTCCCGCGCTCGGTACCGATCTTCACGAGCTGGCCAACGCCGTCGATGTCGATCGACTCGAACGGGTCGCGGCGGAGGATCTTCTTCTCGAGGTACTCCGGCATGAAGGTCCCGACGTCGTCGCGTGAATAGCCGAACGTCATCTGCGTGAGATCGTTCGTGCCGAACGAGAAGAATGCAGCATCCTTCGCGATCTCTTCGGCCATGAGGGCGGCGCGCGGAATCTCGATCATCGTTCCGACGATGATTGGAATCTCGAGTCCGTGCCGCTCGATGACCTCTTTCGCGGTTCGTTCCACGATCTCCTTCGAGATCGTCAGCTCCTTCGTCGTTCCGATGAGAGGGATCATCACCTCCGGGCAGACCTCGATCCCTTCCTTCTTCACTTCGCACGCAGCCTCGAAGATCGCACGCACCTGCATCTCGTAGATCTCCGGGTACGTGATGCCCAGCCGGCAGCCGCGATGGCCGAGCATCGGGTTTACCTCGTGGAGCTGAGCGACCTTGGAGCGAAGCTCGATGAAGCCCCAGTTCATGTCGCGGGCGAGCGAGGAGATCTGGGCCTCGTTGTTCGGAAGGAACTCGTGGAGGGGAGGGTCGAGGAGCCGGATCGTCGCAGGATCGCCGTCGAGCGCGCGGAAGATCCCCGCGAAGTCGTCTTTCTGGAACGGCAGGAGGCTCTCGAGTGCCTTCCTCCGTCCGGTCTCGTTGCGCGCCAGAATCATCTCGCGCACTGCAAGGATCCGGTCCTCCTGGAAGAACATGTGCTCGGTGCGGCAGAGACCGATCCCCTTGGCGCCAAACAGGCGCGCCGTGCGCGCGTCTCCCGGCGTGTCCGCGTTGGTCCGGATGCCGAGGGTGCGGATCTGGTCGGCCCACTCGAGAAGCCGCTTGAAATGCTGGTAGATCTGCGAGTCCTCGGGTTTCATGGTCTGCTCGAGGATGACCTGAATGATCTCGGAGGCGCGCGTCTCTACTTTTCCATTGAGGACCTCACCGCTGGTGCCGTCGATGGAGAGCCAGTCGCCTTCCTGGAGGACGGTCCCTTTTTCGGAGCGGATCTCCGAGCGGCCGTAGTCGACCTTGAGCGCTCCGCAGCCGACGATGCACGGCTTGCCCATTCCCCGCGCCACGACGGCCGCATGCGAAGTCAGGCCCCCGCGGGTCGTCAGGATTCCGGCGGAAGCGTGCATCCCTGCGATGTCCTCGGGAGAGGTCTCGATGCGGACGAGAATGACGGGCTCGCCCGAGCGGGCCATCTCGATGGCCTTGTCGGCATTGAACGCGATCCTGCCCGCGGCCGCGCCGGGGCCGGCAGCGAGGCCCTTCGCGAGGAGACGCCCTTCGCTGAAGGCGCGGTCCCGCGCAGCGGTATCGAAGATCGGAGCCAGCAACTGCACCAGACCGTTCGGATCCACCCGGCGCACGGCCTCGTCGCGCTCGACGATTCCTTCGTCGAACATGTCGTTCGCGATCCGCACCGCCGCGAATCCCGTTCGCTTTCCAGTGCGCGTCTGCAGGAGATAGAGCTTCTTCGACTGGATGGTGAACTCGATGTCCTGCATGTCGCGATAGTGGGACTCGAGTTTCTGATAGACGTCGACCAGCTGGCTGTAAACCTCGGGCATCGATTCTTCGAGCGAGGTCCCGTCTCCGCCGGAGCCCTCCTTCGAGATCGGATGGGGAGTCCGGATGCCCGCGACCACGTCCTCTCCCTGGGCGTTGGCCAGGAACTCGCCGTAGAACAGCTTCTCGCCGGTCGAGGGGTTTCGCGTGAAGCAGACACCCGTGGCGCAGTCGTCTCCCATGTTTCCGAAGACCATCGACTGAACGTTCACCGCCGTTCCCCAGTCGTCCGGGATGTTGTTGAGCCGTCGATAGGTGATCGCGCGATTGTTGTTCCAGGATCCGAAGACGGCGCCGATGGCGCCCCACAGCTGCTCCTCGACATCCTGAGGGAAGTCCTTCCCGGTCTCCGCGCGGACGATCTTTCGGTATTCGGACACGAGGGCCCTCAGCGCGGACGCCGGGATCTCCGGATCGGATTGAACCCCGGCCATCTCCCGCGCGGCCTCGAGGCGATGCTCGAAGTGGCTTCTTTCGATCCCGAGCACGACGTCGGAGTACATCTGGATGAAGCGCCGATATGAGTCCCACGCGAACCGCTCGTCGTTGGCGCTCTTCGCGAGCCCTTCGACCGTGCTGTCGTTCAGGCCGAGGTTGAGGATGGTGTCCATCATCCCCGGCATGGAAGCCCGCGCACCCGAGCGGACCGAGACGAGCAGCGGCTTGCTGCTGTCGCCGAACTTCCGCCCGACGGACTGCTCGACGCGCGAGAGCGCCTCGCGAACATCCTTCTCGAGCTGCTCCGGATACTTGCGGCCGTGGTCGTAGTAGTAGAGACACGCCTCGGTCGAGATCGTGAATCCGGGCGGCACCGGAACGCCGATGTTCGTCATCTCGGCAAGGCCGGCGCCCTTTCCTCCGAGGAGGTTCTTCATTCCGGTGCTGCCCTCGGCCTTTCCGTCGCCGAAGTAATAGACGTATTGAGTCATCAGGTCTGATTCCCTCCTGCTCACTCGCCCGGATGACGGGTGAGCTCGAGATCGATGCGATTGTTCAGCAGAAGCTCAACTTGAGTCCACGGCAGGTCGCGCAGATCGCGACGCGCAGCCGCATCATATCCGGCCAGGTCCGGAGCCAGCCCGAGACGCTCCAGCTCGCCGCGGAGGCTGTCGAGACGCCTCTTCGACATCTCGATGTCCTCGCGCTCGGTCCCCTCGCTGACGTAGTGGGCGGCGAATCGAAACGTTCCGGCAGGGTTTGCCTCGATCAGCCGGACCAGAGACCGCAGCGTCTGTTCCGAACCGGGAAGAAGAGCGGCGCCGTCGAACACCAGGTCATGCATCGGAAATCTTCCCTCGGTCCTGAAGAAAGCGTCCTTGATCGACGGCGCTGTCACGACTCCCTCCGGCTTGCCGGATCTCTCACCGAACCAGACGGGCGTCGCGAACGGCGGATGGGCTTTCAGATGCCACATGATCGCGTTCAGCGCCTTCCCCTCCGGCTCCGCCACGAGGAGGCCCACGCCGTGCTCGAGGCCGCGGGACCACGAGAGGCGAACCGCTCGGCCATCCCAGGCGCCCCGGAAAACCCGGGGCGGATCCTCGGTCGTGACCCCCTGGATGACTCTCTCCGCGGTCGAGATCGTGGCTTCGAAATTGTTGATTCTCCAGTGCCCTCGAAGGTCCGGAACGGGCGGCAGCAGCTGGGTCTCACCATCGGCGAGAAGCGTGGGCACTTGTGCGGACGTGGAATTCTCGGCAAACGCGCGGAGAATCGTCACGCGCAGGTGAGACACGGCTATGGGCTCGATTTCCAGCCAGTTCTCAGGCTGTCGCTGCGCCTCGATGGTACCGAGGGGAGTGAACTCCGCGCCGCCCAGCGAACCTTCGAAGAGGAGGGCGCCGGCGGGCTGCGTCGTCCGCATCGATCCGAAGTGAATACCGAGCCGCTTCACCATGACCTCGCGACCGAGGGCGATCGTGACGGTCTGCTCGAGATCGTCCGGCGGCGTCGCCCAGACGGTGGAATGATCGCCGTCGATAGCATGGATTGCCGAAAGCTGAAGCGAAGCCTCGCCCGTGCGGTCGACGACGGTGGCCCCGTTCAGCATGGTGAGCAGATTGGGATCGGTGTCCCGCAGAATCGTGGCTCCTTCGTCGGGAGCCGCAGGGGTGCGCTCGCATCCCGAGAGAGCGAGAATCAAAGCCAGGGCGATGGCCGTGCGGATCATCAGCGGGAATTGTAGTCCCGCCGGTCCACCACGATTCGCGTGACGTCAGCGATCTGCCTTGCGGCGCTTCCGACCCGGTTCAGGAGAGCGATGCGGTTCGCTCGCAGGACCTGGTCCTCGACCATGACGAGGACGTCGTTGAAAAACGTCTCGAGCTCTGGTGCCATGGCGGCGAAGGAGGCGAGCGCGTCCGAATATCTCTTGCCGGCAACCAGCTCATCGATCTGATCGATCACCGTGTTGCTCAATTCATACAGTCGCTTTTCCGCCGCATGTTCGAGAAGCGAAGCATCCACGAAGGTCGAGGTCTCATCTCCGGCGATGTTTCGAATCCGCTTGGCCGAATCCAGAATCGAGAGGAACTCGGGTGAGCTGCGGGATGCGCGTACGGCCGCGAGCCTGTCGAGCAGGTCGGGGAGCGAGTTGCCCCATCCCGATTCCATCGTGGCGGCGATCTCGTCGTACGCCCAGGCTCCGTAACGCGGGTGCTCGAGAAGCGTGCGCACCCGTTCCGCGAGGAACTCGCGCAACTCGGCCGCCACCTTGTCGGATCCGCTCTCTGCCCCGTGAGCCTCGAGGCCGATCGCCACGAGCGTTTCGACCGGAATCTCCACCGACCACGGCTCCCGATTCAGAAGAATCTGCACGATTCCCTGGGCCGCCCGGCGGAGGGCAAACGGGTCCTTCGACCCGCTCGGCTTGAGCCCAATCCTGAAAAAGCCGGAGAGGGTGTCGAGCTTGTCGGCGAGGGAAACCACGGCTCCGGTGACCCCTCGAGGCACCTGATCCTCGACGCTGACAGGCTGGTAGTGGTCGTAGATCGCCATCCAGACGGGGTCGGATTTTCCTTCCTCGCGGGCGTAGATACCGCCGATCCGCCCCTGCAGCTCGGTGAACTCCTTGACCATTTCGGTCACAAGGTCGGCTTTCGCGAGGCGGGCCGCCTCTTCGATTGCCGCCGCGTCGCCGAGGCTCAGCTCCCGCGCGATCGCCGAGGCGATCTTCACGATTCGCTCGGTCTTGTCGCGGTAGCTTCCGAGCTTCTCCTGAAACTGCAGCCGCGCGAGCTCCGGCAGGCGCTCCTGGAGCGAGTGGCGGCGGTCCGTCTCGTGGAAGAACCGGGCATCCGCGAACCGCGCATTGGCAACGAAAGCGTTTCCGCCCGCGACGTTTCCGTCCGGATCGCTCTCCTGATCCATGACGGCGAGGTACGAGTTGGTCAGCTGACCGTCCTTCCAGATCGGAAGCTGCTTCTGGTGCACGCGCATCACGGTCACGAGAACCTCGAACGGAATCGAGAGAAACGACGGATCGAACTCCGCCCGCACGAGGCCCGGGTACTCGGTCAGGAACTTCCACTGATCCCAGATCTGCTCGTCCTCGGCGGGCTCGCCACCGACTTCCGCCGCGAGCCTCCGGGCGGTCGTCCGCAGAATCTCGACTCGCTTCCCGGCATCTGCGATGACGAAAGCCTCCTCGAGCTTCGGCTCGTACTCCTTCACCGTGCGGATCTCGATCGGTCCGGGGGCGAGAATCCGGTGACCCACGGTCGTAGTGCCACTCGCCGTCCCGAAGATCGTCAGCGGGAGCGGCTCGCCGTCGAAGGCCGAGACGATCGAATGGACGGGCCGGATGTAGGAGTGCTCGCCGCTCCCCCACCGCATCGCCTTCGGCCAGTGAAGGGTCTCGATGAGCCGGGGGATGCCCGCGGCGAGGACGTCCTCGATCCGCTTTCCTTCAACCGTCCGGTTGAGCCAGACATAGTCGTCGCGAGTCTCGAGTTGTTCGAGCGTGGCGCTGTTCTTCCGGAGGAAGCCTTCGACCGCTTTGGTCGGCTTTCCCTCCGAGTCGAACGCTGCCCTGGCCGAGGGTCCCTTGATCTCTTCGGAGCGGTTCTGTTGCCGCCCGGGGAGATCGACCAGCTTGAACCAGATCCGGCGCGACGTGGCCCCGACCCGGATCGTGCCCGGCGCCTCCTCGCTGCCGCCGAACTCCGCCCGCATCGCGGTCAGACCTTTCTGGATCGAATCCAGACGCTGCTGGACCATCCAGGCAGGAATCTCTTCGAGAACGATCTCGAAAACGTAAGAATGACTCATTCCGATGAACGGCTCCTCATGAGGTCGCACCCGCCTCGGCAGCGGCGAGCGCCGCCGCGCGTTCGTTCTCCGGCAGGAGAGGGAAGCCGAGCCGGCGTCGCGATTCGTAGTATTGCCCGGCGCAGCGAACGGCGAGGTCGCGAACTCTCTTGATCACCCCGACTCGCTCGGTGGCGGAGATCGCTCCCCGAGCGTCGAGTGTGTTGAAAGCATGCGAGCACTTCAGCGTCCACTCGTACGCGGGAAGGACCAACTCGGCGTCGAGGCATCGCTTCGCCTCGGCTTCGAAGCCCGCGAACAGTTGCCAGTGAAGCTCGATATCGGCGACCTCGAAGTAATACTTCGAGAACTCGACCTCGTCCTGGTGACGGACAGCGCCATAGCCGAATCCCGGGCCCCATTCGATGTCGTACACCGAGCTCTTTCGGCTGAGAAACATCGTCAGCCGCTCCAGTCCGTAAGTGATCTCGGCCGAAACCGGGGAGAGATCGATTCCTCCGGCCTGCTGGAAGTAGGTGAACTGCGTGATCTCCATCCCGTCGAGCAGGACCTGCCATCCCACGCCCCAGGCGCCGAGGGTGGGCGACTCCCAGTTGTCCTCTTCGAAGCGGACGTCGTGGCGGGTCAGGTCGAGGCCGATCGCCCGAAGCGAGTCGAGATAGATCTCCTGAATCTCCAGAGGTGACGGCTTGAGGATGACCTGATACTGATAGTGCTTGCCCAGCCGGAACGGGTTTTCGCCGTAGCGGGCGTCGGCAGGGCGCCGGGAGGGCTGCACATAACCGACCCGCCACGGCTCGGGACCGAGCACGCGCAGAAAGGTCGCCGGATGCATGGTTCCCGCTCCGACTTCGAGGTCGATCGGATACTCCATGATGCAGCCGCGGTCGGCCCAGAACTTCTGCAGGGTCAGGACGAGGGACTGAAAGGTGAGACTCCCGGACATGGGGGCGAATTCTAGCGCGGCCCTCCCTGGATGAACAGGAGAGAAGGGGCGCATCAGCGGCGCGCCGGTGAATCTTCCAGTGAAGCGTCGTCCGAGGGGGGAGGGTCAGGTGCGGGTTCCGCCGGCTCCGGAGGGGGAGCGGTATCCGTTCTCGTGGTCGTTGGAGGGGTTGGCTCGGGCGAAGTTTCCGGCTCGCGCGGATTCACTGGCGGCGGCGCGGGCCCCTCGGCTGGTTCTGCTCGCCGAGTCGTGGTTGGAGACGGCTTGCGCGGGACCTGGGCCGGCCTGGTCGAGGCCGGCGGCTGCGGAGTCGTGCGCGGGGGCGGCTCAGCGGGGCGCGAGGGAGGGGGAGCGTCCGCGGCAGGCGTCCTCGAAGCCGACGCCCGCCCGGTCGGCGGAGCGCCGGGCGCTCCTGCTGGAGCGGGGGTGACGGCGCCTTCCAGACGGCTGGCCAGGGCCGAGTCTTGCGGCAGGGCCGTCGAGTCGGCCGGCACATCCGTCCCCAGGAGACTGAACGAAGTCGTGGTATCGACGTTGGTATCCGTGAGAGGAGCGACCTGGGTGACTCCGAGATCGTTCGGCCAGCCGTCGGCAACTCCCTCCTCGACGACGTCGTACTCCTCGGTGCGGAGCGCGAGGTCGCTCTTTCTGGTACATCCGATCAGAACAGAGACGGTCAACATCGCGATGAAGAGCTTTAGTTTCATGGTGAAATGGTTTCCAAGGGTTGACATTAGGCGGGCAGGTTCTATGCCAAAAATTGAAACGTTCCAACGACCGATACGTTCGCTCTGTGGAGAAGGCTGGATGAGGGATCGGTGTCGGTCACCGAGTTGAGCATGCTTATCCGGCCGCCTGACGCAAGTCAGCCCTGGTCAAATGAGGAATCGAGAGACGATGCGCAGAAGCCTGGCGTTACTCGCGTTGACCGCAGCAATCCTGCAGGGCGGATGCACGCTTCAGAACGAGGTGTCGATCACGCCCGTTCTGATTCTGCCGGGCGACGTGCGGCCGAAGGGGACGAGCATCATCGAGCTGGAAAAGACGGGCGACTACGGGCGCGCATTGACGTACGCCGATTCCGTTTTGGGGAGGGAGCGTTTGCGCCCGGCGGAGCTTCTCGCGCTCGGAAGCTCGCAGCTGGCAGCCGGGCGTCTGGAAGAAGCGAGGCGGACCCTGCGCAGCGCTGTCGATCTGCGCCTCTCGTTCGAGCACCTCGGCAACGTCGCCTGGGCACTGTCTCAAACCGAGTACCTGGCCAACAACTTCGAGGCCGCTTTCGACTGGGCCGAGATGGCGCGCGCGAACGGAGTCGCGGTGAGGGAATGGCACGTCGAGTATCTCCGCGCTATGGCCGGCCGCCCCGTGTACGTCCTTCCGTCGCGCCACGCGACGATCGTCGACATGGAGATGGGTTCACCCGACATTCCCCGCCTCACGGTCGCCGTGAACGAAGAGCCGCGAGTCACGGCGGTGCTCGACACCGGAGCGGTGACGTCGATCATTTCCGAAAGCTTCGCGAAGCGAACCGGCGTCGAGCCGATCACCACGTTCCAGGGGACGTTCCTCGGCCTGCTGGGGGAACCCATTTCGGTGAAGTTCGGCATCATGGATCGCCTCGTGATCGGGGATCTCGAGATCAACCACGTCCCGGTCGCGATCATGGCGGACGACAAGCTCCAGTTCTTCGTCTACAACAAGGAGCCGTTCCGGATGGAACTGCTCCTCGGAACGAACCTGCTCAAGGAATTTCGGGTGGAGCTCGATTTTCAGCGCGAGATCCTCACCCTTCAGCCGCTCGAGGAGGTCGACCGCAGGCCCTCTCCCGAGCAGAATCTCTTCATGGTCGGCTTCCGGCCGCTCGTTCAGGCTGCGATCGACCGGAAGGGGTGGTACCTGTTCGTGGTCGATACCGGATCGGAGGTCACGTTCCTGAACGAAGAGCGGATTGAAGACACGCCCGTGCGCAGGTCGACCCGGTATCACGGTGCGAGGCTCCAGGGGCTCGGCGGCTCGCAGATGAGCGGTGAAAAGGTCTCGAATGTCGAGATCGCCGTGGACGCCTGGGGTGGAAGGTTCAAGAACATCCCGCTCTACCGCTCCGATCAGAGCGCCGCCTACGGAATCCTTGGTCAGAACTATCTGAAGAACTTCAGAGTGGTGATCGACTTCGGCACGATGCGGCTCGATCTGTTCCGGTCCCGGGACGATTTCCAGAGGAGCACGATTCCCGATCGCCCGATGATCGACGAGCCGGTGGAGAAAGAACGCCCCCGGCCGGTCGATCCCGAACGGATGTGAAAGCTATCCCGTGCGCGGCGCAGCGCTCGATACGTTGACCAGGCCGTCGAAGACTTCCAGGGCGAGGTCGACCCGGCCGAGTGGCGCCGAGACCTGAACGCCTGCGACCCGGTCGCGAACGGCGAGCAGCGTCTCGCGTGCAATCGCGACCCCTTCGCGGAGGGCGTGCTCGCGGCTCTGCTCACTTGCATACCGCATTCTCTCGATGACCGCGGCCGGGACGGAGACGCCCGGGACCTCGTTGTTCATGAACTGGGCGTTTCTGTAGGAGAGGAGAGGCCAGATTCCCGCGACGACGGGAAGCTTCCAGCCATCGAGCCTTTGAAGAAAATGCTCGAGTTGGCGAACGTCGAACACGGGCTGAGTGATCGCGTACTCCGCCCCCGCCTTGATCTTCCACTCGAGCCGCGAGAGTTCCTGATTGAGGTCGAGGTGTCCCGGGTTGACGCCCACGCCGATGGTGAACTCGGTCGGCTTACCAAAGGGATTTCCGCCCAGATCGAGGCCGTGGTTCATCAGGTTGACCATGTTCGTGAGGCCGATCGAGTCGATGTCGAACACGGCGGTCGCTTCCGGATACGGTCCCATCCGCGGGGGATCGCCCGTGATCAGGAGCAGGTTGTGAATGCCCAGGGCCGCGCAGCCGAGCAGGTCGGAGTGCATGCCGAGCAGGTTTCGGTCGCGACAGCAGTAATGGAGGATCGCCTCGATACCCACCTGCTGCTGAATCAAAAGGGCGACTGCGATCGCTCCCATGCGGTTCTGGGCCCTGGGTCCGTCTGGAACGTTGACCGCGTCGACTCCCGCCGCCTGGATCGAGCGAACCGACTCGATCATCTTCGCCGGATCGGGACCCTTCGGAGGGGTGATCTCGATCGTCGTCGCGAACTCGCCCCGGGCAATACGCCCTCCCCATTTCGAGCGCTTTTCGCTCGGGATGGGCTCCTCGCCGGCCGCACCGTTCGTCGCGACTTCGCGATCGAGAACGACGAAATGCTGGCGTGGCGAAAGAGGACGGACCGCGTCGCTCATCATCCTGATGTGCTCGGGCGTGGTCCCGCAGCAGCCACCGAGGAACTTCGCCCCCTTCTGGATGAGCCTCTTGGCGTACCTCGCCATGTACTCGGGTGATGCCATGTACATCTGGCGGCCATGGACTTCGCGCGGCAGTCCTGCGTTGGGCTGACAGGAGATCTTTTTCCCGGTGACGGAGGCCATCGCATCGATCGCGTCGAGCATGACGTCGGGGCCGACCGAGCAGTTCAGCCCGATGACGTCGGCGCCTGCGCGGTCGAGCCTCTTCGCGATCGTCTCGGCGGTGTCGCCGAAGACCGTGCGACCATCGGTCGCGATGGTGACCTGGGCGACGACCGGCAGGGAACAGACCTCGCGGACGGCGAGGATTGCCTGTTCGATCTCGACGAGATTCGCAAATGTCTCGAGGATGATGAGATCGGCGCCTCCCTCGACGAGCGGCTCGATCTGCTCGCGGAAGAACGCGCGCGCCTCGCCGACCGCGGTCGGCCCGTAAGGCTCGAGCCGGATTCCCAGGGGACCGACGGCGCCTGCAACCCACGCGCGGCCTCCCGCCGCCTCGCGCGCCAGTTCGGCGCCCCGGAGATTGATCTCTCGGAGCTCCCCCTCGATTCCGAACGCGCGGAGCTTGAGACGGTTGGCGCCGTAGGTATTGGTCTCGAGAATTTCCGCCCCGGCCTTCAGGTAGGAGCGATGGACCTCGACGACGGCGTTCGGATCGCGCAGGTTGAGCTCGTCATAGCACTTGTTGATGAAGAACCCGCGCGTGTAGAGCATCGTGCCCATCGCGCCGTCGAAAAGGTAAATGTTGGAGTCTGTCAGCGTCTGAACGAAGTCCTGCATCGGTTCCTCGACGCCGCCATGCCGAATAGAAAAGGCCCCACTCGCGTGGGGCCCCTTTCCGATCCGTCGAAAACTGACCGTTTCAGGCAGCGACTTTAGCTTTTTTTAGGCTGGTTGCAAGCGGCCCCAAATCAATCCAGCTGAGGAGGAAATGTACGCCCCGATACGGGGCGTGTCAAACCCTCAGAAACGGACAACCGCCGAGAGCGAGCCCACCTTGAATGAGTCCGAGGTGTCATAGGCCGCGTCGATGGAGAAGTTCGGCCACGAAAGCCCGATTCCGAACGTGTAATGGTCTTCGTCCTCCGACCCCGGGAAAATGGTGGCCGAACGTACGCGGTTCGCGGAGCAGAGGACCCGGTCGGCCTCATCGATCTGCTCGTCGGTGCAGGTGAGCGGGCCGACGTACTCGAGAGCGTGGCCCGGCTCTCTCCACCAACCGGCCCGAATCGCCACGGGGATCCGGCTCGCGATGAAATACTCGGCTCCGAAGTGGTACTCGGTCGAGTCCTCGATCTCGTAGGGCTGGTCGAGGATCTGGATCTCGCCGTAGGCGGAACGGAAGTCGTCGGTCAGATTGGAGTAGCGGATGAAGACGGCATCCCCCAGCAGCGTGAGGGCCGGCAGGGGGCGCCACGCGAAGCCGAGACCAGCGGTGTCGGGCACGTGGAAGGTCGTGTCGAAGGCTTCCTCCTCGAATTCGCCGCCGAAAGAGACGGCCTGAAACACGGCGGTCGGGAATTCGGCGCCCTGCTTGTAAACCCCGCCGACGCTGAACGAGTCGGTGAAGGCGTACTTGAAGCCCGCGGTGAACGTCGTGTCGTTCTCTTCTTTCGCGTTTCCTTCCTCATCGAGCTCGGTGGCCTGAATCAGCGCCTCGACCGGGGTGAGGAAATCGTCGTAGCGGACCGTGAGGGCCGCCTGGCTGAAAGTCTGGTAACGCGCGCCCGCTCCGAGCGAGAGCCGGCCGAGCTCGACCGCTCCGGCGACCCCAAAAGTCTCCTGCTTCATCTCGACCAGCGAGTAGAACGGGGTCTGCTGAAAGCCGCTGCATGAGCCGAGATCCTCGAATTGCATGTCCTGACACTGCTGCCGCGAAACCGGAAGGCCGCTTCCCACGGGGTTACCGCGAGGGATGAAAACGAAAGGGAGGTCCCTGGCAACGGCCTGATTGAGAACGTTGAACTCCCAGGCCATGTTGATCTCACTCTCGATCTTGAGCGGTTGGTGGTAGTAGGCCGCCACGGCCCAGCGGTCCGCCGGCAGGACGACGCTGGCGAACGACACTTCGGCGGCGTCGCTGTGGGTGAAGAATATGTCCCGGCTCAGATCGGGAAAATCACCCGAGGCGTTCATGACCGTGTCGGTCCGCGAGTTCCGGACCTCGAGCGAGACCTCCGGGACGCGGAGGATCGTCAATCCCGCGGGGTTTGCCTCGGCGGCGGTGGCGTCGTCGGCGAGTCCGAGAAACGCCCCTCCCATCGCCAGCGACCGTGCGCCCGGGTTGCGGAAGTTGAAGGTAAGGCCCCCGAGCGCCTCCAGATCGGTGTTCTGGGCTGCGAGGGGAAGGGCAAACAAACCGATGGCGAGCAGAGACAAGTATCGAGTCATCGACGCTCCGTTCCGACCCTGCGGCCGGCTGCAAATTGTGTGGACGTGCTTCGAGTCTAGTGGAGTGGCGATCAGGAATCCAGAGGCGTAGACGAAACGGGTGTGTCAGGCGCTACGCTCGGGTTGACATGCTCGCGCGCTCGGCGAGCACCGCGTCGATGACGCTGCTGGCCACCTCGTCGGGTGCGCCGAGCTTCTTTTCCTTGTCGCGGCGCCAGCTCCACTCGATCTGGCCATTCTGCAGGTTGCGGTTTCCGACCACGATGCGAAGAGGGAATCCGATCAGATCCGCATCCTTGAACTTCACGCCAGGCCGCTCGTCGCGATCGTCGAAAATGACCTCGACTCCGGCATCCTTGAGTTTCGCGGTGGTTTTCTCCGCAATTTCGAGCACTTCGGGCTCGCGGCCCGCGGCGATGACGACCGCCTCGAAGGGAGCGATGGCGACTGGCCAGATGATGCCGTCCGCGTCGTTCCCCTGCTCGATCGCCGCGGCGACGGTGCGGCCGATGCCGAGGCCGTAGCACCCCATGATCATCGGCTGGCGCTCGCCTCCCTCGTCGAGGAACGTGCAGTCCATCGCCTTGGAGTACTTGATTCCGAGCTTGAAGATGTGCCCGACTTCGATACCACGGAAGGTCTCGAGTGGAGCACCGCAATTTCCACAGGCGTCGCCCGTCGCGACGAGAGTGAAGTCGGCGAACTCCGACAGATCGAAATCGCGCCCGGGCCGCGCGCCGCGAATGTGCCTGTCGCGCTGATTCGCGCCGACGGTCCAGCTCGTCCGGTCGCGCAGCGACTCATCGGCGACGATCCGGATCTGTCTGGCGCCGACCGGCCCGCAGTAGCCCTGGGGCCCGCCGACGACCGACTCGAAGGTCTTTTCGTCGAGCATCTCGAGCTCCGTGACTCCGAGGTGATTCTTCACCTTGATCGGATTCACTTCACGGTCGCCGCGCACCAGTACCATCACCGGTCCGGCTTCTGTTCGGAAGACGAGCGTCTTCACGAGCGAGCTTTCGGGAACGCCGAGAAACTTCGCCACGTCCGCGATGGAAGCGGTTCCGGGCGTGTCGACGACCGTCGCGGTCTCCGGTTCGCCGGTGAGATCGCTCGACGCGGCAATGCGCGACACGGCCTTCTCGACGTTCGCTCCATAGCCGCAGGAAGGGCAGCGGATGACGGCGTCTTCTCCCGACTGTGCCAGAACCATGAACTCGTGGGAGGCCGACCCTCCGATGTTTCCGGTGTCGGCTTCGACCATCACGTGATCGAGTCCGCATCGGCGGAAGATCGCGTTGTAGGCGTCCCGCATCTTCCCGTAAGCCTCGTCGAGGCTCTCGGGCGTGCTGTGGAACGAATAGGCATCCTTCATGATGAACTCGCGCCCGCGCATCAATCCGAAACGCGGACGAACCTCGTCGCGGAACTTGGTCTGAATCTGATAGAGATTGAGAGGCAGCTGGCGGTAGGATGAGATCGAGTTTCGGACCGTGTCGGTGATGACCTCTTCGTGAGTGGGGCCGAAGATGAAATCCCGCTCGTGGCGGTCCTTGATCCGGAGGAGCTCCTTGCCGTACTGCTGCCAGCGGCCCGATTCCATCCAGAGCTCGGCGGGCTGGATGGCCGGCATGAGCAGCTCGACCGCTCCGGCGTGCTCCATTTCCTCGCGCACGATCGCCTCGAGTTTCCGGATCGAGCGAAGCCCGAGCGGGAGGTAGGTGTAGATCCCAGCGGCGACCTTGCGGATCATGGCCCCGCGCATCATGAGCCGCTGGCTGACGACGTCGGCGTCAGCAGGCTCTTCGCGAATCGTCTGAATGAAGTATTGAGTCCAGCGCATTTGTGGATGAAAGCCCTTCGGAAACAAAAGTCGGGAACCGAGGCGTGAGAACCGGCTTCCCGGGCGAGGCATTCTAACCCCAGGGGACGACGTTGGCGGGGTGCGGTCGGCGATCCAGCCAACGGCCATGCGATTCGAGCACGGCTCCGCAAAGCTTTCCTTCCGCCCCGGCGTGAGTCCCCGATTGCAGAGGGACCGGATCTTGAAAGGGGGGGGCCGGGGTCGACCCGGCTGTGAGCACTCATTTTCCGACCTCTCGACTGGAAGACCACCTTGAAGCCTGGAACGATCCGCTACATCGCCATCGCCGTGGCCGCCGCAATGCTGGCCCTCGCGCTCTTCTGGACCTTGTCGAAGACTTCGCCGAGACGGCGAGCGCCCTTCAACCAACCGCCGGGGGCGGCGGAGCAGGCTCTGATCAATGCTCCGGGGCTGGCCGAGCTGCCGCAGGAGCAGTGGACCGCCCGGATCATGGCCCTGCAGCAGGCTGCCGCGTGGCCGGAGCTGATCGAGGAGCTGGATGAACTGAGGGACAGCCATGCCGTGGCATTCGAGGAAGGGGCTCTCGGGTATCTCCTCGCGCGCGTGCTGATCGAGGTGGGCGATTTCGAGCGCGCCGACAGGGAGCTCGCTCCGTGGCTCCTTCCCTCGAGCCCCTTCGCGCCGCTGGCTCGCCATCACGCGATCGAGATCGCTGCAGAAAAGGGATCGGCTGAGGCAGCCGCACGGCTTCGGGAGGCGTACATCTTCGACGAGCCCCAGGCGATCTGGCGCTCGCGCGAGATCGAAAGTCATCTCGACTATCTGGCCGAACAGAATCCCGCCGAGATCGTCCGCTTCGCAGACAAGTTGCGTCCTTCCGCATCCACGGCGCTCAGGCGGGACCTGGATTCGCGCGCCGCTCTGGGATTGCTCACGGCCGGCCGGGAAGAACAGGCGCGTGAGATCGCCTGGGGATTGCTGCGCGGCGGCACTTCAGACGATCCATCCGAGCGGGCGCTGATCGTCCTCGACAGCCCCTCCCTGGTCGAACAGGCGAGCGGGGCCGATCTCGCTCTGCTGGGCGAGACCGCGCGCAACCATCGCCATTTCGATCGCGCCGTGGAGTTGTATGAGGCGGCGAGGGGTCGGAACGGCGGGCCCGACGACGACCTGCTCTTCGCGATCGGCCGCTCCTACTTCGGCAACGAAAAGTTCGCCGAGGCTGAGGATACCTACCTTGCCGGTGCCGCGGGCGCCCGAAGCGCGGAGATGCGCGCGACCCTGTTTTTTCATGCGGCGAGAGCGGCGCAGCTGGTCGGGGAGGACGATCGGGCGGTCCGCCACATGACCCGCGCAATCGCGGTGCGCGGAAACTTCGGATCTACCTCGGCGGCGACCACGCAGCGGATGAGGACCCGGGCGAAGCAAGGGGATCTGGACGGTGCGCGCGCCGATCTCCGCATGCTCGAGAAGATCGTGCCCAACTCCGAAGCGCGCGCGGAGGCGGGGATCCAGTTTGCAACGTACCTGATCGCGGCGGGCCAGTCCGCCCAGGCAATCGCGGAGCTCGACCGGATTCCGCTCCGGCTGGCCGACGCCTGGGCCAAATCCGAGATCGACTACTGGCGAGGGCGCGCCTGGGAGGGGCGCGACCCGCGAAGAGCCGTCGGCCACTACCTCGAAACGATGGAGTACCTGATCCCGACGCATTTCGCCTTTCTCGCCAGGGAGAGGTTGCGTCTGGCGCCGCTGCGCGAAGCGCTCTCGGAGCGGATCGCGAGCGCGCGCGCCGATCGCGACGCCGCCGTGGAGGCAGCCGACTGGTCGAAAGCGAGGGAGGCCGGAACGGTTGCCGATCTCCTCTCGGGTTCGGACGAGGATCGCACGGCTTTGCGAGCCATCTATCTCGAGATCCCGGCGTATCGCCAGGTTCTCGAGCTTGCTTCGGAACCGCTGCCGTCGTTTCCCCTCGAAGAGGGAGCGGAGCGCGCCGACCTCCTGATGGCGATGGGCCTTTTCGACGAGGCGGCCAGCGAGATCGAAGAGCGATGGGGACTGCGCTCGATGCGGGATTCCCTCACGCGCTCGCACGCGCTCAACCTGGCGGCGGCCTCACGCGACTCGATCTACGCGATCGAAGTGATGATGCGCTCGGTGCCTGACGGATTCGTGCAGGAACTGCTGCCTCCACGAGTGCGCCAGCTCCTCTATCCGCGCTACTTCGCGGACATCATCGAGAGAGACTCCGAGCGGTTCGGCGCCGATCCGCAACTGGTGCTCTCGATCATGCGCGAGGAGTCGAGATTCGATCCGAGAGCCAAGTCCATGGCCGCGGCGCGCGGCCTTCTGCAGTTCATCATCACGACCGCCCGCGACATCGGCGCGAGCCTGGGGCTCGTCGACCTCCAGTCGGCGGACCTCTACGACCCCCGGACGATCATCCAGCTCGGCGCACGCTACGTAGCCGACCTGCTGGAGGAGTTCGACGGCAGCCGATACAAGGCCGCCTCGGCCTACAACGCCGGACCTTTCCAGACCCGGCTCTGGAGCCGCCTCCAGCCCGCCGAAGGGGACGATTACTTCCTCACTTCCGTGAACTTCTCCGAGACAAAGCATTACATAAGGAAAGTGATGAACAGCTACCGCCGCTACGGAGAGATCTACGAGGGGGCACCGGTGAGCGGGGGGATTCCAGCGGAACCGTAATTCGGAGCAAGCCAGAAACCAGAAGCCAGAAGCCAGAAGCCAGAAGAAAAGGCGAAGCCAGAAGTCGAAAGCTAGAAGCCAGAAGAAAAATCAAAGGCAAAATCCCGGAGATCGGGCGTTGGCATCAGTCGCGCCCGACGTGCGCAGCCACCGTCTCGGCGACCTTCCTTCAGATGACGTGGCTTTTGACTTTTCTTCTGGCTTCCTGCTTCTGCCTTCTGGCTTCGCCTTTTCTTCTGCCTTCTGGCTTCTGGCTTCTGGCTTTGTTCCCCTGCTTCCGCTACGTCAATTTACGACCCAGGATCTCCTGGACTTTTTTTCCGTCGACGCGGCCGCGGTGAGTGGCCATGATCTGCTTCATGACTGCGCCGGTGTCTTTCTTCTCGGTTGCCCCGGTGGCAGCGATCGCATCGTCGACGACCTTCTCGGTCTCCTCGTCGGAGAGAGTCTGAGGAAGATAAGTCTCGAGAAGGACGATCTCGGCCTCTTCCTTGACGGCGAGATCCTCGCGTCCGGCACCGCGGAACTGGCTGACCGAATCGTGCCGCTGTTTCACGGCGCGGCGGATGACGGCTTCCGCCTCTTCATCCGACAGGTCCCGCCCTTTTTCGATCTGCTCGTTCTTGATCGCCGACTGGACCATGCGCAGGGTCGAGGTCCGCGCCGCGTCGCGCGCTTTCATCGATTCGGTGAGGTCGGCCCGGATCCGTTCGGTCAGCGTTGCCATGAGCCGGGAGTATAACGCCGCGGGGGCGGGTGGTATC
>JBHEPS010000220.1:0-3054 GCA_046260175.1 Thermoanaerobaculia bacterium
AGCGCGGCCCCTCTGGTTTCTTTCACAGCCTCTGAGGGAGCGCCGCAGTGATCTCGCCGTCGCGAAGAAGGTGAGCGCGACCGAAGGATCTCCGAATTGCAGGATGTCGCCCATCTGCCCGTTTCCCCCGCACTGGCCAACGCGATCCTCGCATCTTGAGATCCTTCGGTCGCGCTCGCGGTTCTCGTGAAGCCACCCCCGAAGCGGCGCTCCCTCAGGATGACCCCACGGGGTTGCCTTTGCCCTTACTGCTGCCTTCTGCCTTCTGCCTTCTGCCTTTCTTCTGGCTCTTGGCTTCTGGCTTGTCTTCTCGCTGCGATTCTGCAACGATTCGCGGGCAATTCCGCATGAGACACGAGGAGACCCTGTGACGATCACCCGGCGCCTGTTTGCCGCGCTGGCAGTAGTGGCGCTGATGACTCCGATTCTCTCCTGCGACACGCGGGGAGAGGGCCCCTCCGACGACGGCAAGATTCGCGTCGGCATCGTTTTCGACATCGGTGGAAAGGACGATCGTTCCTTCAACGCAGCGGCCTGGGAGGGCGTCAAGCGCGCCGCCGCCGAGCTCCCGATCGTGCTGCGGGACGTCGAGCCGGGCGACCCGACTTCCATCGAGCCGGCCATGCGCGCGTTTGCCGAGCGCGGATACGACCTGATCATCGGGGTCGGATTCGCCCAGACTCCGATCATGGAGAGCGTGGCGCGCGACTATCCCGAGATCAACTTCGCCATCATCGACGGGGTGATCGATCTCCCGAATGTGGCGTCTCTCATCTTCAAGGAGCATCAGGGCTCGTTCCTGGTCGGGATGATCGCGGCCCGCGCTTCGAAGACCGGCACGCTCGGGTTCATCGGCGGGATGGACATTCCCCTCATCCGGAAGTTCGAGGTGGGATTCGAGGAAGGCGCCCGCAGAGTGAATCCGAACATCCGGGTAATTGACAACTACGTCGGCGTGACCGACGCGGCCTGGAACAACCCGGGCAAGGGTAAAGAGCTGGCGATGGCGCAGATCCGTAAAGGCGCGGACGTGATCTTCACGGCCGCGGGCAACTCGGGTCTCGGCGCATTCGACGCGGCCGAGCAGTACGACAGGCTCGTGATCGGAGTCGACTCGAACCAGAACTGGGTCAAGCCCGGCTACGTCCTGACGAGCATGGTCAAGCGGATCGACAATGCGGTCTACCAGATCGTCGAGGACAAGATCGCGAACGAGTTTCAGGGCGGCATCCACGTCTATGGGCTCGAGAACGACGGAGTCGGATACGCGATGGACGAGCACAACCGCGATCTCGTCCCGCCGGAAGTGATCCGCGAGGTCGAAGAAGCCAAGCGGATGATCATCGCGGGAGAGATCGAGGTGACCGATTTCATGGCGCAGGAAGCTGGCTCCTGATGCTGGAGCTGCGAGGGATTTCGAGGCGTTTCGGGACGGTCCTCGCGAACGACGCGGTCAGCCTGACGATCCGCCCCGGTGCGATCCACGCGATCGTCGGTGAGAATGGAGCCGGGAAATCGACCGCGATGCGGATCGCCTACGGCTTCTATCGCCCCGACTCGGGAACGATCGCGGTCGACGGGCACCAGGTCGACTTCCGCAGCCCGCACGACGCGATCGCAGCCGGCATCGGCATGGTCCACCAGCACTTCATGCTGGTCGAGAACATGACCGTCACCGAGAACATCATTCTCGGTGCCGAGCCGGGCGGCATCGCGGTCGGATTCTCGGCCGCGGCCGAGCGGATCCGGAAGCTTTCAGCGGACTTCGGCCTGGCGATCGATCCCGAGGCCCTGATCGAGGACCTCTCGGTGGGCCAGCAGCAGAGGGTGGAACTGCTCAAGGCCCTCTATCGCGACGCGGCGATCCTCATCCTCGACGAGCCGACCGCGGTCCTCACGCCTCAGGAGGTCGACGAGCTTTTCGCGATCCTCTCGTCGATGCGTGAGCGCGGAAAGTCGATCGTCATGATCACGCACAAGCTCTCCGAGGTGCTGGCCATCTCGGACGAGGTGACCGTCATGCGCGACGGGAAGGTCGTGGGGCATCGTCTCACGGGTGAGACGAGCGCGGCGGAACTGGCGCGGCTGATGGTCGGCCGCGAGGTGCTGCTGCGGGTTGAGAAAGGGGAAGCGCGGCCGGCCGAGGTCGTGCTCTCGGTGCGCGACCTGCGGGTGCGCGCCGGCGGAACGGAGCGTCTCCGGGGCGCCTCGTTTGACGTGAGAGCGGGCGAGATCGTCGGGATCGCCGGCGTCGAAGGAAACGGGCAGACGGAGCTGATCGAGGCGATCGCGGGGCTGACCCCACGCGGAGCCTTGTCGGGCTCGATCGAGCTCGGCGGCGTGGACATGACGCGCCTCACGCCAAGGCAGCGCCGTGAGCTGGGAATGACTCACGTCCCCGAGGATCGGCATCGGCGAGGACTCCTTCTCGATTTCGATCTCGAGGAAAACTCGATCCTCGGCGTTCAGGCGAGCCCGGAGCTCAACCGCGGCGGAATCTTTCTCGATGGCGATGCGGTGCGGCGAAGGGCCGAAGCGATCATCCGAGATTTCGACGTGCGTCCTCCCGTTCCCGGGCTCCAGGCCCGGTCGCTCTCCGGCGGAAACCAGCAGAAGCTCGTCATCGGGCGCGAGCTCGAAGGCGGTCCGAAGGTCTTGCTCGTCTCCCAGCCGACCCGCGGCGTCGACATTGGGGCGATCGAGTTCATCCACAGGAAGCTCATCGAGATGCGGGACGCCGGGTGCGCGATCCTGCTCGTTTCGGCCGAGCTCGAAGAGGTGACCTCGCTCTCCGACCGGCTGCTGGTGATCCGTGAGGGAGAGATCGTCGGAGAGGTCGACCCGCGCACCACGCCGGTCGCCACTCTCGGCCTGATGATGACGAGCCGCGGGAGGGCGAGCGCGTGAAGATTCTCCGGCCACTCGCGATGCCACTCGCTGCCATCGCCGCCGCGTTCATCCTCGGGGCCATCATCGTTCTACTCATCGGCGACGATCCGATCGAGACCTACGCCCTCCTGATCGGAAGCGCCCTCTCGTGGCCCGATGGTATCG
>JBHEPS010000221.1:0-3052 GCA_046260175.1 Thermoanaerobaculia bacterium
CCCGCCTCGGGCACCACTTCGCAACACAATCGGCAGGCTCAGAGGCGGGTTTTGCTCTTCCTAGCCCCTAGCCCCTGGCCCCTGGCCCCTGGCCCCTGGCCTTTCCGGCCGGCTGCGGCATGGAATCCGAATAGATGCGGGGGCCGCACGCGCCCCGCACCGCACGATGTCCACTCACACCGATATAGGCGATTCGACGACTCTCGGTAGGAAGACCCCGGTGGCGGACATGCCGCGACGCGCGGTCGTGTTTCGCTGGGCGGTCGGACTGGCCTCGATCGGGACCTTCGCAGCCCTGATCTGGCTGCGCCCTCCGCTCAGCTTCGCATTTCTCGGAATCTTTCTCACGGGAGCCGTCATCGCGGACGTCATCTTCCGCGTCCGGACCGCGCCCGGCGCCTACTTCACCTTCACGCCGGCTTTCACGTTCGTTTACTTCCTCGCCGCCGGCGGAGTCGCCGCGGCGACTCTCGAGTTGCTCGCGCGCTCCATCTCCTGGGCGATCGGCCGGTTCCGCCAGAAAAGGGTCCAGACCGCGCTCTACGGTTTTTTCGAGGTCGGCTCTCACGTCCTTGCAGCCATCATCGCCAGCATCGCGGTCGACTTCACCGTCGGCCGTCCGGTCCTGCTCGGACCCTTCTACGAGTTGCAGGCTTATCAGTCGATCGGGATCTTTGCCGGCGTCTACTTCGCCGTGATCCTCATCATCAGCTCCGCGGCGATGGCGCTGAGGACCGGGCTCAGCGAACTGAAAACGCCCACCTGGCGACGGATCGTCATGTGGCTGGCCGCCAGCATCGCTATCTCGGCGCTGTTCGCCCTCATCACGTGGGAGCTCTCGCCCCGGATGACGCTGATCGCCGCGCTCATCGTTCCTTCGATCCTGATGATCGGCACGGCCACGATCCTCCGGCTCAACGTCGGCCTGCGCCGCGGTAACGAAGAGCTCCTCGCGATCAATCGGATCGGCCAGCTCCTCTCCGCCACCCTCGACTCCGGGCAGCTCTTCCGGCTTCTCGCCCGCGAAACCCGCTCCGTGATTCCGTGGGACGCCTTCTTCATCGCGATCCCCTCAGCCGACGGTGCGAAAATCCAGATCACGTTCTTCAATCCGGAAGGGAACGAGATCGCGCAGCGGACGATCCCGAAAGGTGTCGGGCTGACGGGCCGCGCGATCGAGAACCGGGAGCCGATCCTCTACGAGCGACCCGAGGGGGAGAACACCAACCTCGAGGACTCGCCCCGGGTTCGGCGGCGCCCCCGTTCGATCCTGGTTGCCCCGATGGTGTTCGGCTCCGAATCGATCGGCGCGATCAGCCTGCAGAACCTCCACACCGACGTCTACACGCGGGAGCAGCAGCAGCTGCTTCAGACGATTGCCGCCCAGGCGGCGACCGCTCTGCGGAACGCCGAGCTGCTCCGCCGGGAGCAGAAGGCCATCGCCGAGCGCGACGAGTTCCTCTCGCTCACCACGCACGAGATCAAGAACCCCCTCACGTCCGTCCTCGGCTATCTCCAGCTCGCCCGTGCCGAGATCGACCAGGGGCATCTGGAGGGCGCGCTCGAGTCTCTCGGCGTGGTCGGAAGCGAGGCCCTCAAGATCCAGCGCTTCGCCGAGGATCTTCTCGAGGTCTCCCGGATCGGAGGGGGGAAATTCACCATCCGTTTCGAGGAAGCCGACATGGAGCAAGTCGTCTCGGAGGTCGTTCAGCGCTACGGCGACACCTCCGAGCACGAGGTGTTTCTGCGGATCGATGCCCCGGTCCCGAAAGTCCGTGGCGACGAGATCCGGCTCGGTCAGGTCGTGGAGAACCTCGTCTCGAACGCGATCAAGTACTCGCCGAGCGGCCGCCGGGTGGATGTGGTGCTCAGCGCGAATGACGAAATGGTCGTTCTTCGGGTGAGCGACCAGGGGATGGGGATTCCGGCCTCCCAGCTTCCTCTGATCTTCGAGCGCTTCTATCGCGTCGAGAGCAAGGGAGAGACGATCAAGGGAACGGGGCTCGGCCTTTTCATCAGCCGCGAGATCGTACGCATGCATGGCGGAGACGTGGGAGTCGAATCGATCGAGGGAACCGGATCCGTTTTCACCGTGGAATTGCCGGTCCGTGGCCCTGGGGAACTTGGGGGGAGTGAACCCCGCCTCGACGCTGTTTGAACTCGATAAAGGCGAGGTGTCCAACCTCGCCAAATCGGTACAATCGAGGCGAAATGATCCGAAACGGCCTGGCTTCCCTTTCTCTCGCGATCTCTCTGTCGCTGCCGGCGGCGGCGGTGCCTCTCGAGCGCGATTCGGTCGAGCGCGTGGGACGAAACCGGGCGGTGGCGGTGCTCGATCACGCCCTTCAGCCGGAAGAGCGTGCGCAGCTCGAGAACCTAGGGATCGAGATGGTCCAGGCGACCGGCCGCGCGCGGCTGATCGTGAAGGGAACCAGCGCCGCGCTCGAGCAGGCGCAGGCGTCGGGTCTGATCGGCATGGTCGAGGCGATCTCGCCGGAGAGTCGCGTACACGGGACGGCGCACCGTGAGCTGAGGCGCCACGGCGGAGCCGCGAAGCTGGTCGTCGCGTTCCACGCCGACGTTCCCGTGGCAGAGGCGGTCAGGACGATCCGGGAAGCCGGCGGCTGGACGGTCGACGCACTGCCGATCCGTTACGGTCTCGCGAATATGCTCGACATCTGGGCGACCCCCGACGTGGTCCAGGCGCTGAGCCACCGCGATCCGGTGCTGCGCATCATGGGGCGCGACGAGTTCGTCAAGACCCACAATGCCGCGGCGGCGAACCTCTCGAGCGTGACCCCGCTTCATTCCGCTCCCTACGATCTCACCGGGGCGGGCATCACCGTCTCGGTTCTCGACGTCGGTCTCGTCAAATCCGATCATCCCGAGTTCGAGGGACGCGTCACCGTCCAGTCGAAGGGGTCGGTCGACCGCCATCCGACGCACGTCACCGGGACGATCGCCGCGAAAGGAATCACGCCCGCGGCGCGGGGGATGGCACCTGCGGCGCGGGTTCACCAGTTCTCGCACGATGGTAAGAACGTCTTCCAGG
>JBHEPS010000222.1:0-2998 GCA_046260175.1 Thermoanaerobaculia bacterium
CCCCTTGATCTTCGAAAGCTCGGTCGTGATGTCTTCGGTGATGCCGTCGCGGAGGTACTCATCCTCTTTCACTCCGCTGAGATTTTCGAAGTAAAGAACCGCGATCGATTGCGCCGATCCCGCGGCGGCGATTCGCCCTCCGCTCGAATCGGCAACCCTGCGGTCGCCACCGGAGTCGAGATCCCGCTTGAGCCGCTTGAGAGCCGTCTTCAGGTCCGTTGCCGTCTGAAACCGCATCTCGCGCTCTTTTTCCAGCGCCTGGGTGAGAACGCGATGCAGCTCCGGAGGGAGTGAGGGATTGATCTGCGTGACCGCCGTCGGCTCGCGGTTGAGGATCGCATCGAACACCACGGCGGACGTATCTCCCTGAAAAGGGAGCACGCCCGTCGCCATCTGGTAGAGGACCGTGCCGAGGGAGAAAATGTCCGTTCGCGCGTCGGTCACCTGCCCTCGCGCCTGCTCGGGAGACATGTACGAGATGGTGCCGACCGTCGTTCCAGCCTTGGTCAGCTCCTCACCGCGCACGGCGGTCATCATGAGAGAAGCCTCGCCGGGACGGCCGCGATCGATCTTGGCGAGGCCGAAGTCGAGGATCTTCGCCTGTCCGCGGGAGGTCATGTAGATGTTCGCCGGCTTGAGATCGCGATGAACGATCCCTTTCGAGTGGGCGGATTCGAGGGCGTCGGCGATCTGAATGCCTACCCTGAGCACCGTCTCCACGTCCGATGCTCCGCGCCGGATCAGCTCGCCGAGCGTCTCCCCTTCGAGCAGTTCCATGACGATGAAGTGCTCGGACTCGTGCTGTTCGATCCCATGGATCGTGCAGATGTTCGGATGGTTGAGGGCCGACGCCGCTCTCGCTTCCCGCTGGAAGCGCTGCAGCGACGGCTCGTCGCGAGCGAGCTCGGGAGGAAGGAACTTCAGGGCGACGTGACGACCCAGGTTCGTGTCCTCGGCTTCGTACACCACCCCCATCCCTCCGGTACCGAGCTTGGAGGTGATCCTGTAATGCCCGACGTTCGTTCCGATCATCCGTCTTCTCTCCTTCAGCGAGACGCCGGATAGAGCCGGTCGAACTCAGGATCATCGTGGAGCGGCGCGAGGTCGGGATCCTGACGTGCCCATTGCGGATCGGTGAATCCACCCTCCCAAGCCTTCCGGAGCGCTCGGATCGCCTCGGGTTTCTTGTTCAGGTTGGCGAACAGGCAGGCGACGTTGTACATGATGATCGCGTCGTCCGGACGGAGGGCCATGGCGAGGTTTCCTTCGCGCGTGGCATCCTCGGGACGATTAAGGGCCGCATAGTTCGAGCCCAAAAGCACGCGGGCCCGCGCATCCTCCGGAACCTTTCGGAGGTGACCTTCGTAGACCTCGATCTCGCGCTGAAACATCTTGAGCTGCGCTTCCGACTTGCCGAGTGCGCCAAGCGCGTTGCGGATCGGGATGTACGTGTTGTAGTTCTCCCCCGCATGGGAGATCGCCTCTTCCCCGATCTCGACCAGTTCCTGATGCCTCCCGGCAGAGAAGAGGACTCGGCCGAGAAGGTAATAACCGCTCTCGATATCGGGGTTTCGATGGAGAGCCTTGCGCGTGTGGGTGAGCGCTTCGTCGAACTTTTCCTCGCCGTAAGCCACCCATGCCTGCGCAATCATCACCTCCGGTGAATCGTGGCCCCGCGATGTCGCTCGCTCGGCGGCCACTCTCGCCCGCTCGATCCACGACTTCGAGCGCTCGTAGTGGTAGTAGTACTGGGCGCAGACGGAGGCGATTCCGGCGTGTGCGACGGCGAAGTTGGGGTCGGCCGAGACCGCATTCTCGAACATCTGGAGTGCGAACTCCAGGTCCTGCCGCGACATCCGCCGCGCGTAGTTCCGCCCTCGCAGGTAGAGATCGTAGGCTTGCATGTCGTCGGTGGGACGCGCTGCAAGCTCCTTCTCTTCCTGAGGCGACAGCGTGATCCGGAGCGCCTCCGCGATGCTTCGGGCGATTTCGTCCTGGACCTCGAACACGTCCTTCATCTCCCGGTCGTATCGCTCGGACCAGAGAGGGAAATCGGTTTTGGTGTCGACAAGTTGGGCGTTGATTCTCAGCCGCGTGCCGGCGCGCCGAAGGCTTCCAGCAAGGCAGTAGGCTGCGTTGAGCTGCTGGCCGATTTGTGGAGGTGTGATCTGCTTGTCGCGGTAGGTCAGAACCGTCGCGCGCGAGAAGACCTTCAGCCCTCTGATCTTCGACAGCTCGGTAATGATGTCTTCCGTGATGCCATCGCGGAAGTATTCGTCCTCCTTCACGCCGCTGAGGTTCTCGAAGTAGAGGACCGCGACGGACTTTCCCACCGAAGCCGTGGGGCCCGAGCGCGCTCCGCTCGACTCACCGGCCTGCCGCCCCCCCGAATTCAGATCGCGTTTGAGCCTCATCAGATCCGTCTTCAGATCCGTGGCATTCTGATAGCGAAGCGTCCGATCCTTCTCCAGCGCTTTTCCGAGAATCCGGTCGAGCTCCGACGGCAGCCCCGCGTCGTGGAGATTGAGCGCGACCGGATCGCGGTTGAGAATCGCCTCGAAGACGACGGCCGAGGTGTCGCCCTGAAACGGAAGCACGCCCGACACCATCTGATATAGCACCGTCCCGAGCGAGAAGAGATCCGTACGCGAGTCGGTGACCTGGCCTCGAGCCTGTTCGGGCGACATGTAGGAGACCGTTCCCATGGTCGTCCCCGCGGCGGTCAGATCTTCGAGACGGACCGCGGTCATGGCGCCCGTCCCCTCCGCTCCGGCTCTCGTGCGATCGATCTTGGCCAGACCGAAGTCGAGGATCTTCGCCTGTCCCCTCGAAGTCATGAAGATATTCGCCGGCTTGAGGTCGCGGTGAACGATCCCCTTCGCGTGTGCGGACTCGAGCGCGTCGGCGACCTGAACCGCCGCGGCGATCACGGTCTCGACCGACATGGGGCCTCGCCGGATCTTATCCGCGAGCGTCTCCCCCTCGAGCAGCTCCATCA
>JBHEPS010000223.1:0-2993 GCA_046260175.1 Thermoanaerobaculia bacterium
GCCTTCTGCCTTTTCTAAAACAGCGCCGGTTCCTGGTACGTCCCAAACACCTCGCGCAGCGCGTCGGAGATCTCGCCGACCGTGGCGTAGGCCTTCACGCAGTCGAGCAGGTACGGCATGGTATTGACGTCGGCGTCGCGCGCGGCATCCTTGAGGCGGTCCAGGGTTCCTCGCACCAGCTCGCCGTTCCGCTCGCGGCGTACCTTCTCGAGCAGTGCGATCTGGTCGGCGGTCACTGACTCGTCGATGGTGAGGATCTCGTAGGGGTCCTCCTCTTCCATCTGGTAGCGGTTGACCCCGACCACGGTCTTCTCGCCCGATTCGAAGGCGCGCTGGTACTGGTAGCTGGCGTCCCAGATCTCGCGCTGCGGGAAGCCAGCCTCGATGGCCTCGACCATTCCTCCGAACTGGTCGATCCGTTCGAAGTAGTCGTAGCACCCCTTCTCCATCTTGTTCGTCAGCTCTTCGATGAACCAGGAGCCGCCGAGGGGGTCGACGGTGTTGATGACGCCCGACTCGTGGGCGATGATCTGCTGGGTCCGGAGGGCGATGCGCGCGGCTTGCTCGGTCGGAAGAGCCAGGGTCTCGTCGAGCGAGTTCGTATGGAGCGAGTTCGTTCCACCCATCACCGCGGCGAGCGCCTGCAGGGTGACGCGGACGATGTTGTTGTACGGTTGCTGCGCGGTGAGCGAGACGCCGGCGGTCTGCGAGTGAAAACGGAGCATCCAGGAGCGAGGGTCCTGCGCTCCGAACCGCTCGCGCATGACCGTCGCCCAGATCCTGCGGGCCGCACGGTACTTCGCGATCTCCTCGAAGAAGTCGTTGTGCGCATTGAAGAAGAATGAGAGCCGCGGCGCGAAATCATCGACCCCGAGCCCCACGCGCGTTCCGTACTCGACGTACTCCATTCCGTCGCGCAGGGTAAATGCCAGCTCCTGAAGCGCCGTGGAGCCGGCCTCGCGGATGTGGTAGCCCGAGATCGACACCGTGTTGTACTTCGGCACGTTCTCCGTGCAGTACTTGAAGGTGTCGGTGATCAGCCGCATCGAGGGGCGCGGCGGGAAGATGTACTCCTTCTGGGCGATGTACTCCTTGAGGATGTCGTTCTGCAGCGTCCCGGAAATCTTCGTCCAGTCTGCTCCCTGCTTCTCGGCTACGGCCAGGTACATCGCGAGAGCGATCGGGCCGGTCGAGTTGATCGTCATCGAGACAGTCACCTCTTCGAGATTGATCCCGTCGAAGAGGGTCTCCATGTCGGCCAGCGAGTCGACGGCGACGCCGCACTTGCCGACCTCGCCCGCGCTGTACTCGTGATCGGAGTCGTAACCGTAGAGCGTCGGGAGATGGAAGGCGACCGAGAGGCCGGTCTGCCCCTGCGCCAGGAGGTACTTGAAGCGTTCGTTGGTCTGCTGCGCGGTGCCGAATCCGGCGAACTGCCGCATCGTCCAGAGCTTGCCGCGATAGCCGGTCGGGTGGACGCCCCTCGTGTAGGGAAACTCGCCCGGCATCGCCAGATCGCGTTCGTAGTCGGTGTTCGCGATCGAGCGGGGCGTCGCCAGCGGATTGACCTCGGCGCCCGAGACCGTCGTGAAGTCCTTCTTCCAGGAGCCCTTTTTCGCGACCGGCTCGAGGGTCTCGCGCCGCCATCGCTCCTCGACCCGGCGGATCCGGTCGAGGGCCTCGTCGGAGAAGAGGGAGAGCTGGCGCTCCTCTTCGGCGGGTACGGCTGCCGTTGGGGCCTGGTTGCGCGTCAGGTCGGTCGGGTTCCGGCTCATATAGTCTCCACTCTCAGGTCGTGATCGTACTCGGGCAAAGGTCTTTCGACCCCAAAAACACATGCTACGACTCGCCCGTCGCGACGAATCTCGGAACCGAGCCACTCTACCGGATCGGTTCCGGAGCGAACAAGCCCGTCCTCCAGCCCGAGAGCAGGACTTCTGGCACACGGATTGGCTCGTCTTCGAGAAGCAACCGGATGCCTTTGATCCCTATTCTCCTGAAGATGCGCGGAGCGGCGTCGCCTGGCGGGCTCCCCGCAGGAAGGGGAACGAGCCCCAATCCGTGGCGAGCGCGGCTGCGACGGATTCATCCCATGGACGTTAGAGTCAGCGTTTCCGTGCGACGAGCAGAAGGCCGGGACCGAACGGGACGAAAGAGAAGAGCCGATCGATCGAAAAAATGGCGCGCACCAGGCGGACCAGGATCCTCGACCGCCCCGCCTTGGCGACGGACTGCAGGGTTGCGTCGCGATCGGGCGATTGTCGCGCTCGTCGCCGGTTCATCGGGAGAAGGAAGACGGTGTCGTATGCGAGGACGAACGGGACGCCCCAGTATCTTGCCTTCGTCACCTCGAACGATCCCGCGAACAGCTTTGAGAGATCCGCGCGCGAGTAGCGGCGGCGATGCTCGTAATAGTCGTCGGAGGCCGTCCATAGTGATTGGAGGGCGGGGACGGTGACGACGCATCGTCCCCCGCTGCGAAGAACGCGGCCGATCTCGTCCACCGCCGGGGCGTCCTCGTCGAGGTGCTCGAGGGTTTCCCCGGACGTCACGCCGTCGAATCCGCCCGTCCGGAAGGGTAGTCTCGTCATATCGCCGACGACCGACGGAACCCCGGCGACCCGGGTGGCGTGCAGGGCGGCCGCAAACGCCCCATCGATCCCGAACACCCGGTGCCCCTGATCCCTCATCCGCGACCCGAGTTGCCCCAGCCCGACCGCGGCATCCAGCACCCGCGCCGCCCGAGGCAGCCCGGCCGTCTCGCGAAGAATCATTCCGAGCCGGTGCTCGTGGCGGGGGCCGAACATCTCCGGCTGAGTTCCCCACTCATGGGTCGTCGTCTGCTCGTCTCTCAAATCGCGCGACAGTCTCTCACAAGGGGTCACATCTTCGAAGTTCAGCCTCCGGATAGGGTCACACCATCGCCCGATAACTGCTCCACTTCCAATCCTCCGGCCGCTCCACCATCCCCGCTCGCACCGGGTTGAGCACCA
>JBHEPS010000224.1:0-2867 GCA_046260175.1 Thermoanaerobaculia bacterium
GATGTAGAGCACCTTCAGGCCGGACCCGGGTTCGGGAAAGAACGCGAGCCAGAAGAACCGCGCCGCCAGGAAAAGGGAGTAGAAGGCGAGAAAGAGAAGGATGAGGCCCTGGATGCGGACGAGAAGGCCCTTGAATCTGCGCATGGAGGAGTGCCGAAGGTCGGCAGAGACATCATACGGCGGAACACTCCTGCCCCGGGGCCTGTTACTCGCGAGGCATGATTTCCTTCAGTGACGTAAGCAAGCAGTACGGCAGGCAGATCCTGTTCGTCGAGTCCTCGTTTCAGCTCAATCCGGGCGAGAAAGTCGGGCTGGTCGGCCCCAATGGCTCGGGCAAGTCGACCCTCTTCCGCATGATTCTCGGCGAGGAGCAGGCCGACGACGGGACGATCTCGGTCCCGAAAAAGCTCTCGATCGGCTGTTTCCGGCAGGATACCGAGGAAATGAGCGGGCGGAGCGTGCTCGACGAGGCGATCGCAGGATCGGGACGCCTGGGCGATCTTCACCACGAGCTCGCCGACCTCGAAGCCGCCATGTCGGACCCCGCGCGGGGCGACGAGATGGAGGCGATCCTCGAGCGCTTCGGCCACGTCCAGGAGGACTACCAGCATCTCGGGGGATACGAGCTGGAAGCGAAGGCTCGCGAAGTCCTCCACGGGCTGGGATTCGAGGACGAACAGATCGACCGCGACGTCGGCGCGCTCTCGGGCGGCTGGAAGATGCGCGTCGCCATGGCGCGCGTCCTCGTCGGGAATCCGGACGTTCTTCTCATGGACGAGCCGACCAACCATCTCGACATCGAGTCGATCCTCTGGCTCGAGCAGTTCCTGAAGTCGACGAAGGCGACGCTGCTCATGACCTCGCACGACCGCGACTTCATGAACGGACTCGTGACCAAGATCCTCGACATCGACGGCGGCGAGATCTTCACGTACTCGGGCAACTACGATTTCTACGAGCGGGAGCGCGCCCTCCGCGAGACCAACCAGGAAGCGGCCTACGAGCGCCAGCAGGCGAAGCTCGCGAAGGAGCAGCGGTTCATCGACCGCTTCAGCGCCCACGCGGCGAAAGCCGCGCAGGTGCAGAGCCGCGTCAAGGCGCTCGACAAGATCGAACGAATCGAGCTGCCGAAGAAGCGGAAGGTCGTCAAGTTCGACTTCCGCAACCCGCCGCGGTCCGGCGATGACGTGGTGATGATCGAAGGGATGTCGAAGAGCTACGGGTCGAAGGCGATCTACCGCGGCTTCGACTTCAAGGTGCGCCGCGGCGAGCGGTGGTGCGTGATGGGGAAGAATGGCGCGGGCAAATCGACGCTGCTCAAGATGATTGCCGGCGGACTCGAGCCCGACAGCGGCTCGGTGCGGCTCGGCGCCAGCCTCCGGATGGGATACTTCGCGCAGCAATCGCTCGACGTCCTCGACCCGGAGCTCACGGTCATCGAGCAGATGCAGAAGGACTTTCCTCTCGAAGGTCTCGGCGTGCTCCGAAGCCTTCTCGGCGCGTTCCAGTTCTCGGGCGACGAGGTCGACAAGAAAGTGCGCAACCTCTCGGGCGGCGAGAAATCACGCCTCCTGCTTGCCAGAATGCTGCTCGACCCACCCAACTTCCTCGTTCTCGATGAGCCGACCAACCATCTCGATCTCGCGACCAAGGAAATGCTCGTTGAAGCACTCCGAGACTACGAGGGAACCATGCTGTTCGTCTCCCACGACCGCACCTTCCTCCGGGGCCTCGCCAACCGCGTCCTCGAGCTCGCCGCCGAAGACCACGAAGCACCTCTCGCATTCGGAGGCTCCTACAAGGAGTACGTCCAGCGAACGGGACGCGAAGCCCCGGGAGTGCATGCGTGAGAGGCAGGGGCTAGGGGCTAGGGACTAGGGGCCAGAAAAGCAGGGGCTAGGGGCTAGGGGTCAGGGGCTAGGAAGAACAACGGCAACATCAGAGCCGGCCTGCGGATTTTGCCTTTGCTTTCCCTAGCCCCTAGCCCCTAGTCCCTAGTCCCTGCTTCTATTTCGCTTCGTCCAGCGCCGCGATCACCGCTTCGCTGTGGCCGACCGGCTTCACTTTTTCGAACACCTTCACGATCTTGCCTTTCGGGTCGATGAGGAAGGTGTTGCGCGCCGAGAGCTTCGCGCCGTTGTACTCCATCACCGAGCCGTAGGCTTCCGAGACCGCGGCGGTCTCGTCGGAGAGCAGCGTGTACTTCAGCCCTTCCTTCTGGCAGAAGCTCTTGTGCGAATCGGCGGTGTCGACGCTGACACCGAGAACGACCGCGCCGCGCTTGTGGTACTCGGCCAGATCGCGCTGGAATCCCTGCGCCTGGATCGTGCAGCCAGAGGTGAAGTCCTTCGGATAGAAATAGAGGACGACCCACTTGCCGCGGTAGTCGGTGAGGCTCGCTTCCGATCCGGCGTCGGTCGTCAGCGTGAACCCGGGCGCCTCGGTGCCTTCCGCGGGGAGTGATCCCGCAGCGAGAGGGACCGCCAGGGCGAGGGTGAGGATCAGGATCGAGAACGGCTTCATGGTTTTGCCTCCCAGTCGATTATCTCTTCTCTCAACCTGCCGGGCGACTGCATACTTCCGGGATCATGATTCTCGACTCCGGAAGCGGCCCGGACCGCTTCCTCTTCGCCCACGGCGCCGGGGCGCCGATGGACTCTCCTTTCATGAACGACGTCGCTTCGGCCCTGGTCGCGGCCGGCATCCGCGTCATCCGATTCGAGTTCCCCTACATGGCGGCGCGGCGCTCCGGCCCGAAAAAGCCACCCGATCGCGAAGCGGTCCTTCTCGATACCTGGCGGACCCTGATCGCCACCCATCGCGGTGAGGGGCGTCTCGTCATCGGCGGGAAGTCGATGGGCGGAAGG
>JBHEPS010000225.1:0-230 GCA_046260175.1 Thermoanaerobaculia bacterium
CGATCGGCGAGATCGACCCCACGAAGATCAATCGGACCGGCGGCTCGATCGCCATCGGGCATCCGTTCGGGGCCACCGGAGCGAGAATCGTCACCACCGTCTGCAACGAGCTGCAGCGGACCGGCCAGCAGTACGGACTGGTCACCGTCTGCGCAGCCGGAGCCCTCGGTCTCGCGATGGTCCTCGAGCGAGAATGAGCCTTCCCCTCGATGGAATCGTCGTCCTCGACT
>JBHEPS010000225.1:260-2786 GCA_046260175.1 Thermoanaerobaculia bacterium
AAGGAGAGCCTCGTCGTCGACCTCAAGAAGCCGGAAGCAAGAGAGTTCATTCACGCCCTCGTCCCGTTCGCCGACATCGTGGTCGAGTCGTACCGCCCGGGTGTCGCCACCCGCTTCGGCATCGACGCCGCCTCCCTGCGCACGATCAAGCCGAGCCTGATCTACTGCTCGATCAGCGGATTCGGCGGCGGGCGGGAGCGGAGTGCGCACGACCTGAACTTCGTGGCCCTGTCTGGTCTTCTCGACCTCCAGCGCGACCCGAGCGGCACTCCGGTCCTCCCCGCCACACAGATCGGCGACATGAGCGGCGCACTGTATGCGGCTCTCCTGATTCTCGCCGCTTTGCACGATCGTGACCGCACGGGAGAGGGCGCTGCCCTCGACGTATCCATGGCCGCGGCGGCGCGCGCCATCATGCCGACCGCCGAGGCGCTCTATCGCGGTTCCCATCAAACGCCGGAAACCTTCTGGCTCACCGGGGGTCTCCCCAATTACACCCTCTACCGGACGCGCGATGGCGGCTTCCTCGCGGTGGCGTCGCTGGAGCCGCACTTCTGGGAGAACTTCTGCACCGCGATCGGCCACCCGGAGCTCGTCCCCCTCCAGTTCGATTTGGGCGCGCGGGGTCGCGTGACACGGACGATCGCCGAGACGATCGCGATCCGCGACCGCTTGGAATGGGAGGGAGTCTTCGAGGAAGTCGACGCCTGCGTGGAACCGGTTTTGACGATCGAGGAGTCGCACCTGCGGTTCGGCGATCCGCTCGTCAACGGTCCGCTTCAGACCAACTATCCGACCGGCCCGCTCGAGCCGCCCACCCTCGGCAGCTCTTTCGAAGCCGCCGCCGATCTGGCGGGGATGAGCGCCGACGAGCGAAAACGACGGCGCAAGGGTGGGGCCTTCGAGCCGGGAAGCCGCCTCAAGCAGTTCTTCCGGCGCTCGGTCCTCAAGCTCGGCGAGTGGTGAAGCGCGGCCCTCACCGCCGCTTCGCGACCGGACCGGCGCAGCCGGTCCCTACAAGATCCGCGTACTTCGCTGATTCAGGCTGCCGGCGGGGGTTGCCGTTGCTCTTACTTCTGCCTTCTGCCTTCTGACTTCTGCCTTGCTTTTACTTGCCTCCGATCGCGGTTATCGGAGACACTGCGAGCGTGACCCCGCACCTGTTCAGCCGGATTCTCGTCCCGGTCGATCTATCCTCGTTCTCAGCGAGCGCCGTCGCCTACGCCGCGCGACTCGCGGGAGCGGGAGGCTCGCTCACCCTGCTCACGGTCATCAGCGATGTGCTGCCGTATTTCGATTTCTTCCCCATCGAATATCCGTCGACGGATTACTTCGAAGCGATGAAGGAAAAGGCGGAGACCGAGCTTCGGACCCTGGCGACCGAGCACGCACCCGACGCGTCGGTCAGCGTCGTGGTTCGGCGAGGGTACCCTGCAGCCGAGATCGTCCAGATGGCTGCCGACGAGAAGACCGAGCTGATCGTCATGGCGACGCACGGCCACTCCGGTCTCGAGCACGCTCTCCTCGGGAGCATTACCGAAAAAGTCCTTCGAAAGGCGCACTGCCCCGTGCTCGTGGTCCGTTGATTTGGAAAATCTGATCCCCTCCCTCCTGATTTCGTTCCTGCTCACCGCCACGCTGGTTTTCGCGAACGAGCGCTACGGACTCTTGAGTTCCGACCGTTTTCCGACTCCGGCGGCGAAATGGTTCGCGTACGTCTGGCTTTGGGGCTTCGTCACCGTCGTGACGGCTCTCGTGATGCAGTCGTCGACCGCCTCGGGCCAGATCGACACGGCGAATATCCCCTTCTGGTCGCTCTTCATGCTGCACGTGCTGCTGATGGTCTTCCTGGTCGGATGGTGGGCTGCGGCAGGACGTCCTCCGGTGTCGGAGTACATGAATCTCTCCCGCCGCGATTTCGCGCAAAATGCCGCCATCGGAGTGGCTGTCGGTGTCGGAGGGTGGATTCTCACGATCGCGATCGCCCTGGCCGTGGGATCGATCCTCATGGGGATGGAGCTGATGCCGGAGGATGCGGAACCCTCACCGATGATTCCGTGGATGGCCGCCCTCCCGATCTGGAAGAAGGCGCTGATCGTCTTCTCGGCGATGACGGTGGAGGAGTTTTTTTTCCGCGGGTGGCTGCAGAGGCGGACCGGCCTGATTCTCTCGACGATCCTCTTCGCGATCGCGCACGCGGGATACGGTCAGCCTTTCCTGCTGGTCGGCGTGACGATCGTCTCGCTGGTGATCGGGTATACGTTCTACCGGACGCGCAACCTCTGGCCCTGCATCATCGCGCACGGCGTGTTCGACGCGATTCAGCTCTTCGTAATCGTCCCGATCGTGCTCCGGGTAGCCGGCAAGGGATGATCGGCGGGACGCGCCAAGGCGCGACCCCCGGTCATCCTGAGTCAGGGAACCGCGCCGACCACGAAGAGAACAAGGGGGCAGGAGGCAGGGGGCGGGGGACAGGGCTCCCGCGCTGGACTTCCCCGCCTCCTCAAAATGGCAGGGTCGAGGTCG
>JBHEPS010000226.1:0-2770 GCA_046260175.1 Thermoanaerobaculia bacterium
TCAGCTCCTTCAGATGGCCAGAGAGCAGGTGAAGCTTCTCAATCAGGAGCGAGACGAGGAGCCCGACGCCTCAACGCGTCGGGCCAAGGCAGCTCGCGAACGCGCAGCAAAGGATCGACTCAAGCGGGTCGAGCGAGCGCTCGCTCAGATGCCTGAGGTAGAAGAGAAAAAGAAATCCGACAACGGCAAAAAGAAGACCGAGCCCCGTACCTCCACCACCGACCCCGACGCCCGTGTCATGAAGATGGCTGACGGTGGCTATCGCCCGGCGTACAACATCCAGAATGTGACGGACACGGTCACGAAAGTGATCGTGGCTGTGGAGGTAACCAATGACGGGACGGACATGCAGCAGATGGAGCCGATGGCCGATCAAGTGGATCAGACGTACGGACGCTTGCCTGAGGAGTGGTTGGCGGACGGCGGCTATATGCTTCTACAAGCCATCGATCGGCTGAGTCAACGCAACTGCCGCGTGTTCGGTCCTCCGCGGAAGAGAACATCGACCGGCGCCAAACGCGACGACCCTCCCGGTGTCGGCGCCTGGCGGGAGCGGATGGAAACTCCGGAGGCCCAAGCGATCTACAGGGAACGGGGCGCCACGGCGGAACTGGTCATCGCCCATCAGAGAAACAATGGCATGCGCCAGCTGAACGTTCGAGGAATCGAACGCGTTCGATCCGTGGCCTTGCTGTTCGCCGTGGTACACAACTTCGTCCGGATGCGTTCGCTCGGGTTCGCTTTTTAGAAAGAACTCGGGACACAGCCCCCAACCCAGGATCGCAGCCCCGAACCCGGACCCCGCGCCCATCCAGACCATCCTCCAAGATCACCAAACCCACGACCGTTCGAGCCTTCCGATCCCGATCTCCTCGACCCGGTCGGTCCTCTCGCACGGGAACCAGCTTCTTAGACCTTTCTTTCACACCCTCTCAGGATGACGACGGGGCTACCGCCTTTGTCTTTGCCTTTCCCTAGCCCCTAGCCCCTAGTCCCTAGCCCCTGCCTCTCTAGCCCCTGATTCTCTGCAACTCTCCGTACAGATCCACCATCAACCACGCGAGCAGCAGAAACACGACGATCCCGAAGATCCTGATGATCCAGATGGTGCGATCGTTCATCGCTCCCGTTCTCCGGTTTCGATGTGATGAGCGGCCCATTCGATCGCGTACTTCATCGGCTCGGCGTCGGCGATCCCGCGGCCGGCGATGTCGAATGCGGTCCCGTGGTCGACCGAGCAGCGAAGCCAGGGGAGGCCGATGGTGACGTTGACCGAGCGCTCGAAGTCGAGCGTCTTGACCGCGATCAGCCCCTGGTCGTGATACGCGGCGAGCACCACGTCGTGCGTTCCGCGCGAGGCTCGCAGGAAGACGGTGTCGGGGGCGAATGGCCCGGAGATCGTCAACCCCTGTTTCTTCGCCAGCTCCACGCCCTCGGCGATGCGCTCATCCTCGTGGCCGAAGTGGCCTCCTTCACCGGCGTGAGGATTGATCCCCGCGACGGCGATGCGAGGGCGCTTGCCGAACAGCCGGTCGTGCTCGCGGTCCACGAGCAGGGCCAGGTCGAGGACTCTCTCCGCGCTCACCAGCTCGATCGCCTGCGCGAGCGAGACGTGGACCGACAGAAGCGCCACCCGGAGGCGGGGAGAGTCGAACAGCATCGCGTAATCGCGGCCGTAGCGCTCGAGATTCGCCCGCGCGGCGAGCAGCTCCGTGTGCCCCGCGTGCGGTGATCCGGCGGCGAGGACCGCCTGCTTGTGAATCGGCCCCGTCACCAGCGCCGAGCACTCCTCGCGCGCCATGGCCTCGAGTGCCGCCTCGATCGAGGCGATCGCCGTGCGTCCGTAATGGGCGTCGATCTTTCCGAACTCGAGCTCCCCGCTTCCGGAAGTCGCCACGTCGACGAACGCGGCGCGGGTGTCGGAAGGGATCGGCGCGCCCTCGGCGAACCGAACCACTCGCTGCGGCATCGGCGCCGGCGAGTGGCTCGCGTACTTCCAGTCACCGAAGATGCGGATCGGGAGGTCGGGATCGAGCTCCTGGAGGGCACGGAAGATGACTTCGCTCCCGATGCCTGCCGGATCGCCGAGCGTGATCGCGATCGGTTTCATTTGCGGACAACAGTTAATCCGAGAGCGCGCGCCAAGGCAAGAAAATCAATGTTCGTCGGCTTCCTTGAACATGTACTTGATGGCGTGCTTCTGCACGAGCACGTTCGGCGCACCCTCGCGATTGATCTTGAGGCAGTCGCGGTCGTACCACTCGATGCATCCGCGGAGCTGCTCGCCGTCACCGAGCACCAGAACCATCGGCGTCCGGGCATTCATCTGCTTCAGATAGTAGAAATTCTCGGCGTGAGTCTCCGCGGCGGGGGAGGCCTTCTGGGCGCGTCCCTTTCGCTCCTGACGGAACTCCGTCACGGTCGAACGGCGACCGATCTGGCGACCGAGGTCGGACAACCCCCTACGGCCGGGCTGGGACATGCGCCACCTCCTCGCGGTTTATTTCGGGCTGTCCGGGTGGGACTGCAACTAGGTTGCCACGAAGAAGCAGGGGCTAGGGACTAGGGGCTAGGGACCAGGAAATGCAAGAAAGGCAGGGGCTAGGGGCTAGGGACTAGGGAGGCAGGGGCTAGGGACTAGGGACTAGGAAATGCAAAGGCAAATTCAGGAGAGGCGGGGGTTGAGCCGGGGCGAGTGAGAGTTGATAAGGCGAATTTGCTGTTGCTCTTCCTAGTCCCTAGCCCCTAGTCCCTAGCCCCTGTTTTTTAT
>JBHEPS010000227.1:0-917 GCA_046260175.1 Thermoanaerobaculia bacterium
CTTAGCTTCATCAGCCGTGGCAAATGTGGCCACGGCTTGGCTTCACCAGCCGTGGCTGTTCCGAACCAAAATCCTCATCCAGTAGACACGCTTGATCTTCCCTCTCGACCGAGGGAAGCTCCCCTGATGTTGCAGGACGGATTCTTCGACGAGTCGAAGCCGACAATCATCCGCTGGGGGGAGCTTCCGCACTGGAGGCAGGATGGCGCGCTCTACTTCGTGACCTTCCGACTCGCGGATTCTCTTCCGGCCGCACTCCTCGACCAGTGGCGCCGGGAGAGAGATATCTGGCGCAGGTTACATCCGGATCCAACCCCCATGCAGCTGGAGGATTTCGAGCGGATGTACCGCGGACGCATCGAGACCTGGCTCGATCGCGGAGTGGGCTCATGCATCCTACGGCAGCCGTCCGCGAAAGCGATCGTCCAACAGGCGCTGAGATACTTCGACGGCAACCGCTATGAGCTCGGCGAATGGGCTGTAGCGGGCAACCATGTCCATCTCACGGCGAGAACGTTGCCAGGAATTGACCTCTCGAGCATATTGGGATCCCTGAAAAGATTCGCCTCACGGAAAATCCGGAAGATCACCGGCTGCCATAAACAGTTTCCCGCCCTTCGAGACCACCTCTGGCAGCACGAATCATTCGACCACATCGTCAGGAGCCAGGCGCACCTCGACTACTACCACCGCTACATCCGCAATCACGACCGCAGACGGCAGCAGTGATCGAAAATGTGGCCACGGCTGATGAGGCCAAGCCGTGGCCACATCGACATCACCCTTCGTTTGCGCGAGCCACGGCTGGTGAGGCCAAGCCGTGGCCACATTAGCCGACCGCCTGCACCATCTCCGCGACGCTCTCCTCCACTTCCCGCCCCGCCGTATCCACCACCGCGTCCGCCCGTGCGTACAAC
>JBHEPS010000227.1:1177-2745 GCA_046260175.1 Thermoanaerobaculia bacterium
GCGCCGCCGCGTCCGACGCGAATCGCGCCGCCAGCACGGAGTGCGCATCCTTTAATTGTTGAGGAGTCAGCCGCGTGAGGAACTGCGCCAGCAGCGCCATCTCCGGCGAACCTGCATCCCGCTCGAGCAACCGCCCCAACGGCAACTCGAGCGCCGCGGCAAGCTGCCTCAATAAAAGGATGGAGATGTTCCCCTTTCCCCCCTCGATCTGCGCGATGTAACGCTCCGACATCCCCGAGTGCTCGGCCAGCATCCGCCGCGACATCCCCCGCCGCGCCCGCTCGCCCCTCACCCGATCGCCCAGCTCCCGAAGAAAAACCTCATCGGAGACAGCAAGCTCTTTTGGAGCGTCAGAATCGGCCATACTGGAATTATAATGCACCATCGCTAGCTATACATAACCTCGTGACGGCTGACACAAAGGCGCGGATTGTGCACTATACTGCTGAAAAATAGAGTCAGCGGCCAGGGCCCAGGGACTAGAAGGACCAGGTGAAGACCGGCGAGATTTTGCCCTTGTTCTTCCTAACCCCTAGTCCCTAGCCCCTAGCCCCTGGCTCCAACGGAGCCTAATGATCACCTTCGACCGCGAACCATCCACCTACAAACACTGGCGTCTCGACGTCGATGCGCCCGTCGCGACCCTCACGCTCGACGTCGACGAAGAGGGGGGGCTCGCCGAGGGCTACAAGCTGAAGCTCAACTCCTACGACCTCGGGGTCGACATCGAGTTGCGCGACGCCCTCGAGCGCATCCGCTTCGAGCACCCGGAAGTCGGCGCGGTCGTCATCCGCAGCGGCAAGGAACGGATGTTCTGCGCCGACTTCCGGATGCTCGAAGCGGATGCGAGCGAGCACTCGGGCCTAAAGTTCCTCGCCGCGGTCAACGGCACGGCGGCGGGCGGGGGCTATGAGCTCGCCCTCGCGGCCGACGAGATCGTCCTGGTCGACGACCGCTCGAGCACGGTCTCCTTCCCCGAGGTCCCGCTGCTGGCCGTGCTCCCCGGAACGGGCGGGCTGACGCGGCTCATCGACAAGCGGAAGATCCGGCGCGATCTGGCCGACGTCTTCTGCACGACTTCCGAGGGGCTCGGCGGCGAGAAGGCGAAGAAGTGGGGCCTGGTCGATCACGTCGTCCCTCCTCGCCTCTTCGACGAGAAGGTGAAGGAGCGCGCGCTTGCGCTCGCGGAGAAGAGCGACCGGCCGAAGGATGCGAAGGGAATCTCTCTCACCCCGCTCGAGAGGAAGATCGACGAGAAGGGCGTCCACTACGAGCATGTCGACGTCGCGATCGAAGAAGCCGCGCGCACCGTCACGATCACCGTGACCGCGCCGGGCGCCGATGAGCCGATCGAGATCGACGACATCGTGAAGGCGGGCGACAGCTGGTGGCCGCTCGCGATGGCGCGCCAGCTCGACGACGCGATCCTCCACCTCCGGACCAACGTCCGCGAGGGAGGCATCTGGGTCTTCAACACGCGCGGCGACATCGATGCGATGCTGCGAATCGACGAGGCGCTCGCCGGGCACGCCGATCACTGGCTCGTCCGCGAGACGATCGGCCTGATC
>JBHEPS010000228.1:0-2737 GCA_046260175.1 Thermoanaerobaculia bacterium
CACTCGGCCCTCCGTAGGAGACGTAGGCAACATCGCCCGAGATCGAGACGATCGTTCCCTTCAGGAGATCGCCTTTCTCGAGCTGCTTGAAATTCAGGCTCGCTTCGAACGCCTCCGCAAAGGAGCTCTCAGCATTTTCTTTCGGTTGGGTCATGCGAGGTAAACCTTCCTGGTGAGTGTTCCCCGGACGCGATGGTCGGGGACGTGGGGTGCGTATGGTACTCGAAATCCGAGGGAATCTCCACCGCAGCCTGTGACCCAAACGGGGGGTCACGGTCGTGAATTCCAGAAAAATCAGGGGCTAGGGGCTAGGAGCTAGGGGCTGGGGACTAGGGACTAGGGGCTGGGGAAGGTGGTCGCTTCGCGACGCTGTTCCTTTAAGCCTTCAGATCAGCGTCCGGGTGTGCGATCGCGTACAACGGGTTAGAGGGACGAGGGACGAGGGACGAGAGACGAGAGACGAGAGACGAGAGACGAGAGACGATTAGACATCCCGACGCGATCCTGAACCAAAAGAACAGCGTCGCGAAGCGACCACCTTCCCTAGCCCCTGACCCCTAGCCCCTAGCCCCTAGCTCCTGGCCCCTAGCTCCTGGCCCCTGCCGTTATCAACTGCCGCAACACGTACGGAAGAATCCCGCCGTGGCGGTAGTACTCGACCTCGATGGGGGTGTCGATCCGGACTCGGACCGGCACTTCCAGCGTTTCCTTGTTCGCCCGGTGGACGACGAGCCTCACCATCATCCGCGGCCTCAGGTTCTCGGCGATCCCCTCGAGATCGAAGGTCTCGGTTCCGTCCAGCCCGAGGCTCTTCGCGCTCGTCCCCTCTTCGAACTGCAGCGGGAGGACCCCCATGCCGACCAGATTGCTCCGGTGGATGCGCTCGTAGCTGGAGGCCACGACGGCCCTCACGCCGAGAAGGGCGGTGCCTTTCGCGGCCCAGTCGCGGGAGCTTCCCGTCCCGTATTCGTGTCCGGCGATCACGAGCAGGGGAACGCCCGCTTCCCTGTAGCGGCTCGCGGCATCGTAAATGCTCAGCTGCTCGCCGGTCGGCTGGTGGACGGTGACGCCACCCTCCACGCCCGGGACCATCAGATTCTTGATCCGCACGTTGGCGAACGTTCCTCGGGTCATCACGCGGTCGTTGCCGCGCCGGGAACCGTAGCTGTTGAAATCGCGCGCCTCGACTCCATTCTCGACGAGGTAGCGCCCCGCCGGAGAGGCCGGCTTGATGGCACCCGCCGGGGAAATGTGGTCAGTCGTCACCGAGTCGCCGAAGATCGCCAGCGGCCTCGCTTTCTGGACCGGCTGCAGCGGCCGCGGCTCCATGGAGAACGAGTTGAAGAACGGAGGCTCCTGAATGTAGGTCGACGGTTTCCAGTCGTAGAGGAGCCCGGTCGTGGTGGGAATCTCGTTCCAGAGCGGGTTCTGCTCTGCGAAATCGCGATAGAGCCGCCTGAAGGTCTCGGCGTCGAGCGATCGACGCATGACCTCCTGGATCTCCGGCAGCGAAGGCCAGACATCAGAGAGAAGAACGGGCGCGCCGTCGCTTCCGATGCCGATCGGCTCTTTGGTCAGGTCGATGTCGATGCGGCCGGCGAGTGCGAATGCGACGACCAGCGGAGGGCTCATCAGGAAGTTCGCCTTCACGTTCTGGTGGATGCGCGCCTCGAAGTTGCGATTGCCCGAAAGGACGCTGGCAGCGATCAGGTCGTTCTCGACCACCACGCTCTCGATCCGCGGGTCGAGCGGACCGGAATTCCCGATGCACGTGGTGCAGCCGTAGCCGACCAGGTTGAAGCCGAGGATGTCGAGATACTTCTGCAGCCCGGCCCGGTCGAGGTAGTCGGTGACGACGCGCGAGCCGGGGGCGAGCGAGGTCTTCACGACCGGATGGACCCGCAGTCCCTTTTCGACGGCCGCCTTTGCGAGAAGCCCTGCGGCGATCATCACGCTCGGGTTCGAGGTGTTCGTGCAGGAGGTGATCGCGGCGATGACCACGTCGCCGTGCTGCATCTCGAGGTTTTCGGTCGAGATGTCTTCGAGGACTGGAGCGGCCGCAACGCGGTTGGGCGTGGGCCTGTTGTTCATCATCTCCGTCTCGCTCAGGGTGCTCGTGTTCTTCAGCTCCCCCTGGGGAGCGGTCGCCGGGTCCTGCTCGCCGCCGCCGGACACCGTGAGAGGAGCGGCCCATGCGAGCCCGCCGGTCGTCGCGCGGCAGCTTTCGTCCTTTCCGTATCCCCCGTCGGGGACCGGTTTCTTCATCAGAGCGAGGAACTTTTCCTTCAGTTCCCCGACCTCGATCCGGTCCTGAGGGCGACGCGGGCCGGCTACGCTCGCGGAGACGACGCCCAGGTCGAGCTCGAGCACGTCCGTGTAGTCGATCTCCCCCTTGCGCGGAATCCCGAACATCTCCTGCGCGCGATAGTAGTTTTCGAACGCGCGAACCTGCTCGGCTGGCCGCCCGGTCGCCTCGAGATACGCAACGGTCTCTTCATCGATCGGGAAGAATCCCATCGTCGCGCCGTACTCGGGCGACATGTTCGAGATCGTGGCCCGGTCCGGAAGCGAGAGGGAGGCCGCACCTTCGCCGAAGAACTCGACGAACTTGCCGACGACCTTGTACTCGCGAAGCATCTGCGTGATGTGCAGAACGAGATCCGTCGCCGTGACTCCGGCTTTGAGCTTCCCGCTCAGATGAACGCCAACGACGTCAGGCGTCAGGAAGTACACCGGC
>JBHEPS010000229.1:0-2723 GCA_046260175.1 Thermoanaerobaculia bacterium
CCCCGCCGAAAGATCAAGAGCAACGACGGCCGCCCTTCGGTCGCGCCACACCGCCTCGCTATGGCCAGATCCCTTCGGCGCTCCCTCAGGATGACGAGCTGGCTGACGCCTCTGCCTTTTCTTCTGGCTTCTGGTTTCTGGCTTCTGGCTTGGTTCTTCTGGCTTCTGGCTTCTGGCTTCTGGCTTGCCTTTACTTCTACCTTGCCTCTGCCCGCGCCCACTCGTCCCACCCGAGGACGTCCTCCAGCGACGTCACGTTCGCCTTCCGGGGGAGGTGGCGTTCAAGGACGGTTCGGACGATCTCGACGATGGCGGTGAATGGGATCTCGCCGTGGAGGAAGCGGGAGACGGCGACCTCGTTGGCGGCGTTGAGGACGGCCGGGGCGGAGCCGCCTTCGCGAAGTGCCGTATAAGCGAGCTCAACAGCCGGGAAGCGCTCGTGCTCGACGTCGAGAAAATCGAGTCGGCGGATCCGGCTGAGGTCGAGCCGCGCAAAGGGGGCGGGCGTGCGCTCGGGATAGAGAAGGGCGTACTGAATCGGGAACTTCATGTCGGTGGTCGAGAGCTGGGCCATGATCGAGCCGTCGACGAATTCGACCATGGAGTGGACGATCGACTGAGGGTGGATGAGGATGTCGATCCGGTCGGCGTCGAATCCGAAGAGGTGATGCGCTTCGATCACCTCGAGCCCCTTGTTCATCATCGTGGCGGAGTCGATGGAGATCTTGTTCCCCATCTTCCACGTCGGATGCTTGAGGGCCGCCTCGATGGTGATCGAGTCGAAGCTCGAGAGCGCGCGCGTGAGGAACGGGCCGCCGGAGGCCGTAAGGATGATTCGCTCGACCTCCTTCTCGCCCCCGCAGCGGAGCGCCTGGTGAACGGCGTTGTGCTCGGAGTCGACCGGGAGGATCTCGCCGCCGTTGTCCCTGGCGGCTGCGGTCATGATGTCCCCCGCGGCGACGAGGACTTCCTTGTTCGCGATGCCGACACGCTTTCCGGCGATCAGGGCCTTGTGAACCGGGGCGATGCCGGCGGCGCCGACGATGGCGGCGATGACGCTGTGGACGTCGGGATGCGTGGCGACGGCCTCTGCTCCTTCCTCGCCCCACGCGATCTCGGGCCGCGGGCCGCCCGTTCCGAGAAGCGACTCGAGCCGGCGAGCGTCCTCCGAGCTGCGGAGCGAGACGAGGCGGGGGCGGTACTTCTTCACCTGTTCCGCGAGGATCTCGACATTGCGCCCTGCAGAAAGGGCGGTGACTTCGAGGAGCTCGGGGAAGGCGTCGACGACTCCGAGAGTGCTTTGACCGATCGAGCCGGTCGAGCCGAGGATGGATATTTTGCGGGTCATGAGATCAGGGCCATGGTTCCGTCAGGACGAACCAGTATGCGTAGAGTATGGGGGCGGTGAAGAGCACCGAGTCGATCCGGTCGAGAAATCCGCCGTGGCCCGGAATCAGTCCCCCCGAGTCCTTCACGGCCGCCGAGCGCTTCCACATCGACTCGGCGAGGTCGCCGATGATGCCGGCGGCGGAGAGCAGGAGCGCGGCGATCAGGGCGTGATGCAGTGGAAACTCGGGGAAAAAGGTGAAGTGGACGATCGCGGCGGCGAGCATCGCTGCGATGGCGCCGCCGATGCCGCCCTCGATGGTTTTCTTGGGGCTGACGCGGGGGGAGAGGCGGTGTTTTCCGAATCGCCTGCCGACGTAGTACGCGCCGCTGTCGCTCGCCCAGACCGCGATCAGAAGAAAAAAGACCAGCTTGGCGCCCACGAGCGGGAAGTCGCCGTGAAGCCGGAGCAGCGCGCCGCCCAGCATGCCGATATAGAGCGTTCCGAGCGCGCAGACGGCGCTCGCGGGAAGAGCTTCGTCGAGCGGAGTGCGGGCGAAGACGTAGGCGGTCGGGATGGCGAGGAGGATCGCGAACACGCCGATCTCGACCGAGACGTTGGGATCGACGAACGTCCAGAGGAGGATGAGGAGCAGGATGACCGACAGCACCTTCTGGACGGGGTAGCCCTTTTTCTGGCCGAAGGTGAGGAACTCCCACAGTGCGATGATCGCGACGAGCGCGACGAGTCCCACGTAGGCCCATGGAGGCGCCCATCCGATGATGGCGATGACGACGGGAGCGAGGACGAGCGCCGAGATCTCGCGCGCGTAGCGGGCGGTGAAACTCGGCGACGGCTGATCCGTCATTGGAAACGCGCTTTCATCACAGAAGAGATGCGAACGAGCGGAGGAAGCCGGCCGGCTACTGCTCGCTCCTTTCGACGACGTCCGGCTCCGCCTCGATGAAAATCTCCGAGGTGCTCTCGTCCAGGACTCCGCCGAAGCGGCGCTCGCGGGCCTGGAAGTCGAGGATGGCCTCGAACAGATGGCGACGGCGGAAATCGGGCCAGAGAACCTTCGTGACGTGAATCTCGGAGTAGGCGATCTGCCACAGGAGGAAGTTCGACACGCGCATCTCGCCGCTGGTCCGGATCAGGAGGTCCGGATCGGCGACGCGCGCGGTGTAGAGGTGATTCGAGAAGAAGTCCTCGTCGACGACGAAGTCGGGGACGTCCTTTTCGCGGAGGATGTCCACGATGCGGTTCACCGTGTCGACGATCTCGGCGCGTCCCCCGTAATTGAGCGCGATCTGGAAGCGGAGCCCCGTATTGGGGGCGGTCGCCTCCTCGGCGGCGCGCAACTCGCGCTGGACGCTCGGGTCGAGCCCCGCGATCC
>JBHEPS010000023.1:0-13190 GCA_046260175.1 Thermoanaerobaculia bacterium
ACCCTGATCCATATCTTTGCCCTGGAAATGGCGCGTTTCATGCACGTTTACGGCTACAGCGAGCGCGATCTGGCTGAGGTTTCGGATCAGGATCGTCATTGCGTTTCTCCGTCGAGAAAATCACAGATCCGCTGGTAAACCGCCCGGGCGATCGACTCCTTCGCCTCCTTCGAGCAGCCGGCGACGTGCGGGGTCAGAATGAGTCTTTCGTCACGCGGCCACTCGATCCCGACGGGAGGCTCCGCTTCGAAGACATCCATGGCGACCCCGCCGAGCCGGCCGGACTGAAGCGCGGCGAGCAGCTCCCGTTGGTCGACGACGGCGCCTCGTGAAGTATTGACGACGAAGGCTCCGGGGGGAAGCATCCCGATGGCGGCGCGGTCGATCATTCCGCGGGTCTCCGGATTGAGAGGGACGTGGAGGGTCAGGATGTCGCTCTGCTGCAGAAGCGCGGAGAGGGTATCGATGCGGTTGGCGCCTCGCTCTCGAATCTGATCGGAAGTGAGATAGGGGTCGAAGGCGGCGACCTTCATGCCGAACCCACCGGCGAGCTGCGAGACCCGGGATCCGACACGCCCGATGCCGACGATCCCGAGCCTGTAACCCGAGAGCTCGCGCCGGTTCGAGCAGTCCTCGCGAATCCATCCGCCGCGGCGAACCATGCCGCTGTAGAGGGGTACGGTGCGGGTCAGGGCGATCAGGTGGCCGATCACGAGCTCGGCAACGGCGTTCGCATTCTCCCCGGGAACTCCGATGATCCGGACGCCTTGCGCCGCGGCTCCCTCGCTGTCGATGTTGTCGAGGCCGCTCGTCCCCTGCACGATGACGCGAAGTGCGGCGGCTTTCGCGAAGACGGCAGGTCCGATCCTGTTGTGGTGCCGGCTGACCAGGACCGAGGCTCCGGGGATCCGCGCCGCCAGCTCCGCTTCATCCCGGCAGGGGCGGTAGTCGACCTCGAACCGCCCGTCTTCCTCGAGAAGGTCGAGCAGGGTCGTATCGACGTCGGCGGCGATCAGAACGCGCGTGAGCATCCTGGCGGCGATTCTAACCGACCGGGGAAGCATTTCTCCGGCGAGGTGTCCGGCGATGATGCGGTATTCTCGCGGCGATGCAGTCGTCCGCGGACCCCGAGAGCAGAATCGCGTCTGGCCGGAAGAGCGCACGCTGGCGTCGCGGCTTCCGCAAGCACCGCCTGGCGCTGGTGCTGTGGGGAGTCGTGGTGGCGCTGCTGGTCATCCCGACCGTATTTTCGGGGCGCGTGCTCTCGCCCAATGACGTCTACTACGGGCACGATCCGTGGCGAAGCCTTCGCGAGATCGAAGCGCGAAATCCCCTGATGAGCGATCCCCCCTCATCGTGGATGCCTCTCTGGTCGCTGCTCCGGAGCTCGCCCGACTCGTTTCATTGGAACCCGTGGGTCGGAGGGGGAATCCCGGGGTGGGGCTCCGCGGCTGCCGCCGTCCTCTCGCCGGTGGTTCTGCTTCCGGTCCTTCTCGTTCCGCTGTTGTTCTCGTATCTGGCGATCGTACTGACGAAGTTGACGGTCGGATTCGTCCTTGCCTACGGCTGGCTCCGCGAGGAGCGTCTCGGGCGAAACGGCGCGGCTCTCGGGGCTCTGCTTTTCTCGGCCTGTGGCGTTTACTCGGTCTGGTGGCTGTGGCAGGCGACGAACGCCACGGTGTTCTATCCGGCGGTCTTCTGGATTCTCCGGCGCGCCTGGGCGGGCCGGACGACGCCGGTTCTCCCCCAGATCGGGCTGGCCCTTGCCCTTGCCCTGTCGGGTTTCCCGGCGACGACCCTTTACGTGGGATGGGCGGGGCTGGCCTACGCTGCCTGGCTCGCCGCTTCACGCCGCAAGCTACCGGTCCGCGAGCTTGCGAAAAGCGCTCTGGCTGTCGCTCTGGCTGCCCTTCTCGCCGCGCCGTTCCTCGCGCCGTTCGCGAGCTTCATCCAGCGGACGGGATACCTGGAGGGGCGAGAGACGGTCGCCGCCGCAGCGGCCGGCCGCTATCCAGCTGAACATCTGCTCGCTTTCTTCGATCCCTACCGTCTCGGCGACGCGGGGCGAGGTCTATGGAACGGAGATGCGGCGCTCGGCATCTCGAACAACTTCAACGAGTCGACGATCTACCTGGGTTTCATCGCCCTGCCACTCGCGGCGATCGGGGTCTTCGCGCGCCGACGCGACCGCTGGTTCTGGATTGCTTTCTTCTCGGGCCTGCTCCTGCTTCTCTTCGCTCCGTGGGACTCGCTCGCGAACGCGATCGGGTCGCTCCCCGGAGTCCGCTATTCACCGCTGGCGAGATTGAGGTTTCTGCTTCCACTTCCCGCCGCCTGGCTGGCAGCTGCCGGGGCCGGGATGTTCTTTCGCCGAAGGGCCAGGCTGCAGCTGCTCGCGGTCGGGGTTCTCGGGGCATGGCTGGTCCTCGACCTCGGCGCGTTCGCGGTTCGCTACCTCCCTTTTCCGTCGTTCGAAGTCGCGCGGCTGCCGCAATCGCCGGCCATTTCGCGGCTGCAGCAGGAGAAAGCGCCTTTTCGGGTCGCGCCGATGTTCGACTTCCTCTGGCCGAACACCTCACAACTCGTTCGCCTCGAGGATGTCAGAAGCCATTTCGGGTCGGAGGAGAGATGGCGCCGGCTGCTGAACCGCTTTGCGCCGGGCAGTTTCGGCTCGACGGGCACGGTCGTGCTGTTCAACAGTCTCAATTTCGATTTCGACGACCCGCTGGTTTCTTTTCTCAATATCCGATGGTTCGCCGAGCAGCCGAGCATCGATATCCTCCGCTGGCGAATCGCCGAGCGCAGCTCGCTGAGCGAACCGCTGGTCGGTTCCTACCGCATGATGCCGGGTCAGGAGCTCCGGCAGACAGTCGAGATCGACGGAACTCTGAGGGCGATCGATCTCAATTTCGACGCTCCGAGCGCGCGGGAGAGGGGAGCTGCGATCGAGCTCGCGCTGATCCGCCCGGAGACTGGAAAGAGCGTCTGGACGCGCAGGATCGCCGTCGCTGACCTCGAGCGGCTGCCGAAGGTTTACGTTCCGATCCGGCCGTGGGGGGAGGAGGGGAACGCCCTGATCCTCTCGATTCGGGCCCGCGGCATGTTCGCGAGTGTTCCTCGTGGCGCGAGCGGGATCGCGCATGGCCGGGTCCGGTCACCGATCATCCTCCACTCCGTCGATCGGGATGGGCGGCTATTCGAGAACCTCGCGGCGCAGAACCGCTACTTCGCGGTGTGGGATGTCGAATCGATGAGCTTCGAGGAGTTTCTCGCCGCCCCTGAGCTGGATCTTTCTCGCGTGGCCGCTCTGACCGGCAGCGGGCCGACGGAGATGGCCGGGGCCATCGAATCGGTCCCACCGCTGTTGCGGCGCGTTTCAATGCGAACGCGATGGGCTCCCGACAGGGCTGTCATCGAGACGGATTCGAGAGCGCCGTTCCTCCTGGCGACCTCGGAGAAGATCACGCCGGAGCTGGAGATTCGGGTGGATGGGGAGCGCCGCGAGCCGATCGAGATCAACGGTTTGTTCGCGGCCGTGCCGATGGAGGCCGGAGCTCACACCGTCGTGCTGGAGCGGAGGATCGGGAGAGGATTATGGCTTCCCGCGGCAGGCGCGGCCGTGGGCGTGGTCGTTCTCGCTCTCGTCGGGTGGATCGGCCGGGGCCCCCGGCGCCGGACTCTCAGTCCTGCCGCTCGGCCACGAAGATGAATTGATAGCCGAGCAGGGTGGGCCACAGACGTGTCAGGCCGATCAGAATCCTCTCGAGGATACTCAGGATCGGGTCCGGGATCGAAGTGAAGACAAACCGGAGGGGCACGATCGAAACCCGCTCGGTGAGGATCGTCAGGCCCGCTGCCTCGATCTCCCGTCGCGCGGTGCGTCTCGTGTAGAACCTCAGGTGTGTTGAGTCGAGGATTCCGCGCTCCGCGTACTCGAACCTGCCGACCAGAAGAGATGCCCGAATCGCGAGATTCGCCACGTTGGGAACCGAAACGAAGAGCCGGCCACCCGGGCTGAGGCTTTCCAGCGCCTTGTCGAGAACCTCGCCGGGATACTTCATGTGCTCGAGCACGTCGGCCATCACGATCGCATCCGCGTTGGGAGGGAAGCGGGAGACCTGCTCGAGATCGGCGATGATGACGCTGTCGAACCGGCTTCCGAGCAGGCCGATGTTCGCCAGGACGTACTCCCACGCGATCGTTCGAGTGAAATGATTCCGGACGGCTGCCCCCAGCTCACCGGCAAAGGCTCCGAGATCCAGAAGAACGCCTCCGCGACGGGAGTGGACGCGGATCAGCTCCATCAGGATTCGATGGCTGCTCCCGGCGAAGTCCTTGAACTCGTAGACGTGCCCTTTGTGATCCTCACGTCGCTTGCCGCCTCCGGCCGTCTGGCGGACGGGGATGCGGTCTGTCTCAGCGTCGGAGGGTGAGAGCGTCATGGGCGTCGAATGTCGGGAAATCAGAAAAAGCTTCCGAGGGAGCCAGGAAGGTTGATGGGAATGCTGCCGACGTTCTTGAGATCGATCGACAGCCTGAAATCGCGATCGCGCCGCGGGGCGCCCGTGCGATATTCGAGGAAGTCCCGGAACTCGAAGCCGATGTTGTAGCACGAAGCGTTGAAGCGGGCGAAATAGCGCTGTTCGAGGAACTCCTCCCGTTCGGCGTCGTAGTTGACCGTCGCATCGAGCCGCAGCCGGTCCTTCCAGAGCGGAATCCCGGTTCCGATGCGGAACTGGCTCGAGTCGCCGACGGTCGCGCCTGGGGGTGCGAATCGCGAGAACCAGTTGAAGTTCAGATAGCGGTTTCCGCCTGTCCCGACCAGATTGGCCGAGAGGTTGACCTGGTCGATCTGGTCCGTCACGTTTCCGAAGACCACGTCGGCATCGAGCAGCAGGGACTGGTAGGGGTTCACGTGAACATTGAGCGTGATGGGAGTGGTGTCGGTCTCGACACGCTCGCTTCCCACGAACTGCGTGTACGGATCCGCCAGCGACATCGACTGGCGGAGGCTGACGGACATGATCTCTCTCGCGTTTCCGCCGGCGTCGCTCGCCTTGGCAATCAGGCGGTTCACCAGAGAGTATTCGACCGATTCCCGCACCAGCGGCAGGTAGGGCGTATCGACGGTGTCGAACCGGATCACCTGATCCTGATTGTCGACGTCGCTCGTGTAGAGATAGCGGACGCGAGGCTCGATGACGTGCTTGAACCGGGAAAATCCGCCCATTTCTCGGTCGTAGATCCTCGAAAGGGAAGGGCCGACCATCTCGACCTGCCCCTGCATGTAGTCGCGCGATAGAGATTCGTCCAGGATCTGGAGATTCCGCGGATCGCGGCTCGCCGTGTACCAGGTCTCGCGCAGCGACACCTGCGGTTTCACCGAGATCCAGCTCGGGGTGCGCAGCTGGAGTGAAAGAGTCGGAAAGATGTCGCCGCGGAAATAGTCGCCGGCGAGACTGCTCCGGAGATGCGCCGCCGAGCTTTCGACGGAGTAATAGAGAGGCGTGCTTCCCAACCGCGTCGGGTAGATGGCGAATTGCAGAGACGGGAGTTGCTCGAACGTCTCCGACACGTCCCGCGAGCGGAACTGCTCTCTCCGGTCGGCGCGGATGTTCAGCGAGTAGTTGTCCTGGTTCTTGGCCAGGTAGGCGGCTGAATAGATGCTCGAGATCGAGGTGATCTCGAAGCTGCGCTCGTAGAACCTGAAGAATTCAAGGTCCGAGAAATCGTGGACGTCGACGACTCCGCGGAAGCCCCACGGCAGGTCTTCCTGCCGGTGGGTATAGTCGTAGCGCCACTGAATCTCGTTGTCGAAATCCGGATCCGTGACCGCATAGGCCTTGAGCTCACCCTTGATGTCGGTCGTCGGCACGTATCGGGTGTCCACACCCAGCCCGTAATATCCCTCGGTGTGAATGTCGCTCGAGATCGTCACGTCGGCCGACTGCCCCAGGGGAATGAAGTACGAGGTCCCGAGGTAGGAGCCGAGCCTGCTGCGAAACCCGAGCTTGGGCATCAGGAATCCGCGCGCCCGGTCCTGCTTGGTCGGGAAGACCATGTACGGAGTCCACAGCACCGGCAGTCTCCCGGCGTTGAACGAGACACCGCGGAGCCGCGCGTAGTCGTCCACGGTGATCTCTCCGCGATCGACGACGAACGACCAGGAGGGCTCGTCGATGTCGCACGACGTGAAGACCCCCTCGGTGAGGACATAGGTGTCAGCGTCGATTTTCTCGATCTTTTCTCCCCGGAAGTAAATCGACGGCTCGAATGACCCGGTGGCCTCGAACAACGTTCCCGTCTCGGTGGAGAGGTTGTAGACCATTCTCTGTGCCGTGAGCCGCCGTGTCCCCTGGTCGAGGATCACGTTTCCCTCCGCGAGAACGTCGGCGGTTCGCTCGTTCCAGGTGATCTGGTCGGCCCGGACCGTGAGGTCGGCGTATACGATCTGCACGTTCCCCGTCAGGATGTAGTACTCCCCCTGCTGGATCTGCTGATTGTCGGCGTTGACCTTGATGTTTCCGCCGGTCTCGGGAACTTTGAAGTCGAAGCTGAATCTCCCACTCTCGGCCGTCTGGGCATCGAGCCGGGGGGCGATGGTGAAGGCAAGCGTGACGGCGATGAGTGCGGACGCGAATCTCGTCATTTTGGGGCGCTTCATCCCTTGATCGCGATTGTATCCGACGGACTGGAATCGTCGCCGGTCTCGGAAAGGACCTCGATCTCCCGGATGCAGGAGGGCGAACGCGTAGGAGTGGTTCATCGGTCAGGCGCCTGGGAAACAGGAGTCGATGGGATGGGCGAGGAACCACGCCCGGGCGCGGTCGATGTCGTAGCGGATCTGATGGGTCAGCTCGAGCGCCGATCGGAACTGCTGCTCCCTCCGCAGGAGTTTGTGGAAATAAAGGCGCACGCTGTCTCCGTAGACGTTGGACGCGAAGTCGAGGATGTGGCTCTCAATGGTCGTGCCGTAGTTCTCGTACAGCGTCGGACGGACTCCGATATTGGTCACGCTTCCGAAATGCTGGGAGTAGGTTTCGAACCGGGAGCTGGTGATGAAGACCCCGGACTCGGGGAACAGCTGGTTCGCCGTGTCGAGGTTCACGGTCGGGAATCCGATTTTCCGGCCGAGCCGTTGTCCTGTGGCCACCCGCCCATCGACGTAGAAGGTCCGGCCCAGAAGCAGGTTGACCACGCGCATCGCGCCTTTCCGGATCGCCTCGCGAAGCAGGGTGCTCGAGACCCGGATTCCGCGGATCCGGACCTGAGGGACGCCGATCACCTCGAATCCGAGGTCCCGGCCAAAGGTCTCGAGCAGGGCGAGCGTCCCCTCCCGGCCGGCCCCGAAACAGAAGTCGACCCCGATCCTCACCTCCGTCACGCCGAGGGCGGAGACCAGGAACTCACGGATGAACTTTTCGGCGCTCCAGCGGGAAAACTCGTGACTGAAAGGAATGACCAGGACCGTGTCGACGCCCAGGGACTCGAGGATCTCTTCTTTCTGTGCGAGGGTGAGGATCTGAAGAGGGACTCGGTCCGGGGCGACGATGGAGAGCGGGTGGGGATGGAAGGTGATGACCACCGAAGGGCGGCCGAGCTCTCTAGCCCGGGCCACCACGCCGCGGACGATCTCCTGATGTCCGACGTGCATTCCGTCGAAGTTGCCGATCGTGGCGATGCCACCGAAGGGCAGATCGGTCTGTCGAAGGGGATCCTGAACGACGAGCATGAATGAAGTCAGTGCGGCAGTTGCGCGACTCTCCCCGGCAGGCGAGCCCTGGCCGGCGTGAGGTCCCCGGGCGATGCAGACGGCCGATGGCTCATTCTACCCCAGAGGGGCGGCGAAACAAGCGGCGCTTCCGGGGTGTTGTGAGGTGGAAATGGGTGGGTATTACCTGGATCACTCGCGAGAGCTGCGCCGAGAGCTCGGCAGCGAGCTGCCGACCGAGGAGCTGAGGCGGCTTCATCAGCGCCAGCCCTGGAAGCACGCACTGGTGTTCGCGGGGCTCGTGCTGGCGCTCGCGCTCGGGATCACCGGTGCCGTGATGCTCGATTCCTGGCTCTTCTGGGTGCCCGCGGCTTTCGTCACCGGATTCGCGATTTTCAACTTCACGGTGATGCTGCACGAGGTGGTTCACCACACCGTTCTGCGAAGCCCCGACTCCCGAGCTCACCGGATCCTCGAGCTGCTCTACGCGATCCCCAGCGGGATCTCGGCTTCCCAGTTCACGCGCTGGCATCTCGATCATCACGCCAATCTCGGATCGGACGTCGACGACCCGAAGCGGCATCATCTCTCGCCGAAGATCAATGCCCGGTGGCTCAAGCTCCTCTACTTCACGCCGGCCCTCTTTTTCATTTACTTCCGGGCGGCACGGCGCGAGACGGCCACTTACGAGCCGGAGCTGCAGAAGAAGATCGCCGGAGAGCGCCGGATCACGATCCTCTTCCATCTCTCGATCCTCGCATCTCTCTGGTTCTTCGCGGGATTCGATATCGCTTTCCGCGCGTACATCGTCCCTGTCTTCTTCGTCTTTCCCATCGCATTCGCGCTCAACCGACTCGGCCAGCACTACGACATCGACCCGGCCGACACGGCGAAATGGGCAACGTTCCTGCGCAGTTCGCGCTTCTGGAACGTCGTCTATCTCTGCTCGAATCTCCACCTCGAGCACCACTATTTTCCATCCGTTCCCCTCTACAACCTGCCGCGGCTCCAGCGCCTGCTGCTCCCGTTCTACGAGAAGCGGGGGATGAAGGCCCGGACGTACGGCGGACTGTTCTGGGGCTACATCGTCCTCAATCGCCGCCCCCACTCGAACTGGGAGGGGGAGGCTGCGGCGCCCGCAGCGATTCAGCCTTCGAGAACCTGAGGGGCGAGGGGCGAGGGATGAGGGGCGAGGGACGAGGGATGAGAGACGAGGGACGAGGAAACACAAAGCAAGGAACGTATCCTTGCTCGCCCCTCGCCCCTCGCCCCTCCGCAAAAAGGGCGAGCCCGAAGGCTCGCCCTTTTCAGTTCTATCCCGTTGAATCGTTACAGAATCGCCCGAATCGACTTCTCCATCTTCTGAAGTCCCTCGGCAGCTTCGTCCGAGGTCAGGTTCAGGTGGGGACGGAAGCGGATGGACTGGTGTCCGGAGGCGAGGACGAGGAGATCGTTATTCTCCATCTCATCGATCGCCTTGTTCCGGATCTCGCCGGACGGAAGATCGAAGGCGCACATCAGGCCGAGGCCGCGGACGTTGGAGACGACGTCCGGAAGTTTCTCGGCCAGGCGGTGGAGGCCGCCGAGGAACTCGGAGCCGATTTTCGCGGCATGGTCGACGAGCTTCTCTTCCTCGATGATCTCGAAGAAGCGCTGGGAGCGAACCATGTCGGTGAGGTTGCCGCCCCAGGTCGAATTGATGCGTGACGAGATCTTGAAGACGTTGTCCTCGATATCGAAGATGCGGTCATTCGCAGCGAAGCCGCAGACCTGGGTCTTCTTGCCGAAGCAGAAGATGTCGGGTTCGACTCCGAAATGCTCGAACGCCCACATTTTGCCGGTCAGACCGACTCCCGTCTGAACCTCGTCGAAGATCAGGAGCATGTCGTTTTCGTCGCAGAGCTGCCGGACGGCGGCGAAGAATTCCGGACGGAAGTGGTTGTCACCACCCTCACCCTGGATCGGCTCCATGATGAACGCGGCGATGTCGTCCTTTCGCTCCTGGAGAAACTTCTTCGCGGCGTCGATCGCCTCCTTCTCCGCTTTCGCGGTGGCGGCGAGGTTCTCCTCGGTCAGCGGGAAGCGGAGTTTCGGAGTCGCGAGACGCGGCCAGTTGAACTTCGGGAAATACTGGGTCTTCCGCGGATCGGCGGTATTGGTCAGCGACAGGGTGTAGCCCGAGCGGCCGTGGAAGGCTTCGCTCAGGTGCATGACCTGGTGGCCCTTTTCCTCTCGTACGCCCTTCGCGAAGTTCTTCCGGACTTTCCAGTCGAACGCGGTCTTGAGGGCGTTCTCGATCGCGAGCGCTCCACCCTCGACGAAGAACATGTGCTTGGCGTGGGAGGGGGGGACGGCGACGCGGCTGAACGTGGCGACGAACTCGGCCATCTCCGGGGTGTAGATGTCGGAGTTTGCAATCTTGTTCAGGGCGACGGTCGCGATCCGCTCGCGAAATTCAGGGTTGTCCATCCGGGGATGGTTGTAGCCGATCGGGCACGAGGCGAAATTGGAGAAGAAGTCGAGCATTTTTCGACCCTTCTTCGCGTCGAACACCCATGATCCCTGCGATTTGCGCAGGTCCATGACGATGTCGTAGCCATCGGCCAGCATATGGCGGGAAAGGACTTCATGCACCTGGGAAGGCTGCACGTGCATTCTCTTATCGGTAAATGGGGCAATTGACATTCAGCACCTCAGACAGTTCTTGAGCGGGATCATATCATCGGAAAGGGAGCCTCCAGCCTGGGCCAGGGCCCTTGCGGAGGCCGCGAAAGAGGAGGGTTTTCTGAGCCGAAACAGCGGAGCCCGACGGAGCGCTACGGTTGGGTTGGACATCACATCTCCGGCGGGCATGATTCCTGGCTGCGGATGGGATAGCCTATGCGCAGCGGCACGCTCACGAGTCGCCCCCGGGCCCTTCGGGGTTCGGCCGGCCGGATCGGAAAGACCGCCGGATTTACGCCCGCAAAGCCAAAGGAGATTGCATGAAGGACATCGTGATTCTCTCTGCCGCAAGGACGCCGATCGGCTCCTTTCAGGGTAGTCTTTCTTCGCTGAGCGCACACCAGCTCGGCTCGTTCGCAATCAAGAGCGCGATCCGGAACGCCGGAATCAGCGCGGATCAGGTTCAGTACGTTTTGATGGGAAACGTGCTCCAGGCAGGGCAGGGGCAGGCACCCGCCCGCCAGGCGTCGATCGCGGCCGGAGTCCCGACCGGCGCGGGAGCGCTCACGGTTCACAAGGTCTGCAGTTCCGGTCTCAAGGCGGTGATGATCGCGGCGAACGACATCCGATGCGGCGATTACGAAGTGGCGGTCGCAGGCGGCATGGAGTCGATGAGCAACGCCCCCTACCTTCTCCCGCAGGCGCGGACCGGGTACCGGATGGGCAACGGCAAGCTCGTCGACTCGATGATCCACGACGGACTCTGGGATCCCTACGGCGACAAGCACATGGGCAACTGCGCGGAGACCTGTGTGGCGAAGTACGAGTTCACGCGGGAGCAGCAGGACGATTTTTCGCGCGAGTCGTACGAGCGCGCCCAGAGCGCCTCGCAGAACGGCAAGTTCAAGAACGAGATTGCCGTCGTCGAGATCGAGACCAGGAAGGGCAAGTCGGTCGTCGTGGACGACGAGGAGCCGTTCGCCGCGCCGCTCGACAAGATGAAGACGCTTCGCCCCGCGTTCCTCAAGGAAGGAAGCGTGACGGCGGCGAACTCCTCGAAGATCAGCGATGGCGCAGCGGCTCTGGTGGTCACTTCCGCCGAGTGGGCCGAAAAGAATGGGGTCAAGCCGATCGCGCGGATCGTGGCTCATGCGACCATGTCCCAGGAGCCGGAATGGTTCACCACGGCTCCGGGCGGCGCCATCGAGAAGGTTCTCGAGAAAGCCGGCCTCACCGTTGCGGACATCGACCTTTTCGAGGTCAACGAGGCGTTCGCGGCGGTCGCCCTGGCCACGATGAAGGATGCCGGAATTGACCGCGAGAAGCTCAACGTCAACGGAGGCGCGGTTGCACTCGGTCACCCGATCGGCGCCAGCGGCGCGCGCATTCTCACCACCTTGATTCACGCGCTCGGGGACCGGGGCGGGAAGAGGGGACTCGTCGCGATCTGCAACGGTGGCGGAGAAGCCACCTCGATGATCGTCGAGCGGCTCTGATCAGGAGACTGCTAGTGATCAACAAGGTCGTATTGACTGCCGATGAAGCCGTTCGCGACGTGCAGGACGGCATGACTCTCGTGGTGGGAGGCTTCGGTTTGTGCGGCATCCCGGAGAACCTGATCGCGGCTCTCGTCCGCCGCGGCGTGCGGGATTTGACGTGCGTCTCCAACAATGCGGGCGTGGACGACTGGGGCCTCGGCCTGCTCCTCCAGACCCGTCAGGTCCGGAAGATGGTTTCGTCCTACGTCGGTGAGAACGCCGAATTCGAGCGCCAGTACCTCGCCAGCGAGCTCGAAGTAGAGTTCGTTCCGCAGGGAACGCTCGCCGAGCGGATGCGCGCGGGCGGATCCGGAATCCCCGCCTTCTTCACCCCGGCCGGCTACGGCACCGTGGTCGCCGAGGGGAAAGAGACCCGCGAGTTCGACGGCAAGCACTACGTGATGGAACGGGGAATCGTAGGAGACTTCTCTCTCGTTGCCGCATGGAAGGGCGATCGCTACGGCAACCTCGTGTTCAGGAAGACGGCGCGGAACTTCAACCCGGTGGCAGCGATGGCGGGAAAGATCTGCATCGCCGAGGTCGAGGAGATGGTCGAGGTCGGCGAGATCGATCCTGACCAGGTGCATCTGCCGGGCATCTTCGTCCACCGGATTCTCGTCGCCGAGCGGGAGAAGCGGATCGAGCAGCGGACGGTTCGGAAGTAGGCGCGTTACACCGCCGCTTCGGAGGGCGCTCAGGTCGAACGCGGAAGACCCACACGGCGCGCCAGCTCCCCGCGCTGAATTTTTCCCAGGGCCGATCGGGGGATCTCGGTGATGTGGATTGCCCTCGGGCGCTCGAACGGGAGAACGGCACTCGAGAAGAGCGCGAGGACCGTCTGCGCCCGACCTCGATCGCTCACGGCGAGGTGGATCACGTGTCCGAGACGTTCGTCCTCCACCGCAAAAACCGCGGCATCCGTACCCTGAAAACGACCGAGGACCTTCGCCAGAATCCCATCGAGGCGCGCGAGTGAGACCGACTCCCCCCCGATCTTGAAGAACTCCGAAGAACGCCCACCCGGCTCGAGAAAAGTCGAACCATCCATGACCTTCAGCTGCGCGCGGTCCTCCGAGAGAAACCATCCGTCGATTTTCGGGTCGACGAATCTGGCTCCTTCCCCGGTCTCCACGCCGTATCCGGTGAAGAGCGATTCGCCGCGAATCGCCAGGCGGTCGCTGTCGATCCGGACCTCGAGGTGCGGCAGCACCCGAAGCTCGGCCGGGCCGCTATGCCCGAGCGCTTCGAGGGGAGCCGTTGCGATCTGAGAGCAGCAC
>JBHEPS010000023.1:13200-13917 GCA_046260175.1 Thermoanaerobaculia bacterium
GGGCCAGCCGAGATTACGCGCGGCGACGAGCAGGTCGTCGGACGCCCGACCACCGCCGATGACGATCGCCCGGATCGACGGCGGCGCTTCGAGCCGTCTCTCGACCAGATCGGCGAGCTGCGCGGGCACGAGTGCTGAAAGCGTCACGCCTGCTTCGCGCACCAGCAGGGCGAACTCCATCGCGCTCCATCCTTCCAGCCTTTCGACGCGGCTGCCGGTCAGAAAGGCGCGCGCGTGGATTCCGATGCCTCCGACGTGAAACTCGGGAAGGGGAGCGCACCAGACATCGCTTCGCGCAGCGTCGAGATGCCGGTTTACGGCGCGTGCGCTCGCGAGGATGGCGTCCTTCGAGAGCGCCACGAGTTTGATCGCTCCGGTGCTGCCCGAGCTCGTGACCCAGACGTGAGCTCGAAAGGGGGGAATGGCGTCACGGATTCGCTCGAGTCGCGCGCGCTCCGGGGCGGGAAGGCGCGGGTTCAGAAGCAGAACCGAGCCCGCGTCCGCGAAGTCGATCACAAGGCGCTCCAGTCGAGGCTCTCGAGTTGCTCGTCGAATCCCAGGCCCGTTCCGCCGACTGGAAGAAGACGGGAGCCGTCGACTCGGATGACTTCGCTGAAAGCGTTCGTCTCGTAAGTGTCGTGCGAGAGAAGCCCGCAGGGAAGCACCGCCTGCGGATGATCCCGCCAGAGGGTCGCCGCATGCCAGGCAGCCCACATC
>JBHEPS010000023.1:13927-26685 GCA_046260175.1 Thermoanaerobaculia bacterium
CCATGGCGCTGGTGATGACGATCGGTTTCTTCGCCGCGATCGCTGCCTCGATCACCGAATCGTTTTCCGTTGCCGGCTTGATCACGGCGACGTCCCAGGAATCGCCCGCCGGTTTCTCCCGATCGGCGGCGATCGGGATGCCCCATCGGGAGCGGAGCCTTTTCCACAGGCCGCTGTCGGCGGGCGTGGGGTCTTCGAGAAACTCGATCCTGGAGAGGATCGCCGGAGTGAGAGCGCCCAGAAACTCATCCATCTCCGCAAGGCCGTAGGACGAGTTGAAGTCGAGGCGAAGGCGGAAGTCCAGCGCGAGCATGTCCCGCGCCCGCTCCAGCAGTCGGGTCGAGTCAATGCGGGGATCCGCGCCAAGCTTGATTTTCAGCCGGTCGTAACCGGCAGCGCTGAGAATGGGGAGGTCGATGACCCGATCGACCGGCCCGAGTGGGAAATGGCTGGGGGGGATGGTGAGCCCCTGGAACATCGAGTAGCCCGCGCCCCTCGCCTCGCCGTCGATCTCCGCGCAGCGAAGCGATCTTGCCGCCAGGGGAGAAGGCGCTCCGTCCCGAATCGAATCGAGGTGGGTCTCGAGCCGGGCGTCTCCCAACTCGGGCCAGGGATGGAGATCCGCGTATCCCCTGCCGACGCGCAGAAGCACGCCGGCTCGTGGCTCCCGCGTCGACCGGGCATTCGGTTGCCATCGGGGATGAAGCGTGTAGCGATGGATCCAGATCTTCATCCGAGCACGAGTCCGAGAGAGAAGAGCAGGCCGTAGCCGGCCTGGAGCGCGGCGGATTTGCCGAGCGTCGCGTTGAGACTGGAGCCACGCTCGGTCCGGGCGCTTCGAATGATGGAGATCACCAGCGGCAGGAGAGCGAGTGGCAGCAATGCCGCCGCGAGCTCGCCGCGAGCTGCCCACCAGGCTCCGAGCGCGAGCGGGGCGAGCGCGAACAGGGCGATCTCGCCGATTGCGAAATTTCTGCCGAAACGGACGGCGAGCGTTCGCTTCGCCGTCCGGGCGTCCCCCTCCATGTCTCGCAGGTTGTTCACGCCCAGCAGCACCGTGGAGAGCATACCCACGGCGAGCCCGCCGAGGGCTGCGTCTGCTCCCCACGTAAGCGTCTGGAGGTAATAGGTTCCTCCTACGGCCACGAGGCCGAAGAAGGCAATGACGAAAATCTCTCCCATCCCGTTGTACGCAAGCGGCCAGGGCCCTCCGGTGTAGATGTACCCGGCAGCGATCGAAGCAAGGCCGATGGCAAGAAGAGGCCAGCCGCCCCGGATCAGCAGCGGGATTCCGGCCGCCGCGGCAGCAGCGAAGCAGACCCATGCCCCGGTCATTACCCGCCTTCCTTCAATCAGGCCCGACGCCGTCACGCGGGCCGGCCCGACGCGGGTATGGTCGTCCGTCCCTTTCTCAAAATCGATCGCGTCGTTGACCAGGTTCGTCGCGATCTGAATCAGCAGGGCACCTGTCAGCGCGAGAATCGACCAGATCCAGATGATCCGCCCCGTATGCTGCCACGCGAGAGCGGTACCCACCGCGACCGGAGCAACCGCCGCAATCAGCGTCTTCGGCCGTGCTGCGAGAATCCAGTCGCGTGGTCGGAGGCTCATGTCACACACCTCACGGCAGCCGCTTGAACTTCTTGAAATTCGGCTTCCTCTTCTCCACGAAGGCGTTCTTCCCTTCCTGCGCTTCCTCGCTCATGTAGTAAAGGAGCGTGGCGTTGCCGGCGAGGTCGAGCAAACCGATCTGGCCGTCGCAATCGGCGTTCAGCGCGGCCTTGAGACAGCGCAGCGCGAGAGGGGAGTGCTCGAGCATTTCCCGAGCCCACTGCAGGGTCTCTTCCTCGAGTCGCTCCACGGGTACGACCGTGTTCACCAGGCCCATCTCCAGCGCCTGTTGCGCGTCGTACTGCCGGCAGAGGTACCAGATCTCCCGCGCCTTCTTCTGGCCGACGATCCGCGCCAGATAGGCGGAGCCGAGGCCGCCGTCGAACGAGCCGACCTTCGGTCCGGTCTGCCCGAACCGCGCGTTGTCGGCCGCGATGGTCAGGTCGCAGACCACGTGAAGCACGTGACCGCCTCCGATGGCATAGCCGGCGACCATGGCGATGACCGGCTTCGGCACGCTGCGAATCTGTTTCTGCACGTCGAGAATGTTGAGCCGAGGCACGCCGTCCTTGCCGACATAACCGGCCTTGCCCCGCACTTTCTGATCGCCGCCGGAACAGAAGGCTTCCCGCCCCTCCCCCGTCAGGATGATCACCCCGATCTCCTCGTCTTCGCGAGCGAGCTCGAACGCCTGGCGGAGCTCGATGACCGTCTGGGGGCGGAACGCGTTGCGGACCTCCGGGCGGTTGATCGTGATCTTCGCGATCCCGTCCTCGGTGCGCTCGTATCGAATGTCTTCGAAATCGTGGAGCTTGATCCAGTCTTCCATGGTCGGTCCTTTTATCAGTTTTTACCGGCCGCCGGTTGATGGGGCGAGCGTCGCGAGAAAATCGGCCACGCGCCGCTCGAATTCCTCCGGAGCTTCCCATGGGACGCGATGCCCGGCCCCGGGAGCGATCCAGAGGCGCGCGTCGTCTGCGGCCTCGGCAGCGCGCGTGGCTGCTTCCACATACTTGCCGTCGCGTTCGCCAGCGACCCAGAGTGTCGGGAGCTCGAGCTCGGCGAGGCGGGGACCGATCGGTTGCTGCACCGCCGGAGACCAGTAGCGGAGGGCGGTCGCCAGCGCGCTCCGATCGTAGTCGCGCTCGTCCCGGGGAGGGGCGGCCGCATCACCTCCGAACACGGCCTGGCCGTTCCATCCGTCGATCACGCTCTCCCACGTTTCGGTCTCGAACCTTGCCGCCCACGCATCGTCGCGGACGCGGCGCATCTGACGCTCGACTTCACCGTCGACGCCCAGACTCGCCGAGACGATGACGGCGCCGCGGAAAATGCCGGGCCTCGCAAGCAGCGCCTGCAGCGCGAGCCGTCCGCCGAGCGAATATCCGACGAGCACGGCTCCCGGATCGGTGGTGGCGATCGAACGTGCGAATCTCGTCCCCCACAGCTCTGGCGTCTGCTCCTCGAGCGGCTTGTCGAAGAGGTCGATGGCGCGGAGCGGCATCCCCGAGGCCTTCTCCCAGGTCTGGCGGAACGGCTCCCAGTCTTTTCCCTTTCCGAGGAAACCGTGGAGGCACCAGATCATCCTTCCTCCACCTGGAGGTCGAGGTCATCCCAGAACTGCCGGCTCTGGTCGGCATCGGGACGGATCTCGAGCACGACGCGGTGCGGAAGCGTCCCGGGAAGTTCTCCCCCTTCCCAAAGATGATGAGGAAGGTCCCACATCTTCGCCCATGGCTCGAGAGAAATCTGGTGAGGGTTTTCGATCAGCTCCTCACGCCGGGCAGGGTCGATCCGGCGCAGCGAAGGTACTCGGCCGAAGATGCGTCCCCCGCCGTTGTTGATGACCGCGATACGGATCGGTGCATCGGGAACGTTGCGGAGAGCCCAGAGGGCCGACAAATCGTAGAGCGCGGTGAGGTCTCCCACGAGGCACCAGTTCTCCCGCCCCTCTTCGACCATCCCGAGAAAGGTCGAGAGCTGTCCATCGATTCCGTTGGCTCCGCGGCTTGCAGCGATCTCCCAGGTTCGGCTCCGCGTCGCCGTGAGATCCCACTCGCGGATGGGAAGCGAGTTGCCGAGGTAAACGAGCGAGGATGACGGCACCGCAAGAGAGAGCCGGCGAACCAGGGCAGGCTCGGACGCGAGCCAACGCTCGAACAGATGCTCGAGGCGAACCGCGGCCGCGCGATCGCGCTCGAGGAGCTCACCGGGAGTGCCGGCCCGGCTGGGCAGAGCCAGCTCGGCGAGGTCGGTGCGGAGATGCTCTCCGTGAGCGATTCCGGAGAAGGGAAGGGCGCTCACCGACAGGACGGGAATTGCTTTGAGACCTTCCTCGAGGTCACGCCAGAGCCTCAGCGCCGGAACGCCACCGATTCTGAGGACCGCATCGAATCCCGAGCCGGTGAGAATGCGCTCACCCGAGCGCAGAAGGAGATGTTCCAGACCGGGATCTTCGCGCAGCCCCGAAAGCGGTTCCGCGTAAATGGGCGCGCCGGCGGCGGCGAGGAGCGCCTGCACGGCCGGGCGATCGCGCGGCGCGATCTCTCCGGCGACGATGAGTGGCTGAGCGGAAGAGTCGAGAAAAGCGGCGATCTCTCTCGAAACTTCTTTCGGGGGTTCGGTTCGCGGCGATGCGGAAGGAAAGGGAAGCCCCACCGCTGCGGACGGGATCGGTCCCTCCATGAGCGGCTCATCGAGTGCGACGTTGATGTGAATCGGGCGCGTACGGCACCAGGCCGGAAGGGTGAGCCGGGCAGTCTCCGGAAGATCGATGGCTGCCTGCACGTAGGGGCCGAAGAGCGAAGCCTGTTCGATGGACTGGGGCGCGCCCGTTCCGCGATAGCGCGCTGGTCGATCCGCCGTCACGAGCACGAGTGGTACGCCGCTGTAGTGAGCTTCGATCGCTGCGGGAAGGAGCTCGGCCGCCGCGGTTCCCGACGTGGTGAGAACCGCCACCGCGCGGCCGGTGGAACGGGCTCGCCCGAGGGCGAAGAATGCAGCGCTTCGCTCTTCGAAGAACGAGTGGATGCGCACCGACCGCTCCGAGAGAACCGCGATCAGCGGCGCATTGCGGGAACCACCGCAACAGACGAATTCCTCGATGCCGCTGGCGATGAGCGCATCGATCACCTCTGCCGATCTTTCGAGAGCCGTCATGCGGGATTTTCCTCCAGCCCGAAGAGTCTCCGGACCTGGTCTCGCTTTCTCGCGAGCTCCTTTCGTTCCATCTCCATCCGGCTGCCCGCCAGGACCCCCGCTCCGGCACCCACCCGCACCTGCCGGCCGCGCCAGGAGATGTTTCTGATCCCGACCAGGCAGAGAGCTTCCCCATCGGGAAGAAGTGCGCCGAAGGGAGCGCCGAACTCCCGCCGGTCCACGCCGGCATCCGCCCGCCGCAGCCATTCGGTCGCGGCGTGGTTCCGCGGAGAAGAGCCGAGGGCTGCCGTGGGGTGGAGTGCCGTGACGATCTCCTCGAATTCGGGGAAGGCGGGGGGATGGGCTGCGATCGTGGTTCCGAGATGCGCGAGCCCGGGGAGCTCCACGACCGACGTCGGTCCCACCCGGGGCGGCCCGAACCGCGACAGCTGTGCGGCGATATCCTCGACGACCATCTGGTGCTCGGCCTGTTCCTTCGGATCTTCGAGGAGCTCGTGCGCCCGGGCGAGTGATCTCGTGCCCGCCAGCGCCATCGTCGTCAGCTCCCCCTCCCGAAAGGAGAAAAGAGGTTCGGGGGTCGCCCCGAGAACCCCCTCTTCTTCAATCGACCAGCCGTAGGGGGCGAGCGCCGGCGGAGTCGCGGCGAGCTGTGAGACGAGCCACGGCACGAGGGGAGCCTCGGCTGTGAGCCGGCCGGTCTGGAACTCCACGGGAACGATCTTGTCGAACTCCCCCCGCAGCACCGCGGAATGAGCGGCGGCGAAAAGCGATTGAAAGGAGTCGTCGTCGACCGGATCCCACTCAATGGGTGGGAGATGCGCAGGACCGAGAAGTTCCGGCAGCCGGGCGGACTCGACGATGTCCCAGCGAGCCGGGCTCTTCCAGGGTCGCTCGCTGCTCAGAAAAAAATCATTGATGTAAAAGGCGGGCGGCGGCGGCGGCTCGGGATCGGAACGAAACGGTCCCCATCCGACGAGCAGCCGCCCGGGAGTCAACTGGATGAGCGCGAAATCACGCATGGGCGATTCGGGTCCTCTCGGCAGGGTTCAGGCCGGGACGCTCGCTTTCCCTTCCACGGCGCCCGGCGCGACGACCCGGCCCGTGCACGTCGGCCCGGTCACGATCGGTGACGGCAGCTTCACGGTTCTGGCCGGACCTTGCTCGATTGAATCGCATACGCAGTTCGAATCCATCGCTTCGTTCGTCCACAGCGAGGGTGCGGCCATGCTGCGGGGCGGGATCTTCAAGCTGAGAACCAAGCGATCTTCTTTCCAGGGACTGGGGGAGGAGAGCTACGAAATCGTTCGCGCCATCCGTGAACTGACGGGAATGCCGATGGTTGCGGAGGTGACCGATCCCCGGCAGCTGGAGCGGCTCGTCGACGTGGTGGACGTCCTCCAGGTCGGCACTCGCAACATGTACAACTATGCTCTTCTAAAGGAACTCGGACAGATCCGCAAGCCCGTGATGCTCAAGCGGGGCTTCTCGGCTCTTCTGGACGAGTGGGTGAGCGCCGCCGAGTACGTGACCGCGGGTGGTAACGAGGACGTGATTCTCTGCGAGCGCGGAATCCGCACGTTCGAGACCCGCATGCGTAACACCCTGGATCTCGCCTCGGTCGCCTGGCTCAAACACCACGCGTCCTTTCCCGTGCTCGTGGATCCTTCGCACGGAACCGGAAAGCCCGAGCTCATCGCGCCGATGACCCTCGCGGCCGCGGCCGCCGGAGCCGACGGAGTGCTGATCGAGGTCCACCCGGAGCCGGCGCGGGCGCTTTCGGACGGACATCAGGCCATCGACTTCGGCCAGTTCGCGGCCGTGATGACCTCTCTGCGTCCCTTGCTGGCCGCGCTCGGACGGGAACTGAGCCGCGCCTGATGAGCGGACCCGAAGCGGGGCCCGATCCGGGGCAGATCCGGGCGATGTTCGGCTCGATCGCGCGCGGCTACGATCGCGCGAACAACGTCCTCTCGGGCGGGATTCATCACGTCTGGCGGCGAAAGCTGGTGCGCTGGAGCGGAGCCGCCCCGGGAGACCGCGTTCTCGACTGTGCGACCGGCACCGGGGATCTCGCCATCGCTTTCGCCCGTGTCGTCGGCGAATCGGGTGCGGTCACCGGGACTGACTTTTCTCCCGAGATGCTCGAGCCCGCACCGGCGAAGGCCGAGCGCGCCGGGGTCAACGTCGTTTTCGAGCCGGCGGATGTCACGGCGCTCCCGTTCGAGGACGCAGCGTTCGACGTCGCGAGCATTTCGTTCGGAATCCGGAATGTCGTCGACCGCGCCAGGGGGCTGCGAGAGATGGCCCGCGTGGTGCGGCCGGGGGGGCGGGTGATGGTGCTCGAGTTCGGGCAACCGGACAACGCCGTTTTCGGCCCCCTCTTCAATTTCTATTCGCGAAAAGTGCTTCCGCGCCTCGGCGGACTTCTCACCGGCAACTACGAAGCCTACAGCTACCTCGACCGCTCCGCCGGCGCCTTCCCCTGCCGCGACGAGTTTCTGGTGCTGATGGAGCAGACGGGCCTTCTGACTCGGCTGGAGTGGCGCTCGTACACGGGCGGGATCGCATACGCCTATCGCGGCGTTCGCGTCTGAGCGGTCATCGATCAGGCTCCGGCCGGCCGCGGGCGGAGTGATACACTTCGCCTCACTCGATCGCCCTTCAGGGCGGCTCAGAACGCCGCGGCGCGGAAAGCTAGCCGCCATGTCCGCCGGAGAGTCTCGATGCCTCTGAACCGTGAACAGATCGTCCGCCGCGCCGCGCAGGAGTTGCAAGACGGTTTTTACGTGAACCTCGGGATCGGCATGCCGACCATGGTGGCGAACTGCATCCCCGAGGGGATGGAAGTCATCCTGCAGTCGGAGAACGGAATTCTGGGGCTCGGCCCTTTTCCCGCCGCTGACGAAGTCGACGCCGACCTGATCAACGCCGGAAAGCAGACCGTGACGGTATTGCCGGGCGCCTCATTCTTCAACTCGGCTGAGTCCTTCGGCATGATCCGCGGGGGAAAAATCGACCTCTCGATCCTCGGCGCGATGCAGGTCTCCGCTCAAGGGGACATCGCGAACTGGATGGTTCCCGGTCTCATGGTCAAGGGAATGGGCGGCGCGATGGACCTGGTGGCTTCGGCTCGCCGGCTGATCGTCACCATGGAGCACGTGACGCGAAAAGGGGAGAAGAAGATCCTCAACGAGTGCTCGCTTCCTCTTACTGGCGTCGGATGCGTCAACCGGATCATTACGGAATACTGCGTGCTCGACGTGACCGAGGACGGCCTGGTGTTGCGCGAGCTCGCTCCGGGGGTGACGGCCGAGCAGGTTCAGGAGTTGACCGAACCCCCGATCGCGATTCCTTCGGAGGTCGGCGAGATTCGTGTCTGAAGGGGGCGGGTCCCGCTGGCGTCGCGGTCTGGCCGCCGCAGCATTCGCCCTGATCCTGATCGGAGGCTTCGAGTCTCACTATATCCGGATCATCTTCTCCGACCGGTCGTCCGCGGAGGAATTCTTTCGCGAGCTTCCGTACCGCAAGCTTCCGGGGTATCGGCAGCTGCTTCTAGACGCCGCCGATCTCATTCCCGAGGGGAGCCGCGTGGGGTTCTGGATGCCGGAGGCTCGATGGCAAGGGGGCTACCGCTACGGATTCGAACGTTCGGGGTACTTTCTGGTGGGCAGGCAGCCCGTGCCTCTGATTGACTCCAGTGATCGTTTCCGCGTTGAAAACCTCGGCAAGAGCGAGTGGATCATCTGCTGGCGTTGCGAGGCCCCGTTTCCCGGCTTCGAAACCGTCTGGCGGGGCTCCGCCGGCTCGGTGGCGAAACGCACGTGACGGCAGCTCTCTTGCTCGTCGTCGCAGGGCTCGCAGTGGGAGCCTTTGCGGTTCGCGCCGTGGTGCCGGACGCGGATCGGTCGCTGATCCTCGGCGGAGCGTTTCCCATCGGTGTCTCCATTCCCGCCCTGGGTCTTCTCGCCGCTTCCCTCATCGGTGTTGTCTGGTCGCGTGAACTGCTGATCGCCGGGTTCGCGTTCGCGATGATCGCTCTCGCCGCAGCGGCAGGCCTCCGCCGCCGAAGCATTTCGGCTCTTCCGTTCCCGGTTCTCACGGTCTCCTGGATTGATGCGGGGTCGATCATCCTTCTCGCCGGCTACGCACTTTATGCCACGGCAGGGCCGATGGCGGAGTTCGACTTCCTCGCCATGTGGGGCATGAAGGGAAAGGAGTTCTTTCTCTCACGCGGAATCGACTTCGCATGGCTCTCGCATCCGTGGAACGAGTACACCCATCCCGACTACCCGATTCTTCTGTCGCTCATCTACGACGAGCTCGCGCTGTTTCATGGATCGTGGAACGACCGCTGGATCGGGGTGCTGTTCGCTGCCTTCGCGGGATCCATCCTCCTGATCCTGCGAGGCGTGCTCGAACGCGAAAGCGGATCGAACCATCTCGCTGCATTGGGAACACTTGGGCTGGTCCCGTTCGCCGCGTCGCCTTATCTGGGGATGGCGGAGGGCCCTTTGATCGCCTTCGGAACGGCGGGCGTGATTCTTGTGAGAGAGGGTCTGCGGCGCCCGCAACCTGCTTTAGTGACGCTCGGTGCCGTATTTCTGGGGCTGGCTGCGAATACGAAGAACGAGGGCCTCACGCTCTGCCTTGCGGTCGCGGTTGCGATGGCAATTTCTGAAGAGGGAAGGCGGCTGATGTGGCGACTATGGCCCGTCGCCGTCCTGGCTGCCCCCTGGCTGCTGATTCGATCGATCCATGGTCTCCAGACGGATCTGGCTCAGGGCAGCGTAACCACTCGGGTCGTGGGCCACCTGCGCGAGCCGGCGCTTTTTCTCGAGTCGATGGGCCGCTATCCGCTCGGGAAGCCGCTTTTCTGGACGGGCATAGCGATCGCGGTCGCCTTTCTGCTCGGACGGATGCTTCGCCGCGATCGGTTCATTCTGACGGTGCTCGTCGTTCAGTTCGGGTTTTTTCTGGCGGCGTATCTGGCTAGCCCGCACTCGATCGACTGGCATTTCAGATACTCATGGGAGCGAGTCCTGAGTCAACTGACGTTGATGCTCGGGTTCGTCGTTGTCTCGAACCTGATCGCGGTCATTCGGAACAGCCCGGAAGAACGGGTCCGGTCGCGCTGATCAGTACGTCGCGAGCTTCTGCATGGCGCCGATGAAATCACCCAGCTGCGGGAGGATGGCCTCCTCGAGGCTCGGCGCATAGCCGACGAACGTGTCCGTCGCGCCGATCCGCTGCACGGGAGCGTCGAGGTACTCGAACAGCTCGTCCGAGATGCGGGCTGCGATCTCGGCCCCGTAGCCCCAGGTCAGGCAATCCTCGTGCGCGACGATCACCCGGTTGGTCTTCTTCACCGACTCGGCGATCGAGTCCCAGTCGTACGGGCTGAGCGAGCGAAGGTCGATGACCTCGGGATCGTAGCCCTGCGACTGGAGCTGGCTCGTCGCCGCCATCGCCTTCTGAACGAGGGCGCCGTACGTGATGACCGTCATCTGGGAACCGGGCCTGACGACTTTCGCCTTCCCGAACGGAATCATGTAGTCGTCTCCCGGATACCGTCCCTTGTTGTAGGTCTGCCGGTAGAGATGCTTGTGCTCGAGAAACATGACGGGGTCGTCGCTGCGAATGGCCGTCCTGAGCAGGCCCGCGGCATCGAGAGCGTTGGATGGCATGACGACGCGAAGTCCAGGGATGTGCGTGAACAGCACTTCGCCAGACTGCGAATGATAGAGGGCGCCCTTGATGTAGCCGCCGATCGGAACCCGCACGACGACGGGCGCCTTGAACCCGTTGTTCGAGCGCCAGCGCATCGTCGCGAGCTCGTTGCGCAACTGCATGTACGCCGGCCAGATGTAGTCGAAGAACTGGATCTCGACCACCGGCTTGAGTCCCCGTGTGGCCATCCCGACCGCGCGGCCGATGATGTTCGCCTCGGCGAGCGGTGAGTTGAACACGCGCTCTTTGCCGAACTTGCGCTGAAGCCCGGAGGTGAGTTTAAAGACCCCCCCCTTGCCCTTGCACTCCTCGAGCGCTTCCTCGCGTGAGGCGTCGGCCACGTCCTGTCCGAAGACGACGATGCGCGGGTCGCGCGCCATCTCGTCGCTGAGGCACGAATTGATCAGGTCGACCATCGTGCCGTCCTTCGCGCCATCGGCGAACTTCGGCTCGGTGTCGAACTCGCTGGAAGTGGGATCAACGACGGGCGAGTACACGAAGTCGTAAATCGTATCCGCGCCGGGCTGCGGGGTCGCGACTGCGCGATCGCCGGCATCGTTCACCTCGCGATCGACTTCCTTCCGCAACTCCTCGATCTCCTCCGGCGTCAGCAGCCCCTGCGAAAGGAGATATTCGCCGAACTTCCGGATCGGATCCCGCTCTGATTCCGCCTCCCGCTCTGCCTTGGTCCGATAGAGGCTCTCGTCGTCCGAGAGCGAGTGCGAGTAGGGCCGAATCACATGAGCGTGAACCAGCGCGGGTCCCTTCCGCTGCCGGCAATGCTCCACCGCTTCCTGCATGGCCGCGTAGGACTCGAAAAAGTCGGTTCCATCGCACTCGCGGATCAGAAGGTTCGGGAACCCGCTGACGAGCTTCGAGATCGAACCTCCCGCCGTGTTCACCTCGACCGGCACCGAGATCGCGTAGCCGTTGTCCTCGATCATGAAGATCACCGGAGTCTTCAGGTTGCAGGCGGAGTTGAGCGCTTCCCAGAACTCCCCTTCGGAGGTCGTGCCCTCGCCCATGGAGCAATAAACCACCTCGTCCTGCTCGAAGGCGATCCGCTTCCCGATCTCGGGAACCTGCGCCGCCTTCATTCCGGCTTCCGCGGCGCCGACCGCGTGGAGGCAATGCATTCCGGTGCACGACGATTTCGAGATGATGTTGAGATCGGGGTGGCCCCAGTGCGAGGGCATCTGCCGGCCGCCGGAGTTCGGGTCGTCGTGCGCCCCGGTCGCCTCGGCGAGAATCTCGTACGGCGTCATTCCGAGCTGCACCATCAGGGCGCGGTCCCGGTAATAGGCGATCGTCCAGTCGTACTTCGGCTTGAGCGCCATTCCCGCGGCGACGAGCACGGCCTCGTGCCCGACCCCGTTGATCTGGAAGAAAATCTTGTTCTGCCGCTTGAGCTGGATCTCCTTGTCGTCCAGGCGCCGCGACATGAACATGTTGCGGTAAACCTGGATGAGGGTGTCGCGGCTCAGGGCCTGGGGGTTGCCGGTCATCGTATCTACAGCCATCCGGAGGGCTCCTGAAATCAAGGGTTTCCGCATGCTAGCACACGGAGTTCGGCCCGTTTTCGGTGCGCTGCGGGCCTCGTTTTGAACGAGCGGTCGAGAGGGAACGAAGAGGCAACGCCCGTTCCGGACCAACCTCTTTCCGTCAGGCGGGCTCTTCCGCCTCCGCCGGTTTCCGGAACATGTCCAGCATCAGAAGACCGATGCCGACGCAGATCGCCGAATCCGCCACGTTGAATGCCGGCCAGTGGCGCTCGATCCCTCCCACCACCACGTAGAAATCGAGGAAGTCGACCACGTAGCCGAAGCGGAACCGGTCGATCAGATTTCCGATCGCCCCACCCATGATCAGGTGGAGCGCGGTCTGGAGCAGGCGATCGGTGACGGCGACCTTCAGCGAATAAATCACGACGAAGATGAACACGCCGATCGCGCCGACGCTGAGCAGAAGGGGGACCAGGGAGGAGTCTGTCCGGTTTCCGAGGCCGAAGGCCGCGCCGTAGTTCCGGACGTAGACGAGATCGAAGAAGTTCGGGATGACGGGCAGACTTTCGTGAAGTCTGAAGTTCGCCAGGACCAGCTGCTTCGTGAACAGATCGAGAGCGACGATTGCCGCCGCGAGCAGGATGTAGGGGAGCCTGCGGTTCAAACGGCGACTCCGGCAGTGTCTTTCTCTTCGATCAAGCGGTCGAGCTCGACCCTCAGGCGGTCGAGAATCTCGTCATAGCGGAACTGGCCGATCGT
>JBHEPS010000230.1:0-2715 GCA_046260175.1 Thermoanaerobaculia bacterium
CCGCCGTAGGCTCCCATCTGCCGCTTGTACTGCATGACCCCGATCACGGTGTAGGGGGCGTTACTGATCAGGAGGGTCTTCCCTATCGGATCCTCTTCCCCGAAGATATCGCGAGCCATTTCGTCGCCGAGAAATACCACGCGACGCTGATTCTGCTCGTCCCCTGGGGTCAGGAATCGACCTCCGGCCTGAGGGAAGTGTTTCCGCACCTCGCCGTACTCCCAGTTGACTCCGTTGATGCGACCGTTGACCGTCTTTCTCCCGTAAGCCAGGGCCGTGCGCCAGGAGACCATCTCGCCGATCACGGCGGCAAGCTCCGGCATGCGATTCTCGAGATACTCCACGTCGTCGAGGCGGAGGCGGATCGAGCGGCCCGGAGGCATCCCTTTCCACGGTTTCGATGTCTCGCCCATCCACAGGACGGCGATGTTCTCGCCCATGGCTCGACGGTTCTTTCCGAGCTGCAGCTTCAGCCCCTCGCCGAATGCCAGGAGAAGCAGGATGGCTACGGTGCCCCATGCGATCGCCGCAATCGTGAGGTAGGCGCGCTTCTTCTGGATCTGCGCCGATTGGGCGAACATCTGGAAAATGACTCGCAGGTTGCGCATCGATTCCTCAGAGTTTCATGGCGACGACCGGGTCGAGCCGTGACGCATCCCGGGCGGGGAAATAGCCCGCGAGCAGGCCGATGATCCCGAGCGCAGTGGCCGTCAGCAGGGCGACGACTGGTGATACGACTGGATCGCCGACGTACTCAGTGAGCCCGAACTTGGGGAAGATCGAACAGATGCCGATGGCGATGGCGAAGCCGATCGCTCCACCAACTCCCGTAATCAGTAGCGTCTCGAGAAGGAACTGCATGAGGATCGACTTCTGCCTGGCGCCGAGGGCCATCTTGATCCCGATCTCGCGCGTCCGTTCCTCGACGACGACGTTCATGATGTTGGACACGCCGATGCCGCCGACCACGAGGGTCAGGGAGCCGACGATCCCGAGAAATCCGTTGAACGCGAGCATGAACGTGTCGAAGAACTCGAACTGTTCAGTCGTGTCCCAGACCGACATCGCTTCCTTGTCCTCGGAGTCGAACCGCAGACGCTGGCCCATGGCCGCGCGCATCGCCTCGATCAGTTCCTTTGATTTGCCGCTGTCCTCTCCCTGGACGATCATGTTGTTGATGTACTTGCGGCCGGTGAGCGCCCGAAAGGTCGTTCCGGGAATGATCAGCTTGTCCTTGTCACGGCCGCTGTAGCTCGAGTCCTGGCTCTTCTTCTGGAGGACTCCGATCACGAGAAATGGAGAGCCGCCGATTCTCACCGTCTTTCCGACCGGATCGTCGGGTCCGAACAGGCTCGTGGCCATCTCGTCGCCGACGAATACCACCCGCCGCTGCTGCTGCACATCGAGCGGGTTGATGAAGCGACCGCCGGCCTGGGGAATCATGTTCCGCATGTCGCCGAACTCCGCCGCGACTCCAGAGACGTCCACGGGGAGCGTCTTGGTACCGTAGACCGCGTTCATCGAACCTGCATACTCACTGGAGACGGCTTTGAGGCCCGCCGTCTGCTGTCGAAGGTAGTCGACATCTTCCTCGGTCAGCCGGATCAGGCGTCCCTTCCCGAGACCTTCGAACGGGATCGAGGTCAGCCCGGGCCAGACGATCAGAATCCGATCGCCGAGACCCGCAGTGGTGCGGATCATCTGCTTGTGCAGGCCCGTACCGAAAGCGAGCAGCAGGCTGATCGCAACCGTCCCCCATACGATCCCGAAGACCGTGAGGAATGTGCGCAGCTTCTGCCCCCGCAGATCGCGGACCATCTGGCGAATGACGTCTCGTATCTGGTTCACGGCTTAGTTTCCTTCAGGTCAGGAAATTTCCTTCGGCGGACGCTCGACGACCTTCTGGCCCTTCTGCAGTCCCGAAACAACCTCGATGTTCAGGCCGTCCGAGATTCCAGTTTGAATCTCGGCCTTGGTCGGCTCGCTATCGGGGCCCGCGCCCGGCAGCTCCACAAGCGCCTTCTTTCCCTCGTCCTCCCAGAGGACGAGACGTTCGGGGATTACAAGGATCTCGTTCTTCTCGCGGATGATGACGTCCGCGTTGGACGAGTACCCAGCTCGAAGGGGGATCTCGGTTCCGTCCGTGATCTCGATCTCCATGTCGAAGAGCGTGGCGCCCTCTTCCTGCAGGGCCTGCGGCGCGATGCGGGAGACGATGCCGTTGACTACCTGGTTCGGAAGCGCACCGATCTTGATCCTCGCCGGCATTCCGACGGAGAGCTTGCCGACATCGATCTCGTCGACCGTGCCGCGGAAAATCAGGTCGTCCATCCGCGCGATCGTCGCCATCTCGGTTCCAGGCTGGTAGGAGGTGAGGGGAACGATCGGGTCGCCCTCGTTCACCGTACGGGTGAGGATCGTGCCGGCGGCCGGGGCACGGATGATCGACTCGACCCCTCCCGCTCCGGAGACCCGGCCGCGCAGGGTGAGCTCCTGTTCCTGACGGGCTTTCGCGAGGGCAATCTTGGCGAGCTCGAACATCTCTCGCTTGCTGTCCAGCTCCGAGCGCGGGAGCACTCCGGACTGGATCAGCTCGCTCGCTCGCTCGAACTCCGCCCGTGCCCGGTCGTATGACGCCTTCGCGGATTCGACCCGCCGGTCGACTTCGGTCGTCTCCATCGGCGTCGGGTCGGGAGCGATCTCGAACAACGGATC
>JBHEPS010000231.1:0-2655 GCA_046260175.1 Thermoanaerobaculia bacterium
AACACGTCGCCTCGCTCGGGATGGACGCCCCCCGAAAATATGCCCCTCGACGAGATCGAGCGGGAGGTGATCGTCGCTACCCTCCGCAGAACCGGAGGCAATGTCAAAGAGGCGGCTGCATCCCTCGGGATCGACCGCTCGACCCTCTACGACCGCTTGCGCAAATACGGCATCACCCGCGGAACGGAGAAAGTCGAAGCGTAAGTGGCGGAGGCTTCAGCCTCCGCCCTTTCGATCCGTTCCCCAAGGGGGCGCGATCCTTTCATTCTGAGATTCTTCGGTCGCGCCCACCATTGCGTGCGGGACTCGGGCATCGCGGCGCTCCCTCAGAATGACGGAGCGCCGCTCCTCCCTCAGGGCTGCAGGAACATCAGGCCGCACACCTGATCGAAGTCTTCCGGCGGGATCGCTGCCGAGAGATCGTCCACCGGCACGCCGCCATCCGCGAGCGTTCCGCCCGTCAGGCCGGTGTTGAAGGACAAATGAAGCCTCTCGACTTCCCGGAGCATCCAGCTCCGCGCCTCCGCCGGCGAGAGCAGGTGGCTGAGATTCTCGTCCGTCGGGACGACCTTGAGCAGCCAATCGTCGTCCGGTGACCCGTGCGCCACCACGATTCCGTCGACCGGCGAAAGGACGCGGACGCTCGCGCCGTTCTTTCGAAGCTCCCACGCGGTTCCGTTCACACTCAGCCGGTGACCCTGCTCGGGAAGCGTGAGATGGTCCGCCTTCCCGACCAGGTGCGCCCCAAGGTCATCGAGTCCGACCGTCAGCATCCCATCCTCTTCGCGACGCACCCAGGTATGTCCGCGGTGATAGCTGCGGTCGTCGGGCAGGAGAAAGCCGCCGACTCGCGTCTCCTCTCTCGTTTCGACGAGCTCCCATCCATCCGCTCGCGCGGCGAGAAACTGAGGATGCCCCTCGCAATGGCGGCAGTCGAAGCCGTTCCCGCACTCCCTCGAGCGGACTTCGCCGCTCAGTTCGTGCCGGCATCGGCGCTCCGCGGGAGAGAGATCCTCGAAGTCCACGTGCCACCGCAGAGCGTCCACCCGCCCTCCTCTGGCGGTCCGCATCGAGCGGAGCAACGCGACGACGATGGTCGATGCGATGATCGTGATGACGGTATAGAAGACGCCGAGAAAGACGATGTGTCCTGCACTCCACGAGAATTCATAGACGCCCGGGATCATGAGGCACCTCCCTCACGCTGCAGTTCCCGCTCGTGCGGGAACAGCGTCAGGTAGCGGAACGAAAGCGAGTAGAGAATGACGCCATAGGCGACGACACCGAGGAAAGTCGCAATCTCCTGCCAGTTCGGCCAGTACATGAGGAACGGGTCGAACGCGAGCGTCGGAAGCGACAGAGTCTGAATGGTCATGACGAAGCGGTTGACGACGACTCCGCCGCACGCGAGAACCGCCGCAGAGACCATCCATCCCATGCTCTCGCGCCGCTTCGCCGACAGGAAGATCAGCGCGGGAACGAGTCCGAGCAGGACGATCTCGAGGAAAAGCAGCCAGGTCGCGAAAGGCTGCCACGCGTAGAACTGAACCGGGTTGGCTCCCGACTGCGGCGCCGTCCGGTTCAGCCAGACGAGCGTGTCCACGCTCTTGAATCCGACGTAAACGATCAGCAGCCAACCCGAGAGTTTCGCGAGCAGTGGAAAAACGTGCGGCTTGACGAGTCGCTTGCGGCTCACTTTCGAGACTATCCACGTCGTGAGAAGCACGAAGGCTGGTCCCGTGGCCAGCGCGGAGAGGATGAAGAGAAAGAATGTCGTCGGCCAGATCGCGAAGCCTTCCCGGAATGCGAACGGACGTCCCTGCAGAACACCGTAAAGCCCGCCGAGAGACCCCTGATGGAAGAACGAGAGGAAGGCGCCGACGGCGGCGAAGATCGGCATCACCTTGTGGAGCTGTCCCTCGAAGATCAGAAAGGACGGCACTTTGCGAAACTGCCGGTTCCTCAGGAGGATCGGGGCGTACTCGATTGCGAGAACCATCAGGTAAACGGTGATGCAGAACGTCACCTCCGTGAGCATCGAGTGGGGGTTCGGATGCCAGAAGGTGAACCAGGCGCGGAGCGGCTGTCCCACGTCGACCATGAGAACCAGCACGGCGCCCGAATAGCAGATGAAGCCGATGACCACCGCACTGTTGATCACAGCGCGCAGCTCGTCCTTCCGGAGGATGTAGAGCAGAAAGCCCGTGAAGAACGCCCCCGCGCCGAGCGCGATGATCGCCAGATCGAGGAAGATCCAAAGCCCGAAGGCGAACCGGTTGTCCATATTGGTCTGGTTCAACCCCAGCACCAGGCAGAGCCCGAGCGCGAACAGACCGACGCCCAGAAGCAGGGTCCAGGGTGTGAGCCATGCTAGGAACCGCCCGGTCGAGCAGCGCTGCACACCGCGAAGAATCATGGTCTTATCCACGATGGACCTCCATCGAATTTCTCGTCACGTCCGCGCCACCGAGGCGCCGTACCCACTCTCGCTCCGACAGGTAATAGACCTTGGGATCCGTTCCGAGCGACTCGAGCAGGCGAAACGACCCGGAGCTCTGCGCCGCGAGGGCGACATCGCTTTCCGGATCGTTCAGATCCCCGAAGACAATCGCTCGCGTTGGGCACGCTTCCACACAGGCGGGAACGTAGTCCTTC
>JBHEPS010000232.1:0-2616 GCA_046260175.1 Thermoanaerobaculia bacterium
CCTCTACAGGCTCGGTGTTGCCCTGTTCGCCCTGGAGGATCCCGCGCGCCTGCTCGCGCGCGGCGACGAGTGGATCTTCGGGCCTGAGACGGCGTACGAAACACGCGGCGACGTCGCCAACGTCGCCTTTCCCTGCGGGTACACGATCCTTCCGGACGGCGACACGATCCACCTCTATTACGGGGCGGCCGACACCTGCATCGCAATGGCGACCGGAAGCATCCGCGAGATCCTGGGGTGGCTCGACAGGCACTCCGCGCTCTGAAACGTTCCCGCGCTGCTCCGTGGCGCGCGTGACCCCGAGTTACTGATCTCACGATTGAGGGGGACCGGGCTCGGGATTGGTAGACTGCGTCTCATGGACATCGCAGTCGGCCTGGTTCGCGCCTACCTGCAGCTCAACGGCTACTTCACCGTTTCCGAGTATCCCGTCGTGCGGAAGGTCGGCGAGGGGCGTTATCGCACGCTGACGGACGTAGACGTGGCCGGATACCACCTCCCGCACGGCCAGTCCGATTTCGAGCCCGATCCGGTCCTGCGGATTCCGGCGGACCGGCCGGACATCCTGATCGGGGAAGTGAAGGAAGGGCTGGCGCAGATCAACGAGAGCGTCAACGACCCGGAAGTCGTCGCGAAGATCCTGAAGAGGTTCGCCGGCTGCAGCGCATCGGAAGGCGCGAGCGCCGCCCGCACTCTGCTGGCGAGCGGGGAGGTTGACATCCGCTCGGGTCATCGCGTCCGGCTGGTCGCTTTCGGCACCGTCAAGGACGCTCCGGGTGCCTATCTCAAGATTCTCCATTCGGAGGTCGTGGCCTATCTCGATCGCTACATCGCGGAGAACTGGGAAGTCGTGCGTCAGTCCGGCTCGAAGGATCCGGTCTTCGGCTTCATGGTTCTGCTCGCAAAGGCGCGCGGAGCGGTCCTCCCGTCATCCTGAATCGATCTGTGGCCACGGTTTGGCCTCACCAACCGTGGCCCGGGATCGTGCCACGCGCAGCAACCGTGCGAACGACCGCCAGAAATCAGCGCCATCCCCCGCTCAGCCCGACAACCGGCCTCTCGGATCCTTCCGCGCTGGAGACATAGTTGCAGGAACTCTGCTGCCACTCGGGGCTCGAGTGACGGTCCAAAGGAGGACAGAATGGGAATGTTCGGTGATCTGATGGGAAAAATCTTTCATGCGGGCGCCAATGCGGAGAGGCCGGCCGATGCCGCCCCCGGTGGTAAGCGGCAGGAGTCGCGCGTCGAGGCAGCACAGCGCCAGGGCGTCCCCGTCGCTCAGGCCAAGCCGGGAGCAGCCGGGGGTGGTTTCAACACGGGAACCGCCACGTCCCAGGTCGACGTCGAGGCATCGCTCAACCAGCTGGCGGCGAACAACAAGGAGAAGCTCGACTGGAAACATTCGATCGTCGATCTGATGAAGCTCGTCGGCATGGACAGCAGCCTCTCGGCCCGCAAGGAGCTCGCCGACGATCTCCACTACACCGGCGACAAGAGCGACTCGGCGAAGATGAACATGTGGCTTCACAAGGAAGTGATGCGGAAACTGGCCGAGAACGGCGGCAAAGTTCCGCCGGATCTGATGTCCTGAATGAGCGCCATGCAAGACGATCCGATTTTCGATACGCTCAGGAAGCACATCACGCCAGCGACGATCCAGCAGCTGAGCACCGCCATCGGCGCGGATCCGGAGAAAACGTCGAAGGCCGTCGGCCTCGCGCTTCCTACTCTGCTCGGCGCGCTTTCGCGCAACGCCTCGAACCCGCAGGGCGCCGCTTCGCTCGACCGCGCTCTCGACGATCATGACGGCGGCATCCTCGATGACCTCGGCGGTCTTCTGGGCGGGGGAGGAGGCGCGATGGGCGGGATCGGCGGTGCCATTCTCGGCCACGTCCTCGGCAGGCGCCAGGCACCCGTGGAACAGGGGCTCGGCAAAGCGAGCGGCCTCAACGCCCAGCAGATCGGAACGCTTCTGGCCATGCTCGCGCCCATCGTGATGGGCGTTCTCGGCCGGATGAAGCAGCAGCAGGGGATCGATGCCTCCCGCCTCCCGAACGTGCTCGAGAACAGCACGAAACGGATGGAGAAGGAGACACCCGGAGTGGGCGGCCTCGCCGGCATGCTCGATGCGAACAATGACGGTCAGATCGCCGACGACCTGGCCCGCATGGGAAGCTCGGTCCTGGGCGGCCTCTTCAAGAACAAGAGGTAGGCAGGAAAATAGATTTCCATGAACCCCGGCCGCACCTTCTTCGGAAGGTGCGGCATTTGTGTCCGAACCAGAATCCGCCGCCATTCTGAGCGGATCCACAGCGCGCCCGGTGCGGCCACGGGGAAGTCAGACCGCTCCAGCCTGGTTCAGGTGCCCGTCGGTGGCGACGCCGGTTCGCTCGATCCGACGTTCACGTCGATTCGGTCGGGAACCTCGATCTGGACGTCGGGAGCATCGGGCGTCCGCACTTCAGGAACATTGATTTCCACCTCGGTGCGGTCGGCTTCGCGCGCGCTTTCGCGAGGAGTATCACCGCTTCTGAAGATGAAGAACAGCAGTGCGAGTACGACGACCACGATCGCCACGACGATCGGCCAGATATTGGTGCGTGCATCGTCCCCGCG
>JBHEPS010000233.1:0-2258 GCA_046260175.1 Thermoanaerobaculia bacterium
GGCCAGATCTCTGGGATTTTGTTTTTGACCTTTCTTCTGGCTTCTAGCTTTCGTCTTCTGGCTTCGCCTTTTCTTCTGGCTTCTGGCTTCTGGCTTCTGGCTTCTGGCTTGGTCTCACCAGAGGTTCTTCACGATGAACCAGACGTTTGCGGGGCGTTCGGCGAGGCGGCGGACGTACCAGGGGTACCAGTTCTCCCCGTAGCTGATGAGGACGCGCACCGGGACGCCGGCGGCCGCGAGCGCGCGCTGCTCCTCGGACCGAATGCCGTAGAGCATGTGGACTTCCCAGGAGGCTGGAGGAGCCGCCCGCCGCGCCGCTTCCTCGCGAATGCGCTCGATGAGTCGGAGGTCATGCGTGCCGAAAACCGGGTACGCCTTCCCCTCGGCTGCTTTCTCGAGCAGCCGCGCGGAGAGCTCGAAGAAGGAGCGGTCGGTGTCGCTCTTCTTCTCGAAGGCGATGTCCTTCGGTTCGCGGTAGGCGCCTTTCACCAGCCGGATGCCCGGCTCGAGGGGAAGGAGGCGCTCGAGGTCCGCCGCGGTCCTGCGGAGATACGACTGGAGGCAGAGCCCGACGCGGTCCGAGGTCGTGCGCGCCGTGGTGAAGACATCGAGGGTCTCGTCGACGTATTGCGACTCTTCGATATCGATCCAGAGGTAGGAGCCGATCTCTCCCGCGCGGCGCGCGAGGGTGGCGACGCTCTCGTCGCAGAGCGCGCGGTCGAGCGTCATCCCGAGGTGGGTGAGCTTGACCGAGATGTGGGTGGGAAGTTTGCGCGCGTGGATCGTCTCGAGGACCTCGAGGTAGTGGTCGCGAACCGCGGCGGCTTCCGAAGGGCGGGTGACGCGTTCTCCGAGGCTGGTGAAGACCGTCCCGAGGCCTTCCGTGTCGAATGACGCTGCAGCCTCGAACGCGGCGGCGACGTGCTCGCCCGGCATGAAACGTCGGAGCGCGCGCCGGGCGAAGGCGCGTCGGCGGAACTGCGACTCGATCCACTTGCTTCGGGAGGCGCGCAGCAGCAACGAGCGTGCGATCGACACCCGACATTCATACGCCTGCGCGGAGAGGTTTTCAACGGTGGCCCCGTCATCCTGAGCCGGCGAAGCACGGCGAAGGATCTCAAAATGGCAGGATCGTGCTTGTCGGCGAAATGAACCAGGCTGGTTCATTAGAAGGGAGCGCCGCAGTGATCTCGCCTTCGCGGCGAGCGTGCTCGCGACCGAAGGATCTCAAAATGCGAGGCTCACGTTGGTCGGTGCGGGGGAAACGCCCGCAGTTGGCCGCATCCTGCCATTTTGAGTTCCTTCGGTCGCGCGCACGGTTCTCGTGAAACCACCCTCGAAGCGGCGCTCCCTCAGGATGACTCGCGGGGTTGCCTGCCCTCACTTCTGCCTTCTGACTTCGCCTTTTCTCTGGCTTCTGGCTTCTGGTTTCTGGCTTGTTTTGTGGCTTCTGGCTTGTCTTCTGGTTACCATGGAAGCTCAACCCGACTTCTGGAGCAGTGCCGAATGAAGAAGATTCTTCTTTTCATCGTGGCTTGCGCTTTCCCGTCCGCAGCCTGGGCGCAGGATCCGTGCTCGCTTCTCACGCCGCAGACTCTCTCGCCTGCCGACGGGGCGGTCGCTCCGGGTCTTGTCTCCTTCCGCTGGAGTCTGCCCAGCCTTCCCGAACGAATCCCGTTCAAGGTTCTTCCGCGCTTCGATGTCTGGATCTCATCCTCGGGTGACGCGCCCTCTTTCCTTGGCTCGACCGAAGAGCTTGGCCTGACGCGATTTCTCCCGCCCGGAGGCTACTCGTGGTTCGTCACCGCGAACGTGCGGGGTTGCCGGCCGGTCCGTTCCTCGCTCTCCTCTTTCACCATTCCCTCGCGGCCGAACTGCGCGCTGGCTCCACCGCTTCTGAGCTCGCCGGGTGATGGAGCGGAAGTTCAATCGGTTCCCGTGACGCTCGAGTGGCGCGGCGCGGCGGGCGCGGACGGGTACGTGGTCTGGATTCAGAAGGATCCCGACGCACCGCACCGAGTGGCGCTCACGCGGAGGACCGAGGCCGAGCTCGAGCTCCCGAATGGCGATTACCGTTGGCGAGTCGATGCGCTGGTGAGCGGCTGCGACCCGATCCCGTCGGAGTTCGCAGACTTTCGCGTGGAAACCTGCGAGCTGTCGAAACCCGTACTGATCACTCCGCCGCAAAGCGCGAACGGTATTCCATCGACCGTGTCGGTAGCATGGTCGGAAGTACCCGACGCCACCCTCTATCGGCT
>JBHEPS010000234.1:0-2234 GCA_046260175.1 Thermoanaerobaculia bacterium
GCTGAAGGGTCGGGCGCGACTCCCGACTCCCGACTCCCGACTCCTGACTCGCCCGGCGCTGCGCGCGGAATGCGTCCCCCGGACGCGCCGTTGTGCCTGCCGGTGCGCCGGCGACAGTGAGCTCGCCCGCGCGAAGAGAGAAGATGAATACCTCCAGCAGCGAGACCCCTCAGTCCGAAGCGCCCGCGCGCCGCCCCGGCGAAGCCGCAGCGTTCGTCGTGACGATCGTCCTTCTGGTCGCCATCGCGCTTCTCGGCATCACCCTCTGGAAGACCATCGACAAGGACTTCAAGTCCACGGCTCCCGTCGCGGGCGCCGCCCCGGACGCGCCGGCGGGGGCCGGCGACCCCGTTCTCGTGACCGTGAACGGCGATGCGGTGCGTCAGTCGGAGTTCGACGCCGCGGTCGCGCGGCTGCCCGAGCAGATGCAGGGCGTGATCGCCTCGCCCGAGGGGCGGCAGGCCCTGGCCGAAGAGCTCGTGCGGATGAAGGTCCTCGAACAGTACGCGCGTGAGAAGGGGCTCGACCGCCAGCCCGACGTCTCCTCGGCGCTCTCGATCGCTCAGGGGAACATCCTGGCGAACGCCGCGATGCGCGACATGGCCGCTTCGCAGCCGGAGCTCACGCCGCGCGAGCTCTACGACCGCAACCGCAACCAGTTCGAAGCGGTTCGGCTCAGCCAGATCGTGATCCCGTACCAGGGGAGCGTGGTCGCCGGGGAGTCGCAGAACGTTCCCCCCGTCGAAGAAGCGCTCCGCGTCGCCGGGGAAGTCACGGCCCGCCTGCGCGGCGGGGCGAACTTCGAGGAGCTCGCCAAGCAGGTCTCCGCGGATCGTCAGACCGCCGAGCGGGGCGGGGACATGGGGATGATCGGCCATGGCACGTTCCCGGAGGACGTCGACAGGGCAATCTTCGCGATGCCGGTCGGCTCGATCGCGGACCCGGTCCGCACCGGCTACGGGATTCACGTCTTCAAAGTGACCGAGAAGCAGACGCGGAGCTTCGAGGAAGTCGAACAGGCGCTCATCCGCTCCGGCAGGCAGCTCCAGGCGAACAACGCCACCGACGAGCTGCGCGCGAAGGCGACGGTGGAGTTCAATCCGGAGTACTTCCCCGACGCGGCAAAGGCGGCGGCTCCGGCGGCCGCCTCGAAGCAGTAGGGGCGCGCTGCCATACGGCCCAATGGCCTTAACTCAAGGCGACGCAATGATGTCATCCCGAGCGTAGCGAGGGATCTGGGCGGGGGACGCTCGGGACGCGAGGCGTGAGTCGGCGGGAGGATCTAGCCACGTCTCCCTCGACGCGAAGTCCTTTCCTCCGCCGATTCCGGCCTCGGCGTCATACGCTCCCCGCCACCCAGATCCCTCGCTACGCTCGGAGGCTGTGAAAAAATCCAGAGCGGCCCGCGCTGGTGGAGCTTGCGGGGCGAGATCAAGGAGCGAGGAGGAGGCGATGCCGGAGCATCGTCGACGACGAGCGACGCAGAGACCGCCCCGCAACCTCCACCAGCCCGAAGGGTTGCGGGCGGGACAAGGCCATCTGGGCCGTGCCGCCTCCTCGACGATGGCCCCGCATCGCCTCGTCGGCGGCACGGCCCATCTGACCTCGTCGCGCCCGCAACGCGGGCCACTCTGGATTCTTTCACAGCCTCTCGGGATGACCTGGCGCCAGACGCGCGTCTACCTCTTCCCGTTCGCGGTTCTCTCGAGATGGCGCGGGGCCGCCTTTACGAGGGCCCGCTCGCGCTCGAAGCCGGTCCGGCGGTCGAGCATCAGTTGCCGGATGCGCGCGATGACCTGATCGAGGTTCAGGTCGGCCTCCTCGAGGTCCTTGATCATGCTGAGGATCACTTCGACGCCGGCGAGGTTCACGCCCAGGTCCCGCGTGAGGCGCAGGATCAGCTCGAGGCGGCGGAGCTGGTCGGGGCCGTAAAGCCGGGTGTTCCCCCCGGTGCGCGTCGGCTTGATCAGCCCCTCGCGCTCGTAAAGACGCAGGGTCTGCGGGTGGATGTTGTAGCGCTCCGACACGATCGAGATCATGACGAAACCGTCGAGTCGTCTTCGCGGCATGCACGCTCCGTGTCCATCCTTCGGCAATCCGGTGAAACCGGAGAACGGGCGGCCGCAGGCCGCCCCTACCGAAGGGGCGAGTGGCCGGCGCTGCGCGCCGGCCACTCGAACCGTCATTTCTTCTCTTCGTCCACGACTTCGGCTTCGATCACGTCGTCGGCAGAG
>JBHEPS010000235.1:0-1148 GCA_046260175.1 Thermoanaerobaculia bacterium
CATGACCGTCTCCTCTCAGAGACAGTCTGCCACTCATCGTGTACCATTGCAATGGTATTTGCGAAGCATACGTCTAGGGACTAGGAAAACCAAGAACCAGAGCCAAGAACAAGGGGCAGGGTCAATGCCGAAACGCGGCTCTTGATCCTGCCCTTTCTTTTGGCTTCTGTCTTTCCTAGCCCCTAGCCCCTAGCCCCTTGTCTCTAGAAATCCACCAGCTCGATGTCGAACACCAACATCCCCTGCGGCTTGGTCCGGTCGCGGCCGTAAGCTAGTTGCGAAGGCACCCAGAAGCGGCGTTTTTCGCCGCGGGTCATCAGCTGAACCCCTTCGGTCCAGCCGCGGATGACGCCGGTGAGGGGAAATGTCGCAGGCTGTCCGCGAAGGACCGAGCTGTCGATCATCGTTCCGTCCGTGGTCCAGCCGGTGTAGTGGACGGTCACGTGGCTGCGGGGGGTGGGGTGGTCGCCTCCCGTGCCCGGTTGGAGGACGATCCACGCGAGTCCCGATTCCGACGTCGCCGCGTCAGCGGGCGGCGCGGCCACGTCGGGCGGTGCCACCTGAGGCCGGACGATCTCGATCAGCTCCGTATCGATGACGTAGAGCTCACCCTCCGCGATCTTGCCGGCGCCGAGGGATGAAGGAATCCAGATGCGCCGCGTTTCGCCGGTGATCATCTGCTCGGTCGCCATCCTCCACCCTGGAAGCATGCTGGCGACGGCGAGGGTGACCGACTTCGGCGATTCGAGATGCTGGATCAGCTTTCCCGTCGAGCTCCAGACGGTGAAGCGTACTCGCGCGTAGTCGCCCGCGGCGGGATGTTCTTTCCCCGTTCCAGGCGTGAGGACGAGCGTTGCCAGACCGCTCGGCTCGAGGACGGCATCGGCCGAAGGAGCCGTCAGCGCCGCGGGCGGCGCGGGGGTCTCGGCGTGGAGGGGGGGGGCAAGGGCAACGAGGAGCGCGAGGATCGCGGTTCGAATCATGCGGAGAGAAACCGGGGGGGCGCGCTTCGGCTTCCCGGAGGGTGAGTTGGGACCCTGCGCGCCAAGCCAGAAGCCAGAAGCCAGAAGCCAGAAGAAAAGGCGAAGCTAGAAGTTGAAAGCTAGAAGCCAGAAGGCGAGGCCCGTTCATCCGACTTCCCCGTCGGC
>JBHEPS010000235.1:1208-2233 GCA_046260175.1 Thermoanaerobaculia bacterium
TAGAAGTTGAAAGCTAGAAGCCAGAAGAAAAGTCAAAGGCGGCGGCCGGCTCTCCCTCAAGACGACGGGTGGGGTTGCCGTTGCTCTTACTTCTGCCTTCTGCCTTCTGACTTCGCCTTTTCTTCTGGCTTCTGGCTTCTGGTTTCTGGCTTGTCTTTTCTAGCTCTTGTGATTCACCGGCGTGACGCCCCAGATCTCTTTCGCGTACTCGCTCACGGTGCGGTCGGAGGAGAACTTCGCCATGCGGGCCACGCTGAGGATCGACTTGCGGGTCCAGTCCAGGTCGCTCGCCCATGCCTGCGCGGCTTCCTCCTGCGATCTGACGTAGGAGCTGAAGTCGGCCGAGTGGAAGTAGCGATCATTCGTCGCGACGATGTCGACGAGCGGCTGAAAGACGCCCGGGTTCTTCTGCCCGATCGGGCCGCTGACGATCATCTCGAGCGCGCGCGCCAGCGCCGGGTCGGCGGCGATGAAGGAGCGGGGGTCGTATCCCGTCACCTTCATCTGCGCGATCTCCTCCGCCGTGTGGCCGAAGACGAACATGTTCTCCGCGCCGATCTCCTCGCGGATCTCGATGTTCGCCCCATCGAGGGTTCCGATGATGAGCGAGCCGTTCAGCGCCGCCTTCATGTTCCCCGTCCCCGAGGCTTCCGTTCCCGCCGTCGAGATCTGCTCGGAGAGCTCGGTCGCCGGGAAAATCATCTCCGCGGCGCTCACGTCGTAGTTGGGGAAGAAGAGGACCTGGAGCTTTCCGGTCGCCCGTGAGTCGGTGCGGATCATCTCGCCGATCTCGTTGATCAGCTTGATGATGAGCTTGGCGATGAAGTACGCCGGAGCGGCCTTCCCGCCGAACAGGACCGTCCGCGGGACGATCTCCTCGCCATCGTGGAGCTTGTTGTAGAGGTGGATCACGTGCAGCGCGTTGAGGAGCTGGCGCTTGTACTCGTGGATCCGCTTGATCTGCGTGTCGAGCATCGACTCCGGGTCGATGAAGATGTCTCTCTGCTCGAGCCACCAGGAGAAGT
>JBHEPS010000236.1:0-1285 GCA_046260175.1 Thermoanaerobaculia bacterium
CCCTTGTTCTCTTCTCGTGATCGCGCCCGCGGACGGGTCATTGAATCGACACCCGAGCCGTCGGCGCGGTTCCTTGACTCAGAATGACGGGCGCCTTCACACCGCTTTCTGGCGGAAGATCTGCTCGAGAAGGTGAACCAGCTCGTTGACGTCGAAGGGTTTGCGGACCACGCGCGCAACGCCGTCGAGGTCCTCCGAGGACCAGCGGCTCGAGTCGGCGGTCAGCACGATCGTCCTCGCGAGCATTTCGGGATGGTTGCGCCGGAGATGGGCGATGACCTCGAACCCGTCGGCGCGGGGCATCATCAGGTCGAGAATGATGCCGTCGAAGCTGTTTCCCCCGTTGAGCTGCTCGATCGCCTCGATCCCGTCATGGGCTTCCCGCGAGGTGTAGCCGTGGCGCCGGAGGATCGTCACCAGAAGGCGCCGAATCCAGACGTTATCGTCCACGATTAAAACGTTATCTGCACTCATCGGTCGGTTGGAATGGGCAAACTCCACTGAGGAAGCGAGCAAGAAGTCGGCCAGTGATCCTCTAACCTCAACCGTTACGGAGGCTTCGGCTTCCCCGAGAGGCTGCGCAAGCCCGGCCGCCGTGCCCCATAATCACCCCATGCTGAAGCGCGCTCTGCTCCTTCTCCCCGCCCTTCTCGCGGTATCGTGTGCGTCTTCGATGTCCCCGACTCAGACGCCCCGGGTCGAACACGGTTTTCTGCTGCGGTCCGTCGAGGTCGGCGGAAGCGCCCATCCTTTCTCCGTCTGGGTCCCTCCAGGCTACAGCGGTGAGGATCCATGGCCTGCGATCCTCTTTCTCCACGGCGCGGGGGAACGAGGTGACGATGGGCTCATGTCCACCCAGGTCGGGCTCGGCTACGCGATCCGCCGCGAGCCGGCGCGCTGGCCGGCGATCGTCGTCTTCCCGCAGAGCCCTCGAGAGAGGCAATGGGCGGGGGATGCCGAGGAGATCGCTCTCGCCGCGCTCGCTCAGGTGGAAAGGGAGTTCCGCATCGATCCGGACCGCGTTTACCTGACCGGCCTCTCCATGGGAGGCGCGGGAATATGGTCGCTCGCGAACCAGTACCCGGAGAAGTTCGCCGCGGTCGCTCCGATCTGCGGCTGGGTCGTTCCGATGGCCGATCGCCCCGAGTATCACCGCGATCTGCGCGTATCGAAGATCGACCCCCAGGCGCCCTACGATTCGGTGGCGCGGCGGCTGCGCGAGGTGCCGATCTGGATCTGGCACGGCTCGGAAGACCGGTCGGTCCCGGTGGAGGAGAGCCGGCGG
>JBHEPS010000236.1:1295-1675 GCA_046260175.1 Thermoanaerobaculia bacterium
ATGAAGGGCTGATGTCCACGCAGGTGGGGCTCGGCTATGCGATCCGGCGCGAGCCGGAGCGCTGGCCGGCGATCGTCGTCTTCCCGCAAAGTCCGCGGGAGAGGCAATGGGCGGGGGATGCCGAGCGTATTGCGCTCGCGGCGCTCGACCAGGTCGAGAAGAAATCTCGCGTCGATCCGGACCGGGTCTACCTGACCGGGCTGTCGATGGGGGGAGCGGGAGCCTGGTCGGTTGCCAATCAATATCCCGAGCGGTTCGCCGCGGTCGCGCCGATCTGCGGCTGGATCGTACCGATGACGGGACGGCCCGAGTATCAGCGCGACCTGCGGGTCTCGAAGATCGACCCCGAAGCGCCCTACGAATCAGTCGCCCACAGGCTG
>JBHEPS010000236.1:1685-2223 GCA_046260175.1 Thermoanaerobaculia bacterium
TTCCTAGCCCCTAGTCCCTAGCCCCTAGCCCCTGTCTTTAGCCCCTAGCCCCTGTCTTTAGCCCCTAGCCCCTAGGCCCTAGTCCCTAGACTGTCGCCATTGCGGGACGAACCGCTCGGGCCAGTTTCATGAGAAGTTCCTTCCTGACCTTCAGGTCCTCGCGAAAATCCCAGTTGTCGGTGCTCGCGATCTCCATGCGGAGATCCGAGATACAACCGTCGAGAACCTCGGACAGCGTCTCGCGCTCCTCGATCGTCATTTCGATCTCGATCATACGGTCCTCCCGTGGGTCGAGGTCGCCTTCGGCGACCGGGACCGGCGCAGCCGGTCCCTACGGATTCTGAGCCCGCGAAGAGAAGTCGATTGTGCCTGAAGTCACGCGAAGCTGTGCGGAAACGGAGCAGGAGCCAGGAAAGACGCAACGCGCAGTTGCTTCAGCCTTTCCTAGCCCCTAGCCCCTAGTCCCTAGCCCCTGTCTTCGGTCCCTAGCCCCTAGTTCGTCGGTAGATTGCCGCCGACGACCCGCTTGGCCCTCTGT
>JBHEPS010000237.1:0-1691 GCA_046260175.1 Thermoanaerobaculia bacterium
TCGATGATGTCATCGAGACGCGACTGCGCGCCGCGCTCGTTCTGAAGACGCTGAAAGAAGAGGAGCGGATCGGTGATCCGCCAGCGGGCGTAGGTGTCGACCCAGATGAATCTCTTGTCCGCCGTCGGCACCTGGTTCGCGTCGCCGTCGAATTCGAGGAACCTCTTATCGAATGCGTGGACCTTCTGAATGAACGGAACTTTCATCTTCAGGCCGGGAGTCGAGATCGGTTTCCCGACCGGCTTTCCGAACTGGGTGATGATGACCTGCTCGGTCTCGAGTACGGTGAAGACGGAGCTCGAAAGAATGATCGCGAGCGCGAGGATGGCGATGACGGCGATTCCAATTCTGATTTCGCTTCTCACGGCGTCACCCCCTTGAGTGCCGGGCTGAGAGGGAGGAGTGGCAACACGCCCTCCAGACTCTCATCGACCACGATCTTCTGTTTGACCTTCGGATAGATGATGCCGAGGGTCTCGAGGTACATGCGGCGCCGGGTGACTTCGGGAGCGCGCCGGTAAGCGGCGTGGACCTGGGTGAACAGCTCCCCGTCCCCGCGTGCGCGGTTGACGCGGTCGGCCGCAAATCCCTCGGCCTGCTCGATCGTCTGAAGCGCTTCGCCCTTGGCGCGCGGGACGACCTGGTTGTAGTCGGCGCGCGCCTGGTTGATCATCTTCTCGCGTTCCTGCTGCGCCTGGTTGACCTCGTTGAACGACGGCTTGACCGAGTCGGGCGGATTCACGTCCTGCAGAACGATCTGCTCGACCTTGATGCCGGTCTCGTACTGATCGCAGAGCGCCTGAAGGCGGACCTCGGCCTCGGTCGCGATCTCCTGCCGGCCGACCGTGAGGACTTCGTTCACGCTACGGTCGCCGATGACTTCGCGCATCACGGTCTCGTTCATGTCGCGGAAGGTCTTCTGGACGTTCCGGACCTTGAAGAGAAACAGGTACGGATCGCGGATCCTGTACTGCGCGGTCCATTCGACGACTGCCACGTTCAGGTCGCCGGTGAGCATTCCCGACTCTCCCTCGAAGTTCCCGCTCGAGTAGCGCGACTGGCCGCTGTCCCCTCCCTCGGTCCGAAATCCGAACTCCTCCTTCAGCTGCCGTTCGATCGGCACCTTGATGACGCGCTCGATCGGGAACGGGAGCTTGAGATTCAGTCCGGGAGGCGTCGATCGAACCAGCTTTCCGAAGCGGATGACCAGCCCCGTCTCCTCCGGCTCGACCGTGAACCAGGTGCTGAACACCAGGGCAACGGCGAACAGGACGAGGACGATCTTGATGATGACTCCGGGGGAGATCTGCGGCGGCTTGAATTGATACACGTTGGGTGACTTGAATTCCATGGGACCTCCTTACCCCCGATCCGCCGAGCCGCGAGGGCGGGGAACGGGGTCAGCTGGATCTTATCAGCCATTGGAGTCCTCGCAGGTGCATATCGGGCGGGCGATTCAGCCACAATAGCCTCTGAATGAGAGTCTCCGACGCCTACCGCCTGCTCGACGTCGATCCCTCGGCCACCGATGACGAGGTCCGCCACGCGTGGCGGGATATGACGAAAGTCTGGCACCCCGACCGGTTCGCCCATGATGCGGATCTGCAGCAGAAGGCGCAGGAGAAGCTCAAGGAGATTAACGGAGCATACGAGGCGATTCTGGCGGACCGCGCGGGGCGGGGCGGGGGGGG
>JBHEPS010000237.1:1701-1931 GCA_046260175.1 Thermoanaerobaculia bacterium
GCATTCGCCCAGGTGAAAGTGCGGCGATACCGGAGGTGGGGCATCTACCTGATCGCGATCGGGATCTTCTTTCTCCTCCGGCGCCCCACCCTCGGCGGCATCATCCTCGCCGCCGCCTGCATCGCCAGCGCGATGATCCTCTTCTGGCGCGCGAGGTAGGGTGCCCCGTCATCCTGAGTACGGGAACCGCGCCGACGGCTCGGGTGTCGATTCAATGACCTGAGGTGGGG
>JBHEPS010000238.1:0-1827 GCA_046260175.1 Thermoanaerobaculia bacterium
TCGACCGCATTCTGCGGGCAGACCGACATGCACGGCGTGTGATCGCCGCAATGCTGACAGGAGATCGGGATGAAGACCTCCTCGTGAGCGGAGAACCCGCGATGGTTGCTCGCGCGGTGCACCCTCATCGAGGTCAGCCCTGTCCGGTCGTTCACGCGCGGCTGCGCCGGCGGGATGTTGCTCTCGACTGCGCACGCCGTCATGCAGGCGCCGCAACCGTTGCACCGATCGAGGTCGATCACCATTCCATAACGCGCGACTTTCTCGTGCTCGACCATGTCATGCCTCCTCGATCGCGGCCGGCGTGCAGCGCCAGCCCGTCCCGCTGCTCCCGCAGACATCGAGAGAATTCGAGATCACGCGGTTCCTGGATTGCCCCAGAGCCAGAGAAGTCGGGCCGACCGTCAGCTCGATGACTTCGGGCATGACGGCATGGTCCACCTCGACCCTCGCGAAAACTCTTCCCTGCCCGGTCTCGATGAGCGCCTTCCGCCCCGGACGGAGCCTCCTCGCGCGAGCGGTCGCCGGATTCATCACCGCGACTCCGCTTCCACGGCGCAGCCCCGACTCCTGATGGAGCTTCGTGAAGAGAGGCGAGAGCACCGCCGACCGGGCGGCGTCCGAAGACGCCTTGGGGAGGATGACGAGACCTGCCCGCGGCGTGTTTTCGATTGCTCCCACCCGATGGGCCATCTCCGCAGTAATTGACGCCTGGATCCGGGGGTAACCCGGCTCCGCCGTCCATCGAGCCCCTTCGAGCATCGCGTCGCGCAACTCGTCTGGCGATCCGAGCTCGGCCACGCTGACGGTAAGGTCCCCGTCCTGAATTCCGCCGATGCCGCTCGAATGAATCCGCGCGAGCCGCGCCGCGATCAACTCCTCGGTCGAGCTCCAGTCTCCTTCCAGCTCGACTCCGGCGGAGGCGGCAATCTCGCGAATGACTGATACCGGGTCCGCTGAGCTCGCGCGCCCACCGAGCAGAGGACGCGAGAAAGAGAGCGCAGCCGTCGCCACGTCGCAGGCCCCTGGAACCTCATGGATCGCTTCGAGATACGCAGGAACCGGAATGACCCTGCCGGCGTGCAGTGAGGAGCCCGCGGCGAATGGAGAGAGCGCCACGACGAGCGCGCCGGGGGCCAGCTTTCGCGCCACGTGAGGCCAGGGAAGCGGCGCCTCGCCCGCCGATGAATCGACGATCAGCAGCCGGATCGATGCATCCGGCGTCTCGGCGAGCTCGCGCATCGGCGCGAGCCGCGCACCCTCGACCGGATCGGGAAGAGGCGCGCGGGCGATGACGCCACCCTCCGCGCCGACACGACCCAGGATCACATTGAGCGAGAGGATCGCGAGCTCGGTCGTCGGATCGAACCGCCCGCCGGCGAAGTCCTCTCCGGGGATGGCGAGCGAGCGAGGATGGTCGAGAAGCATTGCAGCGGCTTCGAGAATCGAATCCACATGGATGCCCGCAATCTCCGCCGCACGCTGGGGCGTGATCCGCCCCAGAAGAGGGAGGATCGTTTCGCATCGCGCGGCGATCTCCGGGCTGGAGCTCGCGAGCACGCTCGCAACGCCGAGGGCGACCACGCCTTCCGAGCCCGGCCGTGCGGGAATCCAGCGGGTTGCCAGGGCGGCAGTCGACGAACGCGAAGGCTCGACCTGGATGAGGCGCAGCCCCCTCCCGTCCATGAGCCGTGCGCGCGTCCTGACTCCTCCCCACCCTTCCGCAAGGGGAGCGCCGAAACTGAGAACAGCCGTCGCTTCGTCGAGGTCCGGCACCCACTCCCCGGGAGCGTCGGGCGCGAACGCGCGCATCGCGCTCAGGCTCGC
>JBHEPS010000239.1:0-1649 GCA_046260175.1 Thermoanaerobaculia bacterium
TCGCGAAGATCAGCACGAGAGCGTCGGGGAAGGCGAGGCGTTTCATTGAGCGGGCATTATAAGGGAGGGGGATGATCAAGCCAGAAACCAGAAGCCAGAAGCCAGAAGAAAAGGCGAAGTCAGAAGGCAGAAGGCAGAAGGCAGAAGGCCACTGCTGTCCAAATTAGCTGGGGAAGATCGCCTCCGGTGAACTGGGGTACGGGTTTGTACGGGTCTCGGTCAAGGATTGAAGAAGAGGTTCCCTCCGGATGCTATCCAAATTGCAGGGGTATTTGGGCGGAGATTGGTGGGTCGGATCCCGCGAAGGGATCATCCAGCCAGGCCCACAAGTCACGGTAGCTGAACAGATGGAGCCGGAGCAGGGCTACGAGATGCGATAGAGACCAACCGCGTCGGGCTTTGAGCTGGAGGTACTTGAGGATCAGGATCGCGATCAGAGCGGCCCATATCTGAATGGCGACGGCATTGGCCGAGGTGCCTAGAAAGCTCTTGATCCGGAGGTTCTGCTTGATGGCCTTGAAGAAGATCTCGATCTGCCATCGCTGCTTGTAAATCGCTGCGATTGTCCGCGCTGCGAGGCGGTGGTTGTTGGTGAAGAACTCGAGGATGCTTCCGTCATCCTCGCTGACGACCACGACACGCCGTAGCCGAACGGGTGAGAAGCCGTAGCTGCGGTGCTTATGCAGATCGACCACTTCGTCGGCGAGTATTAAGCCGGAGACCGGCTTTTCCTCCAAGACGGTGAAGTTAATGTTCTTTTTCCCCCGCGTGACGAACCAGATCCCCTGAGCGGTAAGCTGCCGGAACCAGGTGTAGTCCACATAGCCGCGGTCGAACACTAAGACCGTTCCGGGCCGGAACCGCAGCTCCCGGGCCACTTTGATGTCGTGGACACTCCCGGTGGTCAGGTCACAGAAAGTCGGCAGATGCCCGGCGTGGTCCAGGACCATATGGAGCTTGATCGCACCCTTCTGCTGCTTGTACTTCGCCCACTCGAACACCTCGATACAGAGCTCGATGATGGTGCTGTCGATCGATAGCAGCGGGTTCTTGAACCGGAACCGATGCGTCGGACTTGTATCCGCCTGGACCCGGCCCAGGAGCAGATAGAACGCCGACTGATACAGCTCCCATGTGCGGTGCTTATTCGCGTAGGCCAAGGTGGACTTCTTCGGCGGTTGGATGCCCAGGTGGCGGAGCTTTCCGTCGATCGACCGCAGCCCGTCGCACACCTCACGCAACGTCTGCGCGCGACCCAACTGGCAGAAGAGCATGGAAACGAACTGCTGCCAGCACGTGAATCCTCGGGCATGCCGCTCAGCCCGGTGCTGCTGAACCAGCTCGCCGAACTCAATCCGTGGAAAAAGCTTCAGAATCTGCTGGAAAACCGACGAGAATATAGCCAACGCTGGGTGCCTCCCTGTCTTTGGTTTCTCGCAAATTCGAGAGTACAGGGCCCCAGCGTTGTTTTTTCTAAAAACTTAATTTGGACAGGTCTGAGGGCCGTCCAAATGCAACGACGGCGGGGGCGAAGAAGATGAGGAAGAGCGCAATCAGCCCACCGAGTAATGCCGCACCTCTCGCCGCGACACCTGTGAGGTAAAAGGAGGGTTCGTGTCCCTCGATGCCGACGCCGACCCGGCCGTTAC
>JBHEPS010000024.1:0-25977 GCA_046260175.1 Thermoanaerobaculia bacterium
ATCCGCTGCTACTCGTCGACCGAATCCTGGAGCTCGAGGATGAAAAGCGGATCGTCGGCCTGAAAAACGTGACCTTCAATGAACCTTTCTTCAACGGTCACTTTCCAGGTGAACCCGTCATGCCTGGCGTGCTGATCGTCGAGGCGATGGCGCAGTGCGGGGCATTGATGTTTCTGAAGAACATGGAGGACCGTCACCGTAAGCTCTTCTTTTTCGGAGGAATCGACAAGGCGCGCTTCCGCAAACCGGTGACCCCGGGGGATCAGCTCCTAATGGAGGTCACCGTCCTTCAGAGGAAATCGTCCACGGCGAGGCTCCAGGGCATAGCGCGAGTCGACGGGACGGTCGTGGCGGAAGCCACGCTGTTGAGCGTGATGGTGGAGAGGACTTAGATGGCGCAGATCGACAGTACGGCGAGGGTCAGCCCCGAGGCAGCTCTGGCGGACGACGTGCGCGTGGGTCCCTACGCGATCGTCGGTGCGGCGGTTTCCATTGGCTCGGGGACGGAGGTGGGGCCGCACGTTCGCATCGAGGGACCGACGACGATCGGGGAGCGAAACAGGTTCATCGGTCATTCGTCGATCGGCACCGACCCGCAGGACCTGAAGTTTGGAAAGGAAAAGACCGAGCTCCGAATCGGGAATGACAACGTCTTCCGTGAGTTCATCACCATCAATCGAGGCACCGAAGGCGGAGGCGCCCTCACCTCGATCGGCTCGAGCAACTTCATGATGGCCTACAGCCATATCGCGCACGATTGTCACATCGGCGACAACACGATCTTCGCCAACGGCGCGACGCTCGCGGGGCACGTGGAGGTGGGAGACTTCTCGACCATCGGAGCGTTCGCTGCAGTTCATCAGTTCTGCCGAGTGGGCGAGCACGCGTTCATCGGAGCGGCCTCCATCTGCGTGCAGGATGTCCTCCCCTTCTGCAAGACGGTCGGCAACCGCGACCCGAAAACCTATGGGATCAACACGCTCGGTCTGGAAAGGAAAGGGTTTCCGAAGGAAACGATCGAGGCCCTTCAGAGGGCCTACCGCATCCTGATCCGATCGAAGCTGAAACTGGCCGACGCCATCGCGCGGCTCGATGCGGAGCTCTCGCACTTCCCCGAGGTCCGCTACCTTGCCGACTTCGTTCGTACGTCGAAGCGTGGATTCATCCGGTGAGGCGCCGATGAGCGAGAAAGTTCGAATCGCGATCCTCGGAACGGGTTCTCTCGGCCGTACCCACGCCCGTGTGCTGACCGAGATGCCCGAGGTCGAAGTCGTCGGGTTCGTCGAGCCCAAAGATGAAGCGGCGGCCGAGGTGACGGCGAAGCTGGGCCTCCACCGCTTTCAGACTCTCGACGAGCTCGATGGCATGATCGACGCCGCCGTGATCGCTTCCACGACGGACATGCACGGCCGGATCGCCGAGCAGCTTCTCCTCCGTGGCGTCGACGTCATGGTCGAGAAGCCGATCACCGCCGATCCGGCCGAGGCTAGGCGCATCATCGCTCTGGCGGCCGAGCGCGGCCGGTTGATCCAGGTGGGGCACGTCGAGCGCTACAACCCGGCCATCCTGGCTGCCATCCCGCACATCGGACGTCCCCGCTACGTCGAGGCCGACCGCCTCGGAGCCTTTTCGGGAAGATCGCTCGACATCGACGTCCTCCTCGATCTGATGATTCACGATCTTCAGCTCGTTCTCTCCCTCCTTGGTTCGGAAGTCGTCGCCATCCACGCGGTTGGAATCCCCGTCCTCACCGAAAAGGTGGACATGGCAAACGTCAGGCTGGAGCTGGCCAGCGGCGCGGTCGCCAACCTGACCGCCAGCCGGGTCGCCAGCGAGAGAGTGCGGAAGTTCCGGCTTTTCGGAAGCAATGCCTACGTCTCCGTCGATACGAGGGAACAGGAAGTCCACGGATATCGGCTGATCACGGGAGGGGATCGACCGGGCATCGAGCCGCTCGACGTGAGCGTCGAGAAGAAGGAACCGCTGCGTGCCGAGCTCGAGGCATTCGTCGATTGCGTCAGGACGCGAAACCGTCCCCTCGTCGCCGGCGAAGACGGACTGGCGGCGCTGGAGCTCGCGATTCGCGTGGGTGAGGCGATCGACCACTCGGTCCAGGCGTGGGAGTCACGGCGGGTGACCCGGTGAGTGAAGCCACGATCGGTATCATCGGCGGCTCAGGGCTGTACCGCATGGATGGGTTGCGGGTGCTCGAGGAGAGGTCCGTCAGCACGCCGTTCGGAGATCCCTCGGACGCGTTCATCATCGGCGAACTGGAAGGGGTGAGGGTCGCTTTCCTCGCTCGCCACGGGCGAGGCCACCATCTCATGCCCTCGGAGCTGAATTTCAGGGCGAACATCTTCGGGTTCAAGGTCCTCGGTGTCGAGACACTCCTTTCGGCCTCGGCCGTCGGTTCGATGCGCGAGGCCTACGAGCCGACCCACATGGTATTTCCCGACCAGTTCATCGACAGGACGCGCCACCGCCCCGATACTTTTTTCGGCGGCGGAGTGGTCGGGCACGTCTCGTTCGCAAACCCGATCTGCGTTGCGACTTCGAAAGTGATGGCGAAAGCCGCACGAGACAGCGGGGTCGTCGTTCACGAGGGCGGCGTCTATCTCTGCATGGAAGGGCCGCAGTTCTCCACCAGGGCCGAGTCGCTCCTCTATCGGTCCTGGGGAGTGGACGTCATCGGGATGACGAACCTCCAGGAAGCGAAACTGGCGCGTGAGGCTGAGATCTGCTACGCAACAATGGCCCTGGTCACCGACTACGACGCGTGGCATGAGACGGAAGACCCCGTCAGCGTGGAGTCGGTCATCGAGTACCTGAATCGGAATGCAGAGGCTGCGTGTGCGACCTTTCGCGGCGTGCTCGCCGACCTGGCTGCCAGAGAGCGGGACTGCGAGTGCAGCAGCGCTCTCCGTTTCGCAATTCTCACGGATCGGTCGGCGATTCCCGAAGGAACTAGATCGGCGCTCGACCCGATCATCGGAAAATATCTCAAGTAAAGACCGCGCCCTGGGTAGCGGTTGAAGGAGCTGTCTCTTGTCTATTCTCGTTGTCGGCAGTGTGGCATTTGACACCATCGAAACTCCCTTCGGGAAAGCCGAAAAGGTGATCGGTGGTTCAGCAACCTATTTTTCCGTGGCGGCCTCGTTCTTCACGAACGTTGAGCTGGTCGGCGTCATCGGAGACGATTTCACCGAGGAGCATCTCGGGGTGTTCCGCAATCGGCGCATCGACCTCCAGGGCCTCGAGCGCGTCAGTGGCGCGAAGACGTTCCATTGGAGTGGTGCTTACGGGTTCGATCTCAACGTTGCCGAGACGCGAGCAACGGATCTGAACGTGTTCGCCGACTTCAATCCTCGACTTCCCGAATCGTTCCGGCAGCCCGAAGTTCTATTCCTCGCGAATATCGATCCGGAGCTGCAGCGGGAGGTCCTCGCGCAGGTCGAGCGACCAGCTCTCGTGGCCCTCGACACGATGAACTACTGGATCTCGTCGAAGAAAGCCGAGCTCGAAAAAACGATCCGGCTCGTCGATCTCGTCATCATCAACGAGGCCGAGGTCCGACAGCTCACCGGTGACGCGAACCTGATAAAGGGAGCGCGGGCGATTCTCGAGCTCGGACCCCGCACGATCGTCATCAAGCGCGGCGAATATGGTGTTCTCATGGTCACGGCCGATCGCATCTTCGCGGTTCCTGCCTACCCGCTCGAGGTCGTGTTCGATCCGACGGGCGCCGGCGACACCTTTGCCGGAGGATTTCTCGGCTACCTCGCATCCGGGTCCGATCACTCGGAAGGGAAGTTGCGCAGGGCGATCATCTTAGGAAGCGTTCTCGCCTCCTACAACGTCGAGGCTTTTTCCCTCGATCGCTTGAAAGAGATCGGTCGCGCGGAGATCGAGGCGCGGTATCGGGAGTTCCGTGAGCTCACGGAGTTCGGCGACTACGACGCCACGGACGTGAAGAGTGTTTCATCGCCCGCTCCCTGAAAACCGAGATCGTGATCGAGGAGTGACATTCCGGATCGCCGGCAATCCGGGTGCCCTACTCGCTGCGATGGACCAGGCGACCGTTCACGATCGTGTAGCGGACCTTCGTCGCGGGTAACAGGCTCGCGGCGCTTTCACGCGGCTCGGGTTCAATGATCGTGAGATCGCCCCATTTTCCGACTTCGATCGTGCCGCGCCTGTCCTCTTCGAACGCGGCGAATGCTGCGTCGAGCGTGAATCCGCGGATCGCCTCGTCGAGGGTCAATCGCTGGTCGGCGAACCATCCCCCGGCGGGAGCGCCCTCGAGATCCTGCCGAGTCACGGCGGCATAGATTCCGAGAAATGGATCGACCTGTTCAACCGGGAAGTCGGAGCCGAGCGCGAGCCGGCTGCCGGCGTCCAGGACCGTGCGCCAGGCATACGCCCCGCGAACTCGATCGGCTCCCAACCGATCTGCCGCCCAGGGCATGTCGGAGGTCGCGTGCGTCGGTTGCATCGCGGAGATGATGCCGAGGCCGGAGAGGCGGGAGAAATCCTCGGGCGAGACCACCTGGAGGTGCTCGATCCGGAACCGTTGCTCGGGGCGAATCCCAGCGGACTCATAAGCGTCGATCACGTTTCTGACTGCGCGGTCACCGATGGCGTGCGTGCCGACCTGGAAACCTGCTGCGCTGGCCGCCCGCGATCGGCTCGCGACGTGCGCGGTCGAAGCGATCATCAGGCCGGAGTTCGACGGGTCGTCGGAATACGGGGCGAGGAGCGCGGCGCCCCGGCTCCCGAGCGCGCCATCCGCATACAGCTTCACCGAACGGACGGTCAGGTGGTCGCCGTAGTCGACAAGGGGCCCTCGTTCGAACCAGTAGTCGAGCAACTCGGAGTCGTCCGAGAGCATCGCGTAAACTCGGATCGGCAACTCACCCGCGTCGATGAGCTCGCGCATCAGCTGAATCGTGTCCTGATCGACGCCGGCGTCGTGCACCGCCGTCAGTCCCCGCGCGGCGATGTTCCGAGCCGCCTCGACGATCCTCGCTCTTCGCACCGGTCGCGAGGGGGGAGGGATGACGCGTTCGACCAGATCCATCGCCGCGTCGATGAAGACTCCCGTCGGCGAGCCGTCCGCGCTGCGGAGAATCCTTCCGCCTTGCGGATCGGGGGTCTGAGCCGTAATCCTCGCAGCCCTCATCGCGGCGCTGCTGGCGAGGCCGGCGTGCCCGTCGATTCGGACCACCCATACCGGCCGGTTCTGAACCGCCCGGTCGAGGGTGGCTGCGTCCGGAAACTCCTTCACCGGCCAGTCGTTCTGATCCCACCCGCGGCCCAGAATCCATTCGCCGGAGGGTTTGTCGCGGGCGTCCTCGAGGATTCGCGTTATGACTTCGTCGTACGAGGAAGCCGCCACGAGATCGACCGTGTCGAGAGACGCGCCCAACCCCGCGATGTGCGCGTGAGCGTCCACGAGCCCCGGAAGGACGGTCATGCCCGAAGCGTCGATCGCCTCCCCCCCTTCGGCCCATGCGGGGAGCGAGCTGTCGGCACCGATCCAGGCGATCCGTCCGTCGCGAATGGCGATCGAGCTCCGCTCGAGCCGCTCCAGGGAGGGGCCAGCGAGGACCGTCGCGTTCCGGACGACCAGAATGCTATCGGAAGTGTCAGGAGCCGTCGACGAGCAGGATGTGAGGGCGAGGGACATGAAGATGATGAGGGTAACTCCCTTCATTGACGCTCCTGAGATGCCCGCGAGAAACTGAAGGCGCGGAGAGATCAGCGGCCCTCTCCCCATTTCAGCTTTCCACGCAGGACATCGAAATAGTTCTTGTTGGGCGATTGTACCAGCGCCACTGTTCGGTCGGACTTGTGAACGCTGACCAGCGTCCTCTCGGCGATCGGGATCCCTTCCTGACCGTCGAGCGTCAGATAGACCTCAGGTGAGGGGCTGACGATCGTGATGTCCACCCGCAGGTAGTCCGGCAGAACGATCGGGCGGTTGCTGAGCATGTGGGGGCAGATCGGTGTCAGAACGACCGCGTTCATCGTTGGATAGATGATGGGACCGCCGGCGGAGAGGTTGTAGGCGGTCGAGCCGGTCGGGGTCGATACGATCATCCCGTCGGCGCGGTAGGTCGAGACGAACTGCCCGCCGACCTCTACCGACATCTCGATGATTCGGGCGAGCGCCCCCTTATTGATCACCGCATCATTGAGCACTCGGTAAGAGCTCCGGAAGTCCGGCCCCTCCGCCGACACGTCGAAGGTCACTCGTTGCTCGGCCAGGTACTCCCCGCCGAGCACCTCGTCGAGCACTTCCTGGAACTCCTCCACGCGGATCTCGGTGAGGAACCCGAGGGTGCCCATGTTCACTCCGATGATGGGGACGCGAGCCGGAGCGTAGCGGGCGACCGAGAGAAGAGTGCCGTCGCCGCCGAACGTGATGAGCAGGTCCGATTGATCCGCCAGGTCGGCCCTGGACGGCCACGGCTCTCCGGGAGTGCCGAGAACCTCGCCGGTGTCCTCATCGAAGAGGACGCGGTAACCGCGCGCGCCGAGCTCGCGGGCGGTAGAGCCGGCGAGCTGCAGCGCCTCATCCGAGGCGATTTTCGCGGAAATCCCGACCGTCCGCATCGCGGGAAAGGTTACCACGCGGATGCCAGGGTGCTCAGCCCAGGAGTTTCCGCATCAGCAGGCGAGACCGCTCCGCACCCTCGGTCTCGACGGGGTTGGGGGGGGAGTATCCGAGGTCCCGACAAAGCCGGAATTGGGCCGATTCTCCGGCCGTCTCCACGAAGATTGCGCGGGCACCCTGTTCCCTGAGCCATGTTTCCGCCCGGACCAGCAGGCCTGGGGCCACCTCCGAGTCGACGCATTCGCGGTCGATATCGAACAGGAGGATCTCCCCGGTCTGCCCACGCAGCTTGTGGGCGATCACGACCCCGACGATTCCCGCTGTCTCCGCCACGAAAGTACGGCAGGTCCGCTGATTCTGGATGTAGGCGAGAACTGGAACTGGATAGTGGTCCTCCTTGGGAAGAAGACCATTCATGCCGACCATGGCGGGAAGATCACAATCACAGGCGGGACGGTAACGGATTGGAAGACGGTCGAGGGTCACGCATTCTCCTGGCGAATGGCATTCATTACGTCGAAGTCCTGTACGACGATACGCTCGCCGGCTCTCTCCGGCCCCTGAAACAGAACCGGATGCAGGACGCGCTCGAGAATCCCGCGAAGCCCGCGCGCGCCGAGTCCCTGGCGCAAGGCCGCATTCGCGATCGCGTACAGAGCGTCGGCTGAGAACTCGAGTTGGAGCTGGTCGAGCGCGCAGAGCCTCTGATACTCCGGGATCAGCGCCTCTTTCGGTTCGGTGAGGATGGTGACCAGATCGTCGGCGGAGAGGGCGTCGAGGTGGACCCGCACCGGCAGCCTGCCCAGCAGCTCGGGAAGAAATCCGTACTTCACGAGGGCGTCAGTCGCGAGCTCGCGCGTCTGATGCGATCCGTTCGTGAAGAACCCGATCGATTTCTCGTCCGGCTTCTCGCCCAGGTCCGAGAAGGAGCCCGAGCAGATGAAGAGGATGTTCGAAATGTCGATCTCTACGTAGTCGTACTTGTTCCAGTGAGCAGTGACGTTGAGGGGAACAAAGATTTTCTCGCCTTCGAGGATCTTGAGCAGGGATTGCTGGACACCCTCGCCACCAATGTCGCGTGACCCGGCACCGGTCCGGTTTCCCCCCGACCGGCGCGCGATCTTGTCGATCTCGTCGATGAAGACGATCCCGGTCTCCGCGGCTCCCACGTCCTGGTTCGTCGAGTAGAGGAGCCTGCCGATCGCGACCTCGACGTCTTCGCCGTAATAACCGGCTTCGGTGAAGGCGGTTGCATCGTTGTAGGCGAACGGAACGTCGAGGATCTTCGCCAGGGTCCGCGCCAGGTAGGTCTTGCCGGACCCCGACGGACCGATCATCAGAACATTCGACTTGTGGATGGATGACTCACCCGCGAAGCGGAGATATTCGATCCGCTTGAGGTGGTTATAGGACGCAATCGCAAGGACTTCCTTCGCGTGGCGCTGACCGACCACGTACTGGTCGAGTTGCTCGAAAATCCTGCGGGGCGTGATGTGGAGGAAGCGGTAGACGTCGCGCTTTTCCTTCATACCGGTTTCCAAGAATCGAGTATAGCACCCACCCTTTCCCCTCGTCGGCAGAGGAAATCTCAGCCATGTCCGATCGGGCTCGAGAGAGATCTGCTTCGAAGCGAGCATTCAGGCCCCGGCCGCAAACTACTCGTCAAGACAACTTGCATTGCGACCCGTCGTGCAAAATTTCTTGACGCCCTCCTCGTCCCTTCCTTTCAGCTCATCCATTTCATTCAGAACGACTTGACCCTGCCACAGCTCCACGGCCGGCCTCTTGAACCAGCAGGGAGCCGAAAGGAGGTGATGTCCGGAGACAGCTAAGCAGTCTTACTTCGGGACCGTGTTGGTGTGGGTTCAACAGGTCCAGCCCAGGTTCAAGCCGGTTTTCATTTCAAAAACAAAAGAAAGAAAAGGAGGAAAGCTGACCATCATGAGAAAGTCCCTTCTCATCCCCATCGCACTCTTCATTTTCACCCTGGTCGCGGCGGCCGCCGCCGCACAGACTCCGGCTGAAAAGCCGCTCGGCGTCGTGAACATCAATACCGCCACCGCCGCCGAGATCGCGTTCCTGCCCGGCATCGGTGAAAAGACCGCGGCCGCCGTGGTCGCCCATCGCGAGCAGAACGGGCCGTTCAAGAAAACGACCGATCTGATGCAGGTCAAGGGAATCGGCGATCGAACTTTCGAGCGCCTCAACCCTTACCTCGCGGTCGAGGGAAAGACGACTCTGGTCGTCGAGGTGAAGATGCCCCGAAAGCCCTCCACCAAGGCGCGCGAGTAGCGCCTCCCACCCCCGGGGCCGCCCGTTCGGGCGGCCCCCCTCGAGACTTCTTTTCGCCAGGAACGGAGGGTTCATCGATGCCTGTGAATCGCCGCGGTTTTTCCGCGCTCGAGCTGCTGACTGTTCTTGCGCTGGTCGGGACGATCCTGGCTGTTTCGGTTCCGGCCTTTCGGACGATTACCCGACGGACCGAGCTGCGCGGAGCCGTCAACGAGATCCGCTCGGTCATGCGGCTCGGCCGCAGCCGTGCGATCGCCCGCGGAGCCAATTCAGCCATCCGATTCGAGCAGCACGGCGGCGAATGGCTGTTCGCCATCTACGACGACCTCGATGGAGACGGGGTGCGGAACGACGACATCAAGAAGGGGGTCGATCGGAGGCATGGTCCATGGAGGAGGGTCCTTTCCTCGGGCACGACGTTGCGGATCGCCCTTCCCGAGTTCCCCGTCCGCGATCCCGAAACGAAGAAGTACCTCCCTCCCAACGCCACACCGGTTCGCTTCAACGCCTCGAAGCTCTGCTCGTTCGGACCGAACGGCGGCGGAACTGCCGGGTCGATCTTTCTCACGGACGGCACGGAAGGAGTCGCCATGGTCCGCGTCACCGGATCGACGGGCCGGATTCGAATGATCCGCTATGACCGCGCGAGCGAGAGCTGGAGTCAGCCGTGATTCCGCGTTGGCTCGTCAGACGGCCGGAGTTCCGCAGGATCCTCGTAGGACTGGATCATCGAGATCGGATTCGTGCGGACGAATTCGTCCGTGAACGCCTCCGTGATGATCCGGCCATCCATGTCGCGTGCGATCGGAAGCCCCGCTGCGAACAACAGAGTGGGCACAACGTCGACGACCTCGACCTCCGAGAAGAGGTTGCGCGAGATCACACCGCCCCCGCTGAGGATCAGCAGCCCGTCGCCCGCTCCGGGATCCTGCGCTTCTCCCAGGGCGCGAAAAAGCCCCGGAATGGTCCCCGGAAGGACGGGAGGCTCGGGTGCCGATGGAGAGACGACGACGAGAATGCCGGGCGTGGCCATATTCCGGTGGAACCGCTCGATCTCGCGGTCGAGGAGAGCCAGGAGGCCGCGGATGATCTCTCCCTCTCGCGTGTGCCTCTCCGGAAGCTGGTTTCCCTCGATCTCGAGGAGAGCGATCGCCCGATCGAGAGACTCCAGATCGATGGCCGTGAGTCCGGCTCCGCTACTCTCGGTGCTGCGCATTCTCCCGGCATCCGCCCTGACTGCGGCGATCAGACTCTCGGCGACTCTCGGCGCCAGGCTCGTGACGGATCGCTCGAACTCCTCGAAACCCGCGAACCCGTCGAGATCCACTTCCTGATCGGGGCTCCCACCACTGCGCCAGCCGCGGACTTCGGCCGAGTAGCCCATCCGCTCGAAGACGCGCCAGAAAGGCGCGGCGTTCCCGGATGGAAGCTGCGCCGAGATTCGCTCGACGGGCGGAATCAGGCCCCACCCCTTGAATCCGACACCCATCGGCACGAGCAGAAATGCCTCCCCCGGACGGTTGAGCGGAGTTCGATAGGAGAACCGCCCGGTGACTCCGTGGCGGTACGGCAGCTTTCCAGTGTTCAGAGACGCCCAGATCGCCTTGGGACTCGTCGTCCGGAACGGCTCCACGCGCGCCAGCAGCCCCTCGTCAGCCATCGCCGACAGGAACGTCAAACCGCCCTCGCCTCGAATCGTCACCACCCAGTCGTAGGGGAGATCCCGGATCGCGACGAGCGACACAGGCCTCGTCTGTCCGATCGTCACGTTCGACGCTACCGGAGGACGGAGATCATGCCTGTACCCCTCCCTCCTCACATAGAGAAAAAAGAGGGAAAGAAGGATGAGTCCGGCGCCGGCCGTATAGAGGATCCGGGACAGCTTTCGCCCGGCGTTCTTCTCGAAGAGCCAGAGGATGAACAGCAGGACCGCCGTTACGCCGATGACGATCGTCGCCTTCGAGAGAATTCGCACCGCACCTCGCGGCAAGTAGATCCTGAGCAGTCCGAGGTGGATCCAGTAGACGAGTCCGGAAAGAAATGCAGAGGAGACGACGAAGCCGAAGCCATGGGGATGGTAGGCGCCGTCCCCATCCTCGCCGGGACGGCCGAAGATCCGGACGCGCAGTGCGCGGAATCCCCAGAGGAGCGACCCGAAAATCAAACCGCAGAGAATCGCGTAGAGGACGGTGACGGTGATCAGGCGTGTCGGGTTGATCTCGATCTGAGGGTTCAGGAAAAAGAGGAGGTGGGCCATGTACAGCCCGAAAACGGCCCCGGCAACCAACCTCTTCGAGTAGTTCCAGGGAAAGCGCATCGCCAGTCGCGTAGTTTAGCAGGGGGCGGGCGATGACCCTCTCCGAGGCCGTTCGCGGTTGCCGCGATGTCTCGGGTTTGTCGGAGATCCTCACCCTTCTCGGTTACGAGGTCGCCCTTCAGCCCATCCTGCTCGAGTCGTGGGCGAGCAGGGGTGTGGCCGTCACGCCGATACCGGGCGTCCGTCTCTTCAGGGCGTCCCAGATCGGAGCGATCGACCTCATCGCGGGTGAGGGGACGGCGGACCGGGGCGCGATCGAGAAGCTGATGAATGAGTTGAATCTCTGGAACTCGGTCGTCCAGTTCATCATCTTCTACGTCGAAACCGGCACCGGACGGATATCCATCTTCGGCCTCGATCCGTCGCGACGCGTGCGCCGGCTCGACATCGATCCCGGGGCCGTGCGTGCGGAGTCGCTGTCGCGTCTCGAGCTGATGGAGCGCCAACCCGGAATGGCGATGGCCGACCTGATGGCCCGCCTCGCGCGAACGTTCGAGAAGGAGCATGTGGGACGTCGATTCTTCGTAGGCTTCCGGGCCGGCGTCGAAAGTCTCACGCGCGAGCTCGAGAGGCTTCACCCGGACGAGGACGAACGCGAGCGAGCTGACGAGGCACTGTTGATTCTGTCGAGGATTCTCTTCCTTTCTTTCATTCAGCAGAAAGGATGGCTCGACGGAAACCGGTTTTTTCTGCGCGAGCTCACCCGGGTCGCGTTGAGCCGGAAAGAGGGACTGTTCTCGGGCGTGCTGCTCCCCCTCTTTTTCGGGTGCCTCAACACGCCCCTCTCCAGACGCGACCGATTCGCGAGGCGCCTCGGCCGGATTCCCTATCTCAACGGCGGCCTTTTCGAACCGAGCCGGTTCGAGCTGCGCCACGCCGCGATCAGGATCGACGAGGGGCTACTCGAAGTGATTCTCGACCACTTCGACCGGTATCAGTTCACGATCGAGGAGGATGACGATACGGGCGCGCACATCGATCCCGAGATGCTGGGCAGAGTGTTCGAATCATTGATGGCCGACGACGAGCGGCTGGCGAGCGGAAGCTATTACACGCCACGCAGCGTCGTCGATGTCCTGACGTGCGAGGCACTGGGAAGCTGGCTCGCGGCGGGGGACCGCAGGGTCGAATCGGCGCTCTCGGATTGGCGAAATGGCGATCCCGGCCCGCTGAGGAGAGTCGACCGGCGCGGTCTGCTCGCGCGCCTTCGAGGGGTGAGAATTCTCGATCCTGCGTGCGGGTCAGGGGCGTTTCTTCTTGCTTCCATGCAGGCCATCGAGCGGCTGCGCAACGCGCTCTCCGACCGCCCCGCGCAGCCGTGCGAGCTCAGAAGGCGAATCGCCGCCAAGGCGCTCTTCGGAGTCGATCTCAAGCCGGAGGCCGTCCGGCTTTGCGAGCTCAGAATCTGGCTCTCGATCGTCTCGGCGTGGCACGGAGATCCCCTCGAAGTCGAGCCCCTGCCGAACCTCGATCGCAACATTCTTCAGGGGAACTCCCTGCTGGGGCCCATCGACCTCTTTGCGACGTCGGGGCCGGAACTGTTCCGCGAGTGGTCGCTGGAACTGCGCGCGAGGTCGAAGTCCATCGATCGCTACCGCGCCTGCGCTCCCCACGAGAAGGCGGAGCTCTGCGGCGAGCTGCGGCGATGGGACATCGACCTCGCCACACGCCTGCTCGCCAGCCACGCGCGGCGTCTCGAGGAGCGCTCGGACGCGATCGAGCAGAGGCAGCTCTTCCGCTCCGGACGCTCGCGTGCAGCGGGCGAGGCCGCTGCACTTCACGCGCGGATCGACCAGGCCTTGCAGCAGAAGGAGAGAATCGAGCGCGGAGAACTGGGCTTCTTCGCGGCCGACCTCCATTTCGCGCACGTTCTCGAAAGCGGAGGATTCGATGTGGTCCTCGGAAACCCGCCATGGGTCCGCTCCGCGAGAATCGCGCAACCGCTCCGACAAGCCCTCGCCGAGCGATATCGCACGTTCGGCAGGGGAACCGGGGGCGCGGGAATTCCGCAGGCGGATCTCTCGGTGGCGTTTTTTGAACGGAGCCTCCAGCTGACGGCGGAGGGAGGTGTCGTCGGAATGCTCGTTCCTGCGAAGTTCGCAACGGCGGGGTACGCCTCCTCGGTCCGTCAGCAACTCGTCGCCACGACGAGAATCGTGGCCCTGCACGATTGGAGCGACGAATCACGCGAGCTCTTCGAAGCGGATACCTTCCCCTTTGGCGTCGTCGTCGAAAAAGGAGGAGCGCCCCGAGGTATCACGGTTTCCGACGGCGGGGAGCCATTCACGCTGCCTCAGCGGAGGCTCGGTACCAGCGGCGGCCCCTGGATGCTCGTGCGGCGGGGCCCGGCCGAACTGCTCGATCGACTCCGGAGGCGCTTTCCGTCCTTCGAGAGAAGAATCGGCAAACCGGCCATGGGCGTCCGCACCGGAGCCAACGCCGCCTTCTTCGTCGACGACGTGCGGCTGATCGTGGGCCAGAAGTCCGCGCGCGTGGAGGGGGTGATGATGCCTCTGGACGCGGTGGTGCGGACGACGCGCGGTCGCGATGTCCAGAGGTGGAAAGCCGAGGACTCGGTCTGGATGCTTTGGCCCGAGAAGCGGCGCGAATGGGTGGAAACGTGGGAGGACCGTCGCGGGCTCCAGCCCGGCTCGTTCCGGATCGCCCGCCCGGCGGGCTTCGACCGTTGCAAGGTCGTCTGGAAGGACGTCTCCAGACGCATGACCGCGGCAGTGCTTCCTCCGCGCAGAGTCATCGAAGGAGAAAGCGTTCCTCTCGTTCCCAATCAGACGACCTACATGGTCGCAGTGGGCGACGAGCCGCTCGCCTGGGGCGTGGCGGCGCTTCTGAACTCGACGGTTGCCGGGGCTCTGCTCGTAGCCGCTGCCGATCGGGCCAAGGACCGGCATTTCAGGTATTTCGGGCGGACCGTCGCCGGGCTTCCAGCCGCCGGATCCGAAGCGGCCCTGCGAAAACTCGCCCCGATGGCACGCGCCTGCGCCTGCTCGAGGAGCTCGGAAGAGCAACTTGATCGCGAGATCGCGCGACTTTACGCCGTCTCGCCTCGCGAGCTTGAAGTTCTGGCGGAGTTCCTGGAGGAGCGGGCCGGGTGAGCCAGCGCCGAGTCGCGGACTGGCTGGCGGAGGCGAGAACGGCGACGCTCCCTCCGCTCCGCTTCCCTCCGCCGGCTCCCCTCTTTCCGCACCAGGAGCTCGGCGCGCGGCGGCTCGTCTTTCTGCTCAGCCGATACGGCGGGGCTCTCCTTCTCGACGGGGTGGGGATGGGGAAGTCGTTCACCGCCGCCGCAGCGGCCCGGGAGCTCAACCGCGCCGGCTGGAGCGTGCACCTCGTCGTGCCGGCTCCCCTCGTTCCTGCGTGGTCTGCCTGCCTTGCCCGGTTCGGCATCGACGCGGCAGTACTGACTCACGACATGCTCGGCGGGGTCGAGCAGTCGCCCGTTCATCCTGCTCTGCTGGTCGTCGACGAAGCGCACCGGTTTCGCAACCCTTCGACGAGCCGCTGGAGCGCGCTCGCCCGCTGGAGCGTCGGCCGCGCTCTCCTGCTCATCACCGCAACCCCGATCTGGAATCGCGAGGCGGACCTGCTCACGCTTCTCAAATTGGCATTTTGTGATGATGTCCTTGCGCAGGAGGGGCACGCTTCGATCGATCTCGCGTTCGAGCGGAGCGACGAGCGGGCGATCCGCTCGATCGTCGCGCTCACGGGTTTGAGGAGAACCGAGGAAGTCGAGAGCGTCCGGTTTCCCCGCGAGGCCCGAACGGTGGCCCGGTACGATCAGCGCGGCCGTTCGGAAATCGTGGCCGCGATCCGCGATCTCCGTTTTCCGCTTCTCGCAGGGGATCCCTCGCTTCTTCGATCCTTCCTGCTCAGTCGTCTCGAGTCGAGTCTCTCCGCGCTTCTCGACTCACTCGGCCGGCAACGGAGGTTCTGTCGAAGGGCATCCGAATCGGCCCGGAACGGTTTCCCGATGACGCGCCGGAGTTTCGACCGGCTATACAAACCGGATGATGGCGAGTACTTCCAGGACCTCCTCTTTCCGGGAGCCTTTCTCGAGCCGGGCATCGAGGGCTCGACGGACCTCGGAGTCCTGGCTGCCGAGACGGAAAGGCTCGATCAGCTGATGGCTCACGTTCTATCGCTCGAGGACGACAAGCTCGCGCGGCTTCTCGAGCTGTTGCAGGCCGACTTGCCTGCTCCCGTCATCCTCTTCACACGGTCACGCGCCACGGCGGCAGCTGTCCATCGAGCACTCAAAGCCGGCGGCCGTTGCGCGCTGGTCACCTCGTCGGCCGCGTACGAGGCCGGCGGCGCGTCATCGACGATGCAGGAAGTCCTGCTGCAACTCAGAACCCGCGCCATCGACGTGCTCGTTCTCACCGATCTCGCCTCGGAAGGTCTCGATCTTCAAACCGCGGGAACGGTGGTTCACTACGACCTTCCCTGGACGGCGGTGAAGATGAAACAACGCGCCGGACGCGCGCGGCGTCTGGGGCAGGCGAGAGGGGACGTCAGGGTCGTCTGCTTTCTGCCGGACAGACCCGGCCGCTCGGCGATGCTTCCGTTCATCGGGAGGAAGCACAGGCTGGAGAACAGGCTCCTCCGCGCCGACCCCGTAGCGTGCGCCAGCCTCCCGGCAGCTCATCGTGAGCGACTCCTGGCCTCGGTTGGACACAGGCTGATGATCGCGGCCGGCGGAGCGATTCGAATTCTCGAAGACGGCTCGGAGACTGCGGATCCTGCCTTGATCCGAACCCTTCTCGACCAGTTGGCAGAGCCCTCGTACGACCCCGGGTTCATCGAAGGAGAGCTGGGGGCGCGGCCGCCAGGCCGAGTGACGAAAGGTATGCGACCGGGCGGGTTCGGAAGCCGTTTGCGGAACGATGCGGTTCTCGAGGCGCTGGCGGTGAGAAACCGATCGGGTGTCGAGTTGTTGCTGGCGGAAAGCGTCGGCCTCGCAGCGATCGCGAACGTGGCCCAGGCGATTGCAGCAGAAGCGCGAGTGAATCGACCTGGGTAGAGGTTTCCTACGGTTCAGCGCGGCGATTGGAAGAGGGGAGCACCCGTGCGGCGGTCGACGGTCGACGCGTAAGCGAAAAACTCGGCCCCGGGCGTCGTGGCCCGAACCAGGATCACCAGGTCCGTGGCATCGTCAGCCAACCGGTCGATGAGCGGGATCACCGGAGCGATCTCCCCGGCTTCGAGGGAGAGAGTCATCGAGTCGAGCAGCGTCCCCCCAGCGTTGAGCAATTCCACCGCCAGCGACGCTGGCGTGTTCCCGAGATTCATGACCGTGACATTCGTCCGCCGTTCCCCGCTTTTCTCCAGGCCGATCAGCCGAGCTTCCTCTCCAGTGTGGAACAGCTGCGTCTGGGCGATGACCGGCACGCTCTGAGCGATCCGGCCGCCGTCGCTGGTCTCGTTGTATGTCGAGCTCCTCACGATCAGGACGTCGGTCGTGGTGTCGATCCGGAGTGCGCCGCTGACACCTTCCTCATCGAACAGTTCTCCGACGACGTCGGCCCAGCTGATCGACTTCCCGGCTTCGACGGTCACCGAGACCTCCTTCCGGAAGCCGGCAGAGCCGGCGCGCAGCAGATAAAGACGCGCTCCCGCCGGGATGGATCCGGCGTTGTAGAGGTTCAGCGTCGAGAGCCAGCGTGAGCCGTCGCCTCCTTCCATATTCGCGATTGCTGGAACGATGAGCCGGCGGTCGTAGTAGAGCTCTCCCGCGCTGCCAGCGCCTCGAAGCTCGATCGTCGCGGTTCCCGCTTCTGCGCTGACCGCGATGAGGCGTGCCGAGACTTCACCCCGTTCGCCCGGCGTGAACGCCAGCTCCAGAGGCAGGCTCGATCCTGCCTGGATGACGCGTGGAACGGAAGGGGCGACGACTGAAAAGGCAGCAGATCCTTCGAGACGGACTTCGTGAAGAGTGAGGGTGCCGGAGCCCGCGTTCACCACGACGGCAGTTCGCCTTTCGGTGGCGCCAAGTCGGACGGAGCCGAAGTGAAGATCTGACGGCGTGAGATGAAGGCTCGGACTGGATGCGCTGATCGAGACGCCCCCCGCGACGATTCGGGCACCGGTCACGAGAGCTGCCCTGGCGGTGGAAGCGGAGAGGGTGTCGTTGCGCACGGTCACGGCAGCGAACCCCTGCGCCTCGGGCCGCACACGGAAACGGAGAATCGCGATCGGACCGTCGGGCAGGGACTCGAGGGGCCTCTGACGGTCGTACACCGTCACGCCGATCGAGGAGCCGCCGCTGGAGATCCAGGAGGAGGAAGTGAAGCGAGCGGGGACCGGAAGATCGACTTTGGAGCCCGCTGCGGGATCTCCAGCGAGCAGAAGCTTCTCGGAGTCCCATTCAATCGTGAAGGCGATGGCGCTGATTTCGATGCCCCCGGTTTCGAGCAGGATCGGGATATCGACCGAGTCCCCCGGGGTCGCGGAGGCCGACCCCACCACGACCGACCACGCTCCCGGCGCAGCGGCCGCCAGCTGGGGAAAAGCAGCCAGGGCGACCGTCAAGAGGCCGATTCGCAGGGGTTGCAGTGAGATTCGAAGGCTCCGCATACGTCACTTCCCGGGGAGCAGGCAGAAGAGCAATCTCCGTTCCCGTCTTCGGTCCGGGATGGCGATGCCGACTATAATCCCACCCGGTGTCCGAGCACGACCTTTTGATCGTTGATGACGAGGCGTCACTCCGCGACTTCCTGAGCATCGTTTTCGAGGAGGACGGCTGGGCGGTGCAGACGGCATCTTCCCTCGCGGAGGCCCGTCAGTCGTTTGCCGCCCACGAGCCGAGCGTCATTCTGTGCGATCTGATGATGCCCGACGGAACGGGGATGGACTTTCTGCGCGAGGTCAAAGTGCAGAACGAGTCGGTCCCTGTGATCATGATCACAGCCCATACCTCGACGCGATCGGCGGTCGAGGCCCTGAAAGCCGGGGCCCACGATTACATCGCCAAGCCGTTCGACGTCGAAGAGCTCAAGATCATCGTGGCGAAGGCGGTCGAGCGTAGTGAGCTCGAAGCCGAGAACGTCCACCTCCGCAGCGCGCTCGAGTCACGGTTCACCTTTGCGAACATCATTGGGAAGAGCGGGAAGATGCAGGAGATCTTCGCGATCGTTTCGCGCATCGCGCGAACGAACTCGACGGTTCTGATCTCGGGCGAGTCGGGAACGGGGAAGGAGATGATCGCCAAGGCGATCCACTACCACTCGGGCCGCCGCGGAAAGTTCGTTTCGATCAACTGCGGGGCCCTTCCAGAGAATCTGCTCGAATCGGAGCTTTTCGGTCATGAGCGGGGAGCGTTCACGGGCGCCATCCGCGACAAACGGGGTCTGTTTCAGGAAGCGAACGGCGGGACCGTGTTTCTCGACGAGATCGGCGAGATGTCGACCGGGATGCAGGTCAAGCTGCTGCGAGTGCTGCAGGACAGGACCGTGCGCAAGGTCGGCGGAAACACCGAGGTGACTGTCGACGTGAGGGTCATCGCGGCGACGAATCGTGAATTGCAGGAGCTCATTCAGCGTGGCCAGTTCCGGGAAGATCTCTTCTACCGGATCAACGTCATCCCGATCTCCCTTCCGGCGTTGCGCCAGCGCAAGGAGGACATTCCCCTGCTGGCCGAGCATTTCATCACCAAGTGCTCCGCGGTCGCGGGGGTCGAGCCGAAAAAAATCTCAGTCGACGCCATCAAGGCGCTCGAGAGGTACTCCTGGCCGGGCAACGTTCGAGAGCTGGAGAACGTCATCGAGCGCAGCGTCGCGCTGGAGACGGCCGAAGTCCTCACGACGCGGTCGCTTCCCGAGACAGTCCTCTTCGGCGGCACACTCAGCGCGGGACCGATGGAGCTTCCCGAAGGAGGCATGGACCTCGAGAAGCACCTCGAGAACGTGGGAAAATTCTTCATGCTGCGCGCTCTCGAGCGGACCGGCGGCGTTCAGACTCAGGCGGCGGAAGTGCTCGGAATGTCATTTCGCTCGTTCCGCTACTATGCGAAAAAGTACAACCTCATCGCCCGGGACGAGAAGGGCGCGGAGGGGAATGGGGAGGCCGGCGATGAGGCGGATGACGCTGATTCTTGATCTGGTTCTGGCGACCACGATCCTCGCAGGCTGCGGCGGCTCTCCCGTCGCGCAGTCGGGGACGGCGACCGCTCCCGTCGCTGGAAACTCGGGCCCCCGGGTCGTTCTTTCGAACGGCTCCTCGATCGCGGTCGAGGTCGTAGCCGACCCCGAATCGCGCGCCAGAGGCCTCATGTATCGACCGTCGCTCGCCGAAGATCGCGGGATGCTGTTCCTCTTTCCCGAGCCCGATGTTCATTCCTTCTGGATGAAAGACACGTTGATTTCGCTCGACATAATCTGGCTCGATACCGAGCGGCGAGTCATCGCGATCGAACGAGACGTACCTCCCTGCAAGGCCGATCCCTGCCCTTCGTACGGACCGGCAGCAGAAGCTCTCTACGTCCTCGAGCTCGCCGCCGGTCAGGCGGCTGCGTATCGGATCGAGCCCGGTGACGTCCTCGAGCTCCGCGACGTCGGGCAATACAAGGCCCGATGATCCGGTTGGAGCCCCGGCAGGAAAGAGCACTCCCGAGACCATGCTGAGATCCCGCGAAAATCTTCACATCATCTACGTTCTTCTTTTCCTCGAGGCCGCGTTCTATCTACTTCAGGTTCAGGACGTCGAGAGATATCGCTCCGTCTTTGCCTTCATCCCGGAGGCGTTCTTGCGTGGCGAGTTCTGGCGGGTCTTCACCTACCAGTTCATTCATGGCTCTGCCCTCGGCCTCTTTTTTGCGCTTCTCATTCTCTACATCATGGGCAACGCGCTCGAAGAGATGTGGGGCTCCACGGATTTCATCGTCTTCTGGCTGCTGTCCGTGCTCGGTTCCGCGCTGGTCGCCCTCGTGCTCGGGTTCCCGTTTCTGATCGGGTCATTTTTTCTCAGCTATTCTCTGCTGTTTGCCTATGCAGCGACTTTCCCGGAGATGACGTTCTATCTCTTCTTCGTGTTGCCCGTGAAGGTGAAGTGGCTGGCATGGATCGCTCTCGCGATTCTCGGATTCGGCCTCTTCAGCGGGAGCGCCTCTCAACTCGCCGCCGCGGGAGGCGCCATGGCCAGCTTCGCCTACTTCTGGGTGCGTCACGGGAAGGCCGCGGGAAACATCCGTTTTCCCAGGCGCCCTGCCCGTCAGCCACTGGCGCCGACCGAGAGGCCTCCGCTGACCGCGGAGGACCAGGACAAAGCCGAGGCGAACCTCGCTCTTTTCCAGGAGATCGAGTCCACTCTCGAAGGGGGAGATCCCGCGGCGAGCGAGGCGCTAGCTCAGCGAATCTCCGAAAACATCGTCCCCGGGGTGAACATCTGCCCGCCGCCCGACTACAAACCGAAGGCAGAGGATCGCTACTGCATCCAATGCGAAGGCTTCGCCGAATGCTCCGCGCGCTTCATCCGCTTGAACTCGGGAGCGGGTGAGGTGGATTCGAAGTCCTGATCAGCCTTGCGACGGCGGGGTCGCGGGACCGGAACCACCCGTGCCTCCGCCTCCTCCGCCGCGGCGACGACGGCGCCTGAATCGTTTGCGCCCAGTCTCTTCCTTTTTCGGTTGGGCGCCGGACTCTGGCGAGGTGACGCTCGGCGTTCCCTGCTGCGGTCGCGGCTTCGGAGCGGGACGTTGCTCCTTCGGCTGCTGCGGCTGATTGGGAGCTGCCTGTCCGGCCTCGCTTGCTCCGCCACGGCCGCGGCCACGACGCCGACGGCGCCGAGATTTTCCCTCTGCCGTTTTCGGCTGCGGCTGAGAGTTCGTCTGAGTCTGCGGCGGCTGGGGCGTCTGAGGTCGCTGAGCCTGACGAGGGCGACCCGCCCCACCTTTTTTCCGCGACTGCGCTTCGGTGCTCGAAGGATCTTTCTCCTGCGGGGGCCTGGACCCCGGGCGGCGGCGTCCTCCGCGCGCGGCCGGCCGAGCCTCATCGGGCATCGCCTGGCCGCGAGCGCGCAACTTCTCACGCAGCCGCCGGCGTGCGTCGCTCTCCCTCCTGATCCGGACGGAGTCGTGGCCGCAGTAAGGACAACGGATCCATCCCTCGGGGTAAGTTCGGTCGCAGGCCGAGCAGAGAATGCTCTTCGGCAGGGGCATCGGCGAGCGATTGTACCGAAAAACCGGAATAGCGGATCGATCCGCCGGCTTTGGGATGGCGGGACTCCGAAGAGGGTGTCCCGTCGCGACGCAAACCGACTTCTCATGGATCCCGATCAGCGAAAGACAATCGAGACTCTGATTGAGCTCGCCAGCAGTTTCGACCCGTCGGGGTGCTGGGATCCCGAGCGCGCAGTCGTTATTCTGCGGAACAAGACGAGTCGCGCAGAGTTGGAAGAGCTCGGAGCGAGCGAGGCGCTGATCGAAGAGATCTGGCCGGAGACCCGTGAGAGGTAAATTTTCAATTCGGATCGAGGCTCGTTTCGAGTCGGCGCATTTTCTCCGAACCTACCGGGGGGTTGCCGAGCCGCTTCACGGCCACTCTTACCGGGTCGAGGCAGTCCTCAGCGCCGCCGGCAAGGGGGTCGACGAGGACGCGATCGCGGTCGACTTCGTCACTTCCAGAGCGGCGCTCGAGCGGCTCGCGAAGAAGCTCGATTTCGCGTGCATCAACGACGTCGAGCCGTTCACCGAGGTGAACCCATCCGCCGAGAACATCGCCGAGTGGTTCTGGCAGGAAATGAGCGCGACCGTGATGGCTGAAGGGGCGGTCGTCGATTCGGTGACCGTTTGGGAAGGGCCGTTCAACGCGGCAACCTTCGAGCCCGACCGGCAGGCCAGGGGAACCTAGCTCACTCGGGATGCCGCTCGGCGAACTTCGAGGTCGTGAGCACGTAATCCGACATCGCCGTCGCGCAGAGAACCCCGCGGCCGTCGTAGACCTCCACGCTCGCCACGCAGACCTTCGACCCTTTCTTGAGAATGACCGCGCTGGCCCGCGCGACGTCCCTCGCACGCCGAAGGTAATGAAGCGACAGGTTCGATGTGGCGAACCCCATCTTTCCGTCGAAGTTGGTCGCGAGCGCTCCGGCGACCGCGACGTCCGCGAGGATGGCGATCACCCCGCCGTGGATCGTGCCCGAGCCGTTGTCGGTCGACGGGCCGATCGCGGCTTCCACGGTGCAGCGATCGGGCTCGAGGGAGACGAGCTCAATGCCTAGAAACCGATGGAGAGGATGCTGCGAGAAGCGGCCGCGCAGGCTCTCGAGGAGCGTTTCGAGCTGGCCGCTCATCGCGCCTCGGGTCCGTATGACATGATTCCTCCTCCGTTCCGGGGGGCGAGAATAGCGCGATCCTTTCCCTTTTCCAACGAAATGAGAGAATGGCTGAATGGAGCTCCAGCTCCTTCTCGCGATGATCGTGGCGGGCGTTCTACTCGCGGCTGCGGCGATTTTCCTCTTCGAACGATCTCCGGACCGGCAGGTCCCGGGAGGCCCTCCGTCGAGGGAGGTCATCGAATCGACTTTGCTCGAGGCGGTGGCTGCTGCCGCCGGAGCCGGAGGTTCACGCATCGCCTACCGCGACACGCGAGACGCGATCGACATCGGAAGCTGGGCCGAAGCTTATGCGCGGCGGGCGAGCCCAGACGAACGAAGAGCTCTTCTGGAGAGGGCCGCCGGAGTGGCGATCGGGACCACTCCTGTGATTCCCCTGGCGCAGTACGACGCCCTTCTCGAGCTGGCCTTCGGCCTCGGATTTCACCCCGATGCTCTCGCGAGACTCAGAGCGCGCTATCGGTTCGAGTACGTGGACCATGCGAAAAGTGGCCGTCCGCGCAGCGCCGATCGGGCCGGAGGCGCCACGCTCTTCCGAAGCGAGGAGCCGGGAGAGCGGGAGCGATTACTGAGAACTCTCCGGCTCGACCGCGAGCCGACCCGCGGAGAAATTGTCGCCGCCTGGCGGCGTCTTGCGGCGGAGAACCACCCCGACCGGTTTCACGGGCGGGAGGGGGAGGAGCGCGAACGGGCGGCGGCGCGGTTCATCGAAGTGACCGAGGCCTGTGAGAGACTGCTGATCCTCAGCGGGGAGACGGGAAGGGGACGCCAGAATCGGCCTTGACCCGGAAAATTCCCATTGATATACTGGGCGGCCCGTTAGGGAATAGGCTTCGTTCACAGGTTGTTAACAGTCCTTCCGCCGAACCAATTTCCCAGCTCAGACGTATTGCTTTCACCGGACCAAAGAGGGGACGCCTCGTCTCCTCGGGAAGACGCCAGCACCGAACGTCGCGATAGCGAACAGCGGGGGGGCAGGCGGTTCCGGGATGAGTTAACTCATTGACCAGTTTACTTCGAACCGCGGGCCGGGAGCATCAAGACCGGACCGGACCGCAGGGCCCGGCCAGCGGCACGGAGTATGAACCAGTATTTCCCAGCGCGGTCGGGATGACCGCCAGGAGTTGAGATGAAGAGCGCCGAAGCCTACGAGCACGAGCAGGGATGGGATTTCGAGAAGGCAGCCATGCCTTACGTCGATTCCCTCTACAACACCGCCTACCGGATGACCCGGAATTCCGAGGACGCCGAAGACCTCGTGCAGGAGACTTACCTCAAGGCGTACAAGTACTACGACAAGTTCGAAGAGGGAACGAACTTCAAGGCGTGGCTCTTCAAGATCATGAAGAACACGTTCATCAACAACTACCGCAAGAAAAAACTGACTCCGCACAAGATCGATTTTTCAGAGATCGAAGAGTCCTACGAGCGCGTCATTCAGAAGAACGCGCCCGACCTCATCCGTGATCCGGAAACCGAGATTTTCCAGGACATGATGGATGAGGACGTCAAGCGGGCGCTCGACACTCTCCCTCACGACTACAAGATGGTCGTCCTGCTGGCCGATATTGAGGGATTCTCTTACAAGGAGATCGCGGAGATTCTCGATTGCCCGGTTGGCACGGTAATGTCAAGGCTGTACCGCGGGCGGAAGATGCTCGAGCGCACCCTGCTCGAGTATGCGCGCAAGTACGGCTACATCCGCGGTGGTGAGCCCGCCAAGATGCGCTCGCGCAAGGACGAAGGTAAGAGCGGCGCGAAGAAGAAGGGCGGGGCCGACGTGGAGGCCGAGGATGCGCCGGCCGGCGACGAGGAAGACGATCTCAATCTTCTCGCGAGCGATACGGAAGAGTTCGAGTTCGAGCTCGATGAAAGCGCCGAAGAAGAAGAGGAATTCGAACTCGAGTAGCGCAGTTGGATCAGTCGGGATTCGTCACGCCCCAATTCGATTAGAGGAGACCTTAATGGTCTGTGACGATGTACGACGGGTCGTTTACTTTTTCCTCGACGATCAGCTCGGGGAGCGCAAACTCGAGGATCTTCGGGGCCATTTGAAAGCCTGCCGGAGCTGTGACGACCGCGTTGCCGTTCATAAGCGTCTGCGCGACTTCATCCGGCGTCGCCTGCATCCGCTCGCCGCCCCGGGTCCGCTCCGTTCCCGGATCCATGAAGCCCTCCGGAGATCGCCAGCCTGAGTGGTGCCGATGTGCCAGATCCCAGGCTTCTCTTCGTCACCTCCAATCCAAACAAGGCCCTCGAGGCCGAGAGGATTCTCGGCCAGCCGCTCCTGAGCGTCGATTTTGCCCTTCCGGAAATTCAAGCCGCCTCCGTCGAGGAGGTCACCCGCCATAAACTCGAGTTCGCTCGGACCCACGAGTACGGGCCGCTTCTCGTCGAGGACGTCTCCCTCGGTTTCGAGGAACTCAATGATTTTCCCGGCCCCTTCGTTCACTGGCTCCTGAAAGCTGCTGGCGGAGAAGGCCTGGCCGCCATCGCGTACTCGCTTCGCAATCGCGCCGCAATCGCCCGCTGCTGCGTCGGGTACTTCGATGGCACGAGCACTCATCTGATTCTCGGCGAAACCCGCGGGACGATTCTGGTCGAACCGCGAGGGAAGGCTGGTTTCGGATGGGATGCGTGGTTTCAGCCCGACGGATCGACCCGCACCTACGCCGAGATGTCCGAGGCCGAGAAGGATCGGATATCCCATCGCGGTCGCGCTTATCGCGCCCTCCAGGAACTGTTGTCAGCCGCGAAGGCGTCCGATTCCGAGCAACCGTCCAGTATTGAAGACGGAAAGCTCTGAGAAGCGGACAGACCCGATTCCAATCTTACCCTCCTTGCTGTACAAATGGTTTTATCTCAGTGACTTACGTTTTGGCTCGGGTTGGCAGCACCCTTGAAGTACAAAGGGGCAGCCGCCGGACAAAAGGTGGGAAAGGGGGCAAGACCATGTGGGTATTCGATGGCGAAGTGTGGGTCCCGGAAGGCAGCGAGGAGCAGTCAGCGCCGAAGCGGAAGCCGGCCCCTGAGCATTATGACCGACTCGGACCGGAGCTCCAGATCGTGCCCCAGATCCGCCGGCGCGAGAGGGAGGAGCTACCTCCCTTCCCGATCGCGATTCCCTGACTTGTCACGACGAACTCGACCGAAGGGCCGCCGCGAGGCGGCCCTTTTTTCTAGCCTTCGAGAAAATCGCGGATGGCGGGCTCGATGGCTTCCGGTGCCTCCGTCAGAATCCGGTCGGCATGCCATCGTCCCGGAATCTCAAGCAGGTGAAGAGTGGAGCTGCGACAGCGCTCATGGAGCCTCGACCCGTGGGAGTCGTCCACCAGCCAGTCACGGCGAACGTGAACGATCGCCACTGGGACGGTCACTTTCCCGATCTCGTCTTCGGCCTGAATCCTTG
>JBHEPS010000240.1:0-1643 GCA_046260175.1 Thermoanaerobaculia bacterium
ACCGAAGGTCGGGGCCTACCTTCGATCGGAGGCATCGCGGTATCTGCCCGCGCTCGAGAACGTCAGCGAACGGATCGATGGGTTCGAGTCCCCCCTTGGAATGGAGCTTTTGGCCACCGTCGACTGGCTTCTCGCGCGCGAGGGACGCACGGCCGAGATCGGGGACGTAAAGGCAGGCCTGGCAGAATGGCCCGGCGGTCGCGATGCGGGCGCGCGCAAGCTGCGGCTCTTCGACGATCGCTTGCTCGGGGTTGCGATCGGGAGGCTGACGCGGGGCGCAGCCGTCTCCGCATAAACCGGTTTTGCCGTAGCTTCGGGGCATGGCCGCCACGGCTGATGAAGCCAAGCCGTGGCCACATGGGAAAGGGTCCTCAACGGCCGGTCGGGGGTGGTGTGTGGGAGGAGTGGTCTTAGCGGCAATAACGGCCTTCTGGTTGCAGTTCCCTATAGTCGGGCACTATATTGCTCACGAGTTCTTTGCCAGAGGCAGGGAACATGTCAAGGCCTACCGCTGAGCCCGCCTGGCGAATCAGCGGTTTTTTTATTTCCATCGTTCCGAATCCCGAATCTTCCTGATCGTCGCCTGCTCTGCCACGAAGGCGGTCACGAACTCTGCGCGATCAGAGCGAACCAGCCGGATCACCACAACGTAGTCGTCCGATACGACCGCCACCCGCCTGTCACGAGCCGGACGCTTCTTCTTCTTGTCCCACCCCACGAACAATTCTGCGGCGGGGTCTCGTAGCACGACGGCGATCCAGTCGATGCGCTCGGCCCTTCTCGCAGAGAACGTATCGTCCTTCGAGGAGACGCTTTCGAAAAAGCAGTGGTCGAACATTCTCTTTCGGAAGAACACCTCAATGCCGTCGCACGTCACGATGGGTGCGCGACAGTACTTCGCCTCGAAATGTCTACGATAATCTTCCTCGCTGGCGAATTGGACGAGCGAACAGTACACGAAACTACCACCCTCCACTCAGCCGGATCTTGAACACGTTGAAGGGGGAGATCAGTGCTCGCCCTTCGCGGCGCGCTTCTTCAGCGCGTGCTGCTCGGCTTCGTAGCGGCAATCCTCGCAGTCCATGACGAGATGGAAGAGGCGGTCCTGCATTTCCTTGGACATGCCGGGGAAGTTTCGGAGCATTTCACGGCCACTGCGGATACGACCGGCGAGGCGGCGGAGGGACTTCTCGTCCCAGGTCTCGGGGTCCTTCATTTCTTCATCCTCCTCGCCCGAGGATCCCTCGGTCGGAGGTGCGGATCAAGGGTGGATACGAGGGGTGGAATCGGGTTCGGGGAGGGGGCTATTCGCGATTCGCGAATCGCGAACGAGCCGAGCCGCTTCTCGCCCGAGGCGTCTGCCTGGCGGGGGCGGGGACGCGAAGCTGGAAGCTTCGGTTCCTGTGAGCGAAGCTGGAAGCTTCGCCTACGGCCTCCGGGATGCCACGGCTGATGAAGCCAAGCCGTGGCCACACTGAGCTTCGCCTACTCTTCCAGGACTGGCTCGGTGAAGAGGGGGTTGGAGCCGAGGGATGTGCGGAAGCCCCAGAACGCGAGGGCGATGGGGATCGCGAGGAGGAACAGGCCCTGAGCGAAGAACCAGGAGCCGGGCTCGATCGTGATCACCGGCATCAGCATCATGG
>JBHEPS010000241.1:0-1609 GCA_046260175.1 Thermoanaerobaculia bacterium
TGATACGCCTCCGGCGCGACGGGTCATGAAAAGGAATGTGCGGCGTACGCCCGTTGGGGATGCGCGAACTAGAGACTGTGCGTCCGCGTCCTCGAGCGCTGGAGCGCTCGGCACGTCGCGCGGGCATGTTCTCGAGTTGCGTCTCTGGTCTGTTAAGCTGGTTTCATCCCCCCAGGGTTCTCGAGTCGCTTGTGGCGCCTGTCATTGGATGAGCGTCCGGCGCTCGTCCACAAACCCCGTGCATGAGCTGCACTGTTCGTCGCGCGCCAGTTCGGTCGCAGAGTTCCCGACAGCAGTTGGAAAGGAAGCCGATGAAGCTGAAAAAGGAAAACATTCCCGTCGTGATGCAGGCACCTGGAACCATCATGCGGGCGCAGCCCGACTTCGGAGACATGACCGTCGTATTTCACGAGTTCCCCAAGGGAACGGATTTCACTCCGCTCCTGAAGGGGCTCGCCAACGACAGCTGTCACTGTCCGCATTGGGGCTACATCTTCGAAGGAAGTTTTCGCTTCGTGAACGACGACGGAAGCGAAGAGATCTTTGAGGCCGGCGATGTCTTTTACGCCCGCGCGGGCCACACGGCGATTGCGGACACGGACGTCAAGTTCATCGATTTCAGCCCTACCAGAGAGCTCGGCGAAGTGATGGCGAACGTCGAGCTGAGGATGGCGGAGATGGGTCGATAGTCACGGGAAGGCTATGAGTCTTCGTGCGACAGTCTTCGGATAGGATAGGCGGTCATGAGTGATCCTTCGCGACTCCCGCAGGGCAATTCACGGTGGGAAGATCCTGAGATCGTTGCCGAATTCGTGACTCGGGAGCCGGATCATCGCCTCGCGGAACTCCTCGATGCGACTGAAAGTCCTTCGCGCCTGCATGCGCTCGATCTCGGTTGCGCGGGCGGCCGTAATGCCGAACTGCTCGCGAGAAAGGGCTGCAACCTTCTCGCGGTTGACCTTTCGCAGGCGATGGTGGAGGCGACCCGGCGGAGACTCGCTCCGATCATCGGTCAGCCCGAGGCGGAGAAACGTGTCATCCGAAGCTCGATGAGCGACCTCTCACACGTTCAGGACGGGTCGATCGATCTCGTCGTCGCGCTCGGGATCTACCATCAGGCATCCAGCCTGGAGGAGTGGGATCTCGCCATTGGTGAAACGGCGAGGATCCTGCGTCAAGGTGGCCGCCTTCTGTCGGCCCAGTTCGGGCCGGGAACCGATCTCACGGGCGAGCATGGTCATCAGGTCGAAGGGGAGGATCACGTTCACATGATCCGTGAAGGATCGAGGGTGGTTCTCTTCGACTCCGAGGAGCTCGATCGGCGCATGGCAGAGCACGGGTTCGTTCCAATCGCTCCGACCGCGACGGTCGAGCGACCTCACGAGCCAGCCGGCCGCCGAGTGACGATCAACGCCCTGTATCAAATGGCTCGAGCGTAATTGGCGTAATTGGGATCACATCTAAGCTGTTCGGCGCCTGGGCGGAGCCACGAGGAGCTCGACTGCGATTGGAGCCGGGTACGAGTCGAAGCAGCACCGGTGGCGCCGGATTACAACCACACCGAGTTTGGACTGCAGCTCACAGGCGGAAGCACGAGCGTGAGGACCGA
>JBHEPS010000242.1:0-243 GCA_046260175.1 Thermoanaerobaculia bacterium
CGTCTGCCCGAAGGGCATCTCCGTCGACTTCATCGCCCGCATGAACCGCGACTACCTCAAAGCCCAGTTCATCGGCGCCAAGAAAGAACCCGCCCACGCGGATTAGGGTCATCCCGAACGTAGTGCCTGTCCTGAGGAGCGACAGCGACGAAGGAAGGGATCAGGGGGGGCGGGGAGTCCGTACGACGCGGGAACGTTGTCGGCGGGAAATGTAGATTCGTCGTGCCCTGCGCGGGCGACGAA
>JBHEPS010000242.1:273-1348 GCA_046260175.1 Thermoanaerobaculia bacterium
CCCTGATCCCTCGCTCCGCTCGGGATGACATTTGCACTGTCCCCCCCTCGATGACCCCACTTCGAATTCGCATCGTCACTCCGGCTCCGCGCGGGTCCCGAACCGGGAACCGCATCACCGCCGAGCGCTGGGCGCGACTGATCCGCCTTCTCGGCCATCGCGTCAGGATCTCCACGAGCTGGGAGGCGGGTCCGGCCGATCTTCTGATCGCCCTTCACGCACGCCGGTCCGCGCGCTCCGTTGCCGCCTTTTCTGCCGCATATCCGGGACGGCCACTCATCGTGGCCATGACCGGGACGGACCTTTATCGCGACCTCAGGGTCGAGCGCACCGCCCGCCACTCGGTCGACCTCGCAACGCGCATCGTCCTGCTCAACGCCGAGGGGCTCGAAGAGCTCCCGCCGGAAGCGGCGAGTAAGGCGGTCGTCATCCTCCAATCGGCCGTTCCCGTGCCGCGGCCGGCGCGGGTCGAGCCGGGGGAGTTCCGGATCGTCGTCGCGGGTCATCTTCGGGAGGAGAAAGATCCGTTCCGGACGCTCGAGGCCCTCGAGTCGCTGCCGGCCCGCTCCGCGATCCACGTCCTGCATCTCGGGGCTCCTCTCGACGCGAAGCTCGGAGCGCGCGCGCGGCGGGCCACCAGGGAAGAGCCGCGCTACACGTGGGCCGGGGACGTGCCGCACCAGCGCACGCTCCAGATCATCGCGTCGGCCGAGGCGCTCGTTCTCTCCTCGCTGATGGAAGGTGGAGCGAACGTCATTTCCGAGGCGATCGTGAATGGCGTGCCGGTCCTCGCCTCGCGGATCCCGAGCTCGGTCGCCCTCCTCGGAGAGGACTACCCGGCGTGGTTCGAGGCCGGAGACACCGCCGCCCTCTGTCGCCTCCTCCGAAGGTTCGAGCGCGACGCGGAGTTTCGCGAACGCTGCCGGAGGGCCGTCCGGAAGCTCCAGCGGAAATTCGCCCCCGCGCGCGAACAGCGCGCGTGGAGAGATCTGATCAGGGGGCTGGCCCTGCCGTCGTCGTGAGGAGCATAGGATCCGCATCGGCAGGATGCGCACCGCGGAGCGGTGCCAGAAGG
>JBHEPS010000242.1:1358-1596 GCA_046260175.1 Thermoanaerobaculia bacterium
CGGCAGTCGAGCGAAGCGAAGACTGCCGGTTACGCCGCCGCCCAAAGAAACCTACGCGCGCGCAAGCGCGCGGTGCACCCCGGCAGGGGTGCTGGAATTCGTCCCACCCTGCGACGACCGTCCCCGAATCCGGGATGCATTGCGATCCATCCGACGCGACGTTCCGGCACCCCTCCGGGGTGCGGACGCGCGCTTCGCGCGCGTTGGGGGCGGTGGGGCGGGCGCCGCTGTCCGGGGG
>JBHEPS010000243.1:0-1590 GCA_046260175.1 Thermoanaerobaculia bacterium
CCGCAGCTCGCTCGACTTCGACGTCGGAGTCGATGTCGATTCGCACATCGATCCGTTCCTCCGGACTCGCTACCGGCAATACTGGCTGGTGGGGAACGACAACCTTCTTCGCGCGCGGCAGACCGTCTACTGGAGCGACCGGAAGGGTGTCGGCTCGGGAACGCGGCTCGACTACGAGCGGCCTCTCGGCTCTCGAACGCTCACGCGCTGGACCACCAACCTGGTCTTCGACGACGAGACGGAAGGCGCCGACTGGAACTCCGGCATCACCCTCTATCGCGGCTTCTCACCCGACCACGCGATCGCGTGGTACGTCGGAATCAACGGCGAGACCGGAAAAGACGTGCCGCTCGAAGACTACGGCACCCGGATCACCTACCGGCAGCGGATGCTGCGGGAGTGGTTCTTCGGAGAGATCCTCACCGGCGTCACCTGGCCGCGGGACAACCTCCAGCAGACGCGCGAGCGCGCCTACCACTTCGGCGTCGGCTTCGAGATCCAATTCTCCGGCGAAGACCTGGGCATCGGAAGAAGCAGGGACTAGAAAAGCAGGGGCTAGGGGCTAGGGACTAGGGGCTAGGAAGAGCAACTGCAACATCAAGATGGCCCAGTCCCTGACCTCTGGCCGTTGATTTTGCCCTTCCTAGTCCCTAGTCCCTAGCCCCTAGCCCCTGGTTTTCGCCCCTAGCCCCTGAATCGCAGCCCGACTCGGACGAGCCTGGGAGGTCCGACTGCGGGTACGGGAGTCCGGCCGATGTCGAATCGTTCGTTCAGAAGGTTCTCGGCTCCGACAAAGATCTCCAGTCGCGCGCCGATCGGGTGAGATGCATAGAGGTCGAGCGTCGTGAAGCCGGCGAGCGAGAGCTCGTTCTGATCGTCATCGAATTGCGAGTCCGACCAGCGAAGCTGGCCGGAGACCACGGTTCCCGCCATCGCATGGAAGGAAGCTGCAAGAGTCGCCTGGTACCGGGGGATCTGGGGGAGCCGCTTTCCCTCGAGGGCGCGGTCGGCTTCGAAATCGACGACCTCGGCGTCGGTCCAGAGCCAGGAACCGCTCAACCGGAGACCGGCGAGGGGCCGCGCTTCCGCGTCGATCTCGAGCCCGGTCGACCGTGTCGTCCCGAGATTCTGCCGCTGCCGCTCGATCAGCCCGGACGTTGCGCGGAGAGTGACGTTTGCCACCGTGTCGTCGATCTCATTCCAGAAGGCACGCGAGCGGATGAAGGCGCGGGGCGAGATCCGGGCGTTCACGCCGGCCTCGACTCCCGTCAGGATCTCGGGATCGAGGAGGGGATTCGCATGGGTCACGATGTTTCCGACGCGAAACCCGCGATAGAGCTCATTGAGCGTCGGCGTGCGGAACGAGCGATAGGCGCTTCCCGCGAGGCCGATCTTCTCGCTGGTCCGCCAGAGGATTGCCACGCGCGGGCTCAGCTCCAGCTCGTCTTTCGAGGGGAGAGGAGAGCGCACGCCTCCACCGATCGTGAATGGATCTCGATTTCTCCACCGATCGATTCGGAATCCTGCGGTCGCGGAGATGTCTCCGAGTCGGATCACGTCCTGGACGAAAAGACCGGTGATCTGCTGTTC
>JBHEPS010000244.1:0-604 GCA_046260175.1 Thermoanaerobaculia bacterium
TCTCCGTGAAGGTTGCAGTCCTTTCGCCCAAAGGAGCGGCAGGAGAGCCGACGGAAAAGAAAAGCTCCCCGCTCAACGACGATCCCGTCATCAACGCATTCAGAAAACACCTCGGCGGCGAGGTCGTCTCGCGCGGCCCTGCCGGTCGCAACTCGGAGGAACGATGAACATCAAGCAACTCATGCGTCAGGCTCAGCAGATGCAGGAGCAGATGCAGCAGAAAATGGCCTCGGTCAAGGTCGAGGGCACCGCCGGCGGCGGCATGGTCAAAGCCGTCATGAGCGGCTCGAAAGAGCTCCTCTCGATCGAGATCGACCGCGAGGCCGTCGACCCCGAAGACGTCGACATGCTCCAGGACCTGATCGTCGCCGCCGTCAACGAGGCCGGCCGCAAGGTCGACGAGGAAATGTCCTCACAAATGGGTGGATTTAAGCTGCCCGGTATGTAGCTTTATTATCGTAGTGAATTAACGCAGTAATTACATCTCGTTTACCGCCCACATTTAATAGGGGTGAGAGGCGAGGACGAGGGGCGAGGAGAACCGAGAGCAGAATGAATATCCGATGTCGCTTTTGCCTTTCCCAGCCCCTGACCCCTAGTCCCT
>JBHEPS010000244.1:614-1588 GCA_046260175.1 Thermoanaerobaculia bacterium
TAGCTGTTTTATCTTATCAAATTAACCAAGCTTTATATCTTTTATAGATTTAACATCAATTAGCGTCTAGAGATGAGAGATAGGGAACAGAAGCAGGATTCAGATCTATCCGCTTTTGACTTCCCTAGCCCCTGACCCCTAGCCCCTAGCCCCTGCTTCTATGCTTCCAGCGCCTCTCGCGAATCTCATCAACGAGCTGAGCCGGCTTCCCGGCATCGGCGCGAAGACGGCTTCCCGTCTCGCCTACAGCATTCTCCGGCGGCCGGAGGGGGAGGCGGAGAAGCTCGCCGAAGCGATCCTCGAGGTGAAGCAGAAGATCCGCCGCTGCACGGTCTGCAACAACCTGACAGACGTCGACCCCTGCGGAATCTGTTCGGATCCGCGCCGCGACCAGGGCGTTCTCTGCGTGGTCGAGGAGGCGTGGAACATCCCGACGGTCGAGTCGGCGCGGGACTTCCGAGGCGTCTACCACGTCCTGCTCGGGACCCTTTCCCCCCTCAAAGGGGTCGGCCCGGACGAAATCGACATCGAGGGCGTCCTGCGCCGTGTCCGCGAAGGAGAACTGCGTGAGGTCATCCTGGCGACCAATCCGAACGTCGAGGGGGAGGCGACCGCGATGTACCTCGCCCAGCAGATCCGCCCCCTCGGAGTCAAAGTCACCCGCCTCGGCTTCGGCCTCCCCGTCGGGGGCGACCTCGAGTACGCCGACCAGGTGACCATGGCCAAGGCCCTCGAGGGACGCCGGGAGATCTGAGAGGCAAGCCAGAAACCAGAAGAAAGAAGAAAGATCAAAAACAACCCCCCGTGCCTTTGTCTTTTCTTCTGGCTTCTGGCTTCTGGTTTCTGGCTTGGCTTCTCCCTTATCCCGCGTATCATGAGATACTTGTCGCGTTGCCCCCTCGAACCTCCTATGCTATACAGCTTGAGCAAATCGCGGAAACGGTGCCATTGAATGTCATCTCCTGACCTTGTGA
>JBHEPS010000245.1:0-1476 GCA_046260175.1 Thermoanaerobaculia bacterium
GGAGGGTCGGCTCGCGATCGATGACCCATCCGCCGATGCCATCGACCGATCGCGCCGCGCAGAGGTGCGAGTGACCGCGGCGGTCCTCGACCCTGCAGAGGAGCAGGGTCGTGCCGTCCTGCAAACGGGTCGCACCGGCGTTGAAGACGGTGTGCACCGCATAAGGCCAGTCGGCAGCGGAGAGAATCGGATTCTTTTCGCTTCGCAGAAAAAGAGTCTCGTAAACCGAGGCGACGGTCATCGGCCCGCTCCCGCGCCCGTCATCACGAGCGTCTCGGCCGCTCGCGGATCCGGAAGCTGCATGGCATTCCATCGGAGCTCGTCGGCGCGCATGTCCATGAGCGCGAGAAGAAAGGCCAGGGTCGACTCGGCCCCTTCGTTCTCGTTCATGCGATCGGCGTGGAGTCCGTCGCAGCACCCTCCCGAGAGCGGATCGTAAAGCGACTGGCGCAGAGCATTCTGACCGAGAAACCAGGTGAACGCACTACGGGCACGCTCGGCCCACTGATGGTCTCCGGTGGCGCGGAAGGCCGCCATGCAGGCGGCCACCGTGGCGCAGGCCTCGACCGGCTGCTGATCGAATTCAGCGGCGGCGTCCATTTCGCGCTCGAAGAACCCATTAGTGCCGACCGGCGCGAAGTAGCCCTCGGACGTGGACTGAATTTTCATCAACCATTCCAGGGCGTGGATGCCGCGGGCCGTCATCTCCGCGTCCCCGCTCCAACCCCCGGACGCAATGAGGGCGTGCGGCAGCCTGGCATTGCAGTAGGTCACGCTGTCCTCGCACCACGGCCATTCGGGTCCGCTGGTGCGGCGGAACAACCCGAGCAGGCGGCGGGAGATCTCTCGCCCCGTTTCCTGCACGTTCCGATCGCCCTCGAATACGCGGAGGTACTGCTCGATGCCGAGCAACGCGAAAGCCCAGGCACGCGGGCTCGTGAATCCGGAGACCGCGGGAAGCGCCGCGTGGAACAGCTCGCCCGCGAGGCTCAGCCGGCCCGGATCCGTGGAACAACCGACCACGGTGCCGAGGGCCCAGAGAGCTCGTCCATGGCTGTCCTCGGATCCCCGTTCCTCCTGCCAGTTCCTCGAGTGCGTCATGAAATTTCTGAATCGCCCCTCGGTGCGGTTGAAGGCGTGGCTTACGAAAGCTAGGTACCGCGAGGCGAGCGACCGAACGAGTTTCGGCTCGTCGGCACCCGCGTCCTCGAGAAGCGTCATGAGCAGGAGCGCTCGGGCGTTGTCATCGACGCAGTAGCCCTCATCGTAGCGCGGCACGCTGAACCGCGCGTGCTGAAGCATTCCAGTGCCGTCGGTCATCAAGGCGACGTGGTCCAGATTGACCTTCGGCAGGTCGGCCGGCCGGGTCGCGAGCGTCCCGCCACGGAAGGCGGTGTGCAGTTTTCTCGCATGCTCGGTGGCCGCGATCTCGAACGACTGGAGATACGACTGCGCGACGGCTGGCCAGAGCATGGC
>JBHEPS010000246.1:0-661 GCA_046260175.1 Thermoanaerobaculia bacterium
GCCTTGCCGAACCCGCCATTGAGGTGGATTTCGGTCGGTGCCAGCCGGAACAACCGGAAATCCGTGAAGTCATAGTAAAGTGTCGCCTTCGGGATCGCGGCCAGCCAGTGATCCCTGAGCGTCGCCTTGTCGGCTTCCTGTGTCACGGCGCAAACCGTCATGCGCGGGTGTGTCAGAGGATCGCCTTTGCCCTGTGGCTCTCCCAGCAGGATCGAACAGTTCGGATCGACGGCAAGGGCCTGCGTATGAGCCGAAAGCGTCGAGACAAGGATAAGCGGTGCGCCGTCAAAGGCCACGGTCGCCACGCGGGTGACCAGCGGGGCCGGTTGCCCCACCGTCGCCAGCGCAGCGTAGCGCGCGTCCCGAAGAAGGCTGCGCGCAAGGGCGCGTGCTTCGTCGTCGGTCGGGTTGATCGGATCGCGCTTGGTCATGGAGTTTACCATGCTGTACCACGGATGGCAGCGCAAACCTTACGGACGCGCGCTTCGACACGGACAGGTCGGTCTTTCCCGGTGGTGGAGCCGATCGGGATCGAACCGACGACCTCGTCGTTGCGAACGACGCGCTCTCCCAACTGAGCTACGGCCCCATGTGCCACAGATTTGCCGAAGTCGGATGTCACAAACAAGGGGTGTGTGATGACAGGAGCCGCGGATGGCAG
>JBHEPS010000246.1:727-1206 GCA_046260175.1 Thermoanaerobaculia bacterium
TTCTTCAGGGCGTGATTCGCACGCTGGAGGCACAGGGCGAAAACCCCTACGTCATTTTCGATGCCAATGTCGGATGGAAACTGTTCGACCGTTACCTTGGCGATGGCCCCATGTCGGGGCATCTGGGGCTGCAGGAGCGGCAGATCATGGTTGTCTCGAAAGGCGAGGTCGCCGACGAAAAGATCCTTTTGGCTGCCGATAGATTCGATTTGCCGGTGGTATCGAACGACCGCTTTCGCGACTGGTCGGTGCAGTTTCCATGGGTCAGGGACCACCGCCGCCTGCGCCGCGGCGCATGGGTCGATGGCCGCATCCGCTGGGGCAGGACGCGCCGGAAACGGGGCTGACGGGGCAGGAGAGCGAGAGAGATGCCTGACGAGGGCATTTCGGTGTCTCTAACCTGATGGATTTCGGGCGAGTAATTTTGAAAGCAGAACGAACGGATCATTTTCGTAGCCAACTCCAGCCAGTTTGCGTGC
>JBHEPS010000246.1:1216-1448 GCA_046260175.1 Thermoanaerobaculia bacterium
TCGGATGTCACAAACAAGAGGTGTGTGATGCCAGGAGCCGCGGATGGCAGAGAATTTAGCTTTGGCAATCCTTGTGCTGTTGCTTGCGGTGATCGGCGGGCTTCTGTGGAGCCGCGGCAGTAGAGGCAGTCCAGCGGCAGCGCCTCGCCCCCGGTCGCCCGGCATCTCGGTCATCGTGGACGGATCGAACGTCATGCACTGGGGCGGCGAGGCCTCGTTGCCCGTTCTTCAG
>JBHEPS010000247.1:0-967 GCA_046260175.1 Thermoanaerobaculia bacterium
GGATCAGGTCGTCGAGATACCCGATCGGCCCGAAGACCGCCTCGGAAAAGAAGTCGAGCGGGAAGATGAAGTAGGCGATCGCCGAGCCGAGGATGACTTTGTTTTTCCCGGTCACGCGCGGGTCGCGGGCGAGGCGGGTCAGGAGGATGAACGTGTCGGGAGCGAACAGGAGCGCGTCGCGGGCCGCCGACGGCGCCTTCCCCCGTTGCATGTATGAGGCGATCTTGGTTCGGAGACGGTCGTAGAAACGATTCGCCTTCGCCTCCGAGATGGGGGGCTTTTCCGCGGAGTCGCCAATGGCCTCCCGCAGAATCTCGTCGGCCTCCTGCTCGGAGAGCTCCTTCGGTTCGTTCTCATCCATAGGTCTGTCCACGGGCGCCTCCAGGTTGGGGAGGATCGGCCCCACCCGGGCCGAGTGTGACGGCGAGCCCGCCGTCGACGATCCGGATGGAATCGATCTCGAGATCGACGAAAGGAGGCAAGAACCGGTCCAGTGCGACGAAAATCGCCTGGCGCGCGGGATCGAGCGTGATCCCGTCGGCCTTCGCAAACCCTTCGGCGAGAGAAAAGAGAAAACGGGGAACCGGAAGGAACCCGAGAACGCTGACGTCGGCGAAGGGAACGACCACCCCACCCCCGCTCAACAGGATCTCGCGGACCACGACGCTGAAGGGAATCGAGAATCCCTTCTTCAGAGTCCCCTCCATCTCGATGACCCCGTCCCGGAACCGGAGGTCACGCACCTCGACCGGCAGCCGGCGCGCAGCCAGCTCGCTCCGCGCCATCCGGAGGATCCGGTCTCCCCGCACCTGCAGGTCGAGACGGTTCCATGAAACGAGACGATCCATATCTTAAAAGCCAGAAACCAGAAGCCAGAAGCCAGAAGAAAAGGCGGCGGAGCGGAGTCGGTCTGCCGCTGCGGAACCCGCCCCGGGCCGGTCCATCGTACCTCTGCACGGGTGGTACC
>JBHEPS010000247.1:1176-1448 GCA_046260175.1 Thermoanaerobaculia bacterium
TCGCGAGTCGAACCTCGACTCCCTGGTCCCGCAGAAACCCGATCGTCGCCAGGTGGAGAGCGTCGAGAGTCCGGACTTCCGTCGGGAACGGCTCGACCGCGCGGCGCAGCACCTCGCGCGACATCTCGGCCATCGCGATGCGGTCGAGGATCGCTCGCGCGGCGTCACCGTGAGACGCCATCCGACCGTGGCGATGAACACTGTTCCAGATCTCATACTCGATCAAGCGGGAGGCGGTCAGACTCGCGTCCCAGAGCTCGGCTGCCGGATAC
>JBHEPS010000248.1:0-763 GCA_046260175.1 Thermoanaerobaculia bacterium
GTGTACGACTGTCCCACGGTTCGATGGAGGTTCACGATGCCGAGATTCGCGCGGAAGAAGTCCGTCTGCTTCATTCCGAGGATGTAAGCCGGACGGGACGCATTCGAGAGGAGCTCGCTCTCCCGCAGGGCGTACATCGGCTGCGAGACCGTTCCTTCGGTTCCCGGCTGGAAGGTCCAGATGCGCGCGAAGGCGTCGATCACGCCGCCCGGCAGCGGCTGTCCCGAGTCGTCCACGGTCTGAATGAGGAGCGAGCCGAGGCCGGTGCGGCCGAGGACGTCTCCGACGAAATCGTTGTAGATGCTCACGGTTCGAGCCGGGATCTGCAGAAAGACGGGGGCGGCCGTGGAAGCGACGTCGCGCTCGCCTGCTGGGCGCTGAGCGCGCCGGCGAAGAAGAGGGAGAGAAGAAGGGTGATGCCCGTTCGAAGCATGAGTGAGGCCTCCGGGGTTAACCCTTTCACGTGTTGGACCAGAACTGGATAGGACGAATAGGACGAATAGGACGAATAGGACCTATAGGACGGGCCGGGAAAAGGAAGAGCCCCTATTCGTCCTCACTATCCTGTCCTATTCGTCCTATAGGTCCTATTCGTCCTATTCGTCCTATCAACTTTATAGAGCAAAGCACTTGACACCAATTCCACTCACGGGCTAGCATTTCGGAGATGACCAGACCCGATTCCAAACCCGCGGCGCTTCACGAGCACGCGGCCGAGAACCTCACCTTCATCCGGGACACGATGGAGCGGGCCGGGTCATTC
>JBHEPS010000248.1:1016-1410 GCA_046260175.1 Thermoanaerobaculia bacterium
GCGCTCAGCTTCTCCCCCGCGATTCTCGCCGGCGCCCTTCTGACCGCCGCGCTCTGGCGGGCGGGCCTCCCCGACCTTCTCCCCGGCACCTGGCTTCTTCTCTACGGCGCCGCAGTCGCCGCCGGCGGCACGTTCTCGATCCGCCTCATCCCCCTCATGGGGATCTTATTTCTCTTCCTCGGCGCCATCGCGCTCTTCACCCCTCATCCCGCCGGGGCGATTTGTCTCGGCGTCGGGTTCGGAGTGCTCCACATCGTCTTCGGCGTCCTGATCGGCTGGAGGCACGGTGGCTAAGCGGGCCGGTGCGAAAGCACACGACGCGACCGGTCCATCGGTCCGCGCGATCGAGGGCGCCGTCGAGAACACAGCCGACCTCGACCGCCTCATCCACGAG
>JBHEPS010000249.1:0-1399 GCA_046260175.1 Thermoanaerobaculia bacterium
CGAGGACACGGAGACCTATCTCCGCTATTACGCCGACGAGGAGACGCGCCGCGACTGGGCCGAGGACTACGGCGCCCCGATCCCGCCGAAGGAAAAGCCTCCCTACGATCGCGACCGCCACCTGCCGGGCTACGGGGAGTTCTGAGTAGGCGAAGCTTTCAGCTTCGCTCACTGGAGCCGAAGCTTCCAGCTTCGGCGGCGCCTGCGTGAATAAGGAATTCACTGTACAGTATCCCTGTACATAGAAGAGGAGACTCGCATGGCCATCGAAACCACGTACACGCAGGCGCGCCAGGGGCTCAAGGCGTTGCTCGACGAGGTCACGGAGAACCGCGAGCAGGTGATCATCCGCCGGAGAGGAGGCGACGACGTCGCGATGATCGCGGCGGACGAGCTTCGGGGCCTCATCGAGACCGCGCATCTGCTCCGGTCCCCCGAGAACGCCCGCCGCCTCCTCCGGGCGCTCGAGAAGGCGACCTCGCGAAAAGGACGTCCCGAAACACTCGAAAAGCTGCGCGCCGATCTAGGACTCGATGGCGAGGATTGAGCCCGCACGGTGAAGAACCGCAGCCGGATCGCCGTGTTCCACCCCGAGTTCCGCGAGGATCTCCGGTTCTGGGTGGGGACCGACCGCAGGGTCGCCATTCGTGCGCTGACCGTCGTCGAGGCCGTGATCCGGCAACCGTTCGACGGGATCGGGAAGCCGGAACCGCTGAAGCATCTCGCCGCGGGAGTCTGGTCGCGACGGCTCACACAGGAACACCGGATCGTCTATCTCGTCTCTTCCGACCGAATCGACTTCCTCCAGGCGCGGTATCACTACTGATCATCCGGCGGTCGTTGTAGGCGAAGCTTTCAGCTTCGCTAACAGGAGCCGAAGCTTCCAGCTTCGGCGGCGCGAACCGGGGGGACGGACCCGCGCGGCTGAAAGCCGCGCTATCCGGGGAGCAAAGCTGGAAGCTTTGCCTACGTCGCCCGGACCGGGACCACTCTCCAGAGTCCGGAAATCCCCCACGGCCCAAACGCGCTTTGCAAGCTCCTCCCGCTTCCGCGCGATCGCCGCCGCGATCTCTTCTTCGGTCATCGGGCCATCCGCCTCGGCGAAGATCGAGGCGACCAGCGGAACGGGCGTCACCGGCATGCAGCCGGAGATCCGGGTCATGATGAGGTCCGCCAGTCCTTCCAGGTCCGGCTTCCGCTCCTCGTACTCGGGCGAGAGGATCCGCTGATGCTCGGCGATGTACTGGTCGACGAGAATCGGCTCCCCGAAGGCGACCGCCGCCGACCCGTAGCGGCGGAGCCGCCCGGTCAGGAGCCGGGCGAGGTTTTTCGCGGTGAAGCTGAACGTCGTCCAGAGCTTCAACGCCAGGGAAGGGCGATCGGCGGCGCCGAGAAGCTC
>JBHEPS010000025.1:0-24206 GCA_046260175.1 Thermoanaerobaculia bacterium
GCGCGATGGGGCGAAGATCGGATTCATCGCCTACGGCACCACTGACTTCGCGCTCGAGGAATCGCGCCACCAGCTCCGCACCGAGAGGGGAGTCGAGACCGGCTATCTGCGGCTTCGCGCCTATCCGTTCACCGAGGAGCTGTTCTCGTTCGTCGCGGACCATGAGCGGGTGTACGTCGTCGAGCAGAATCGCGACGGGCAGATGGCGGACCTGATCCGGCTCGAGCTCGGCGAAGAGCAGGGAAAAATCCGGAAGATCCTCCACTACGACGGGCTGCCCTGCCACGCCCGTTTCATCACCGACGCGGTACTCGAGCTGGAAGGCTCGCTGGAAGGGTGACCCGATGGCTGACAGCGTACTGAAGACCACGACCGAGGTGATGAAGGAGAACAAGCAGGGGCTCAAGCCGCTCGACTATCAGGGCGGCAAGTCGACTCTCTGCGCAGGCTGCGGGCACGACGCGATCTCGAATCAGATCGTCCGCGCCTTCTTCGAGATGAGCGTCAAGCCCGAGAGCGTCGCAAAGTTTTCCGGCATCGGCTGCTCGTCGAAAACGCCGGCTTACTTTCTACAGCGCTCGCACGGGTTCAACTCCGTTCACGGCCGGATGCCGGCGGTCGCAACCGGCGCGGCGCTGGCGAATCAACACCTGATCAACATCGGCGTTTCCGGCGACGGGGACACCGCCTCGATCGGCCTCGGGCAGTTCATGCACATGGTCCGCCGCAACATTCCGGTGATCTACATCATCGAGAACAACGGCGTTTACGGGCTCACGAAGGGGCAATTCTCGGCCACGGCCGACGAGGGCTCGAAACTGAAGACCGGCGTGATCAATGACCTCCCGCCGATGGATCTGTGTGCGCTCGCCGTGGAGCTCGGGTGCGGGTTCGTCGCGCGCGGCTTCGCGGGCGACCCGAAGCAGATGGTCGCGATCCTGAAGGCCGCGATCGCGCACGATGGGATGGCCGTCATCGACGTGATCTCCCCATGCGTCACCTTCAATAACCACGAAGGCTCGACCAAGAGCTACCCCTGGTCGAAGGAGCATCAGGAGATTCTCCACCAGATCGGTTTCGTGCAGGAGTTCGAGCAGATCGAAGTGGAGATGGGGGCGGGAGAGACGCGGGAGATCGCCATGCACGACGGCTCGAAGGTGGTTCTCCGGACGCTCGAGACCGACTACGATCCGTCCGACCCGATGCAGGCGCTCTCGCGGCTCCATCAGGCGCGCGATGAAAATCAGCTGCTCACGGGCCTCGTTCACCTTCGCCCCGAGAAGCCGAGCTTCACCAAGATCCTCAATATGGTCGACAAACCCCTCGCCCTGCTCGACGAGTCGGAGACCCGGCCGTCGCGCGAGGCGCTGGAAGAGATCATGCAGGAGCTGCGGTAAGAGGAGACGCCATGGTGAAGACCTACCGCAAGGAAGACGAGAAAGACGGGCCCGACGCCAAGGGCGCGGTCGAGGAAGACGTTCAGAAGATCGACAACATCAAGGGCTCTGAGGTCCTCGGCTACGACGGCGCGGGTCGCGAGGAGCACTCGGGGCAAAACACCCCCGAGGATCCGGAGAACCCCGGCCTGGCCGACACCGATCGCGTGACGACGAAGAAGTAAACTCCCCGTCCGATGATCGAGATCCCGGATGTCACCGGACGGGCGCACCGGTTCGAGAGTCCCCCGTCGAGAGTCGTCTCGCTCGTCCCTTCGCTCACCGAAACGCTCTTCGACCTCGGCCTGGGCGGGAGCGTGGTGGGAGTCACCGAGTTCTGCATCTTTCCTTCAGAGGTAGCCGCGCTCGCTCGCGTCGGCGGGACGAAGAATCCCGACGTCGACGCGATCCGCGAGCTCGCGCCCGACCTGGTCTACGTCAACCTGGAGGAGAACCTCGCCCGGCACGCCGAGGCAATCGCCGCGTTCGCGCGGGTCTTCGCGACCGAGCCGAAGAGCGTGATGGACGTCGCGGGACTCATCGAGACACTCGGCGTGATTCACGGGGCTGGAGGAGCGGCGGCCGAGTGGAATCGCCGGCTCGAGGCTCTCATGGCGAGGGCGCCATTCGCCTCCTTTCGCTTCGCCGTTCCGATCTGGCGGGATCCCTGGATGTGGTGCGGGGGCGATACGTACGTCTCGGATCTCGTTTCGCTCGCCGGCGGCACGAATGTCCTCGCGGGGAAGAGGCGCTACCCGCGGCACACGCCGGAAGAGATCGCGTCCCTGGCGCCCGACATCGTCTTCCTGCCGGACGAGCCGTACGAGTTCGACGAGGCGGATGCGACGGAGCTCAGCCGTGTCTCCCGCGTAATCGGCCCTTTCCCCGGGCACCTCTTCACGTGGCACGGAACGCGAACCGTTGCCGGTCTCGAGTTTCTCGCATTGCGCCTCGATGAGGCAGAATGACCGCACCCATGGACTACGGAAAAATTACCCCCCGGATCATCGATGAGCTGAAAGAGGCCCTCGGAGAGGACTCCGTCGTCACCGACGAGGAGACGCTTCGTCCCTTCGCCTCGGATTACACCGAGGATCTCGTCTTCATGCCGGACGTCGCGGTGCTGCCGCGGACGACCGAAGAAATCCAGGCCATGTGCCGGATCGCGACGAAGCATCGCATCCCGCTGACGCCTCGCGCCGGCGGCACGGGTCTTTCGGGCGGCGCTCTTCCGGTACTCGGCGGGATCCTCTTCTCCTGCCACCGGATGAACCGGATCCTCGAGATCGACCGCGAGAATCTCGTCGGCGTCGTCGAGCCGGGTGTGATCACACAGGTCTTTCAGGAGGAGGTCGAGAAAGTAGGCCTCTTCTATCCCCCCGATCCCGCCTCGCGCGGCTCATGCACGCTCGGAGGCAACGTTGCCGAGAACGCCGGAGGCCCGCGTGCGGTGAAGTACGGTGTGACGAAGGACTACGTTCTCGGAATCGAAGCGGTGCTGGCCGACGGAACGCTGATTCAGGGGGGTGGGAAGCTCTACAAGGACGTCACGGGCTACAACCTGACGCAGCTCCTCGTCGGCTCCGAGGGGACGCTCGCGATCTTCACGAAGCTCTACATGAAGCTGATCCCCTGGCCGCCGCACCGCAAGGTGCTGCTCGCCCCCTTCAACTCGTTCGAAGCGGCGGCGAAGGCGGTCGTGAACGTCTTCACGAAGGGCGTGCAGCCCAGCGCCTGCGAGCTGATGGAGAAAGACGCGGTCGACTGCGCTGTGAAGCAGCTCGGAAAGAACTGGCCGCACGCCGACGCGGCGGCGCACGTGCTTCTCGAGGCCGACGGCCATTCGATGGAACGGGTCGACGAGGAGGCAATGCTGATCGGCGAGGCGTGCATGGAAGCCGGAGCCGAGGACGTGCTCCTCGCCGAGGACGACCGGAGAATGGCCGAGCTCTGGTCGCTCCGCCGCTCGATCGGCGAAGCGGTAAAGTCGATCAACATCTACAAGGAAGAAGACACCACGGTTCCGCGCAGCCGGATCCCCGAGCTCATTCTCGGCGTGAAGGAGATCGCGAACCGCTACGGGCTGATGACGATCTGTTACGGCCACGCGGGTGATGGCAACATCCACTGCAACATCATCAAGACGGTCGATGACCAGGTGTGGAAGAACGTCCTTCCGGTCGCGATTCGCGAGATCTTCGAGCTGACCAACAGCCTCGGGGGGCAGGTCTCGGGCGAGCACGGCATCGGTTGGGTGCAGCGCGAGTTCCTTCCGATCACGCAGGGAGCGGCTGAGATCTCGCTCATGAGGAAGATCAAGGACCAGTTCGACCCGCTCGGGATTCTCAATCCCGCCAAGATCTTCCCCGAGGGGCCGGTGCCCCCGCCCGAGCAGGAAGGCACCGAGCCCGGCACGGACGACATCCCCGCGCCGTAGATGTCATCCCGAGCGTAGCGAGGGATCGGTGGGAGGGGAATTCGGTGACGCGGAAGCCTTGTCGGCGCGGGATGTAAGTTCGCCTCTGTGGGCACAGCGAATCCGCACCCTGCCGCCGATTACGTTTGCGGCGTTTTCGGATTGCCACCCCCCCTGATCCCTCGCTACGGTCGGGATGACACTACATCTCTTTCCGGTACTTCGGGTCGAGAGCGTCGATCAGGCCGTCGCCGAAAAAGTTGAGGCCCATGACGGCGAGCATGATGGCCATGCCGGGGTAGATGGCGAGGTGGTCGGCGATGCCGAGGTACTGGCGTCCGGTAGTCAGCATGGCGCCCCATGAGGGAGTCGGCGGCTGGACGCCGAGTCCGAGGAACGACAGCGAGGCTTCGGCGAGAATGGCGCCGGCGAGGCCGAGAGTCGCCTGGACGATCACCGGGCTGATCACGTTCGGCAGCAGGTGGCGGAGGATCACGCGCGGGGCGCGCGCGCCGAGCGCCTCGGCGGCGGTCACGAACTCCATCTCGCGCACCTTCAGCACCTGGCCGCGCGTGAGACGGGCATAGCTCACCCAGCCGATGACCGAGAGGGCGAGGACGACGTTGTTGAGACTCGGACCCAGCACGGCGACGAGTGCGATTGCCAGCAGGATCCCGGGGAAGGCGAGGAGCATGTCGGAGATCCGCATGATCGCCGTGTCCATGAACCCGCCGAAGTACCCCGCGATCGAGCCGAGGATGATCCCGACGATGGCCGTGATGATGACGACGCTGAAGCCGACCCGCAGCGACACGCGCGCACCGTAGATCACGCGGGACGCGACGTCGCGGCCGAGATCGTCGAGCCCCAGGAGGTGATCTGAAGAGGGGCCTTCGAGACGCCGGGAGGTGTCCTGCTCGTTCGGATCGTAAGGCGCGAGCCACGGCGCCGTCAGCGCAACGATCACGAGAGCGATCGTCGCGATCGCCCCGCTCACGAGGGCGAAGTTCGACAGGTACTTCCTTTTGAAGCTTTGGTTCGCCATGGCTCTAGTCGTAACTGATCCGCGGATCGATGTACGCGTACAGCAGATCCGTGATGAGGTTGATGAGGATGTACGTCAGCGCGATCACCAGAATCGAGGCCTGCACCTGAGGGTAGTCGCGCGCGTTGATTGATTGAATCAGCAGCCGCCCGAGACCCGGCCACGAGAAAATCTGCTCGGTGATGATTGCGCCGGTGAGAAGCGACCCGAACTGAAGTCCGAGGATCGTGACGACCGGGATGAGCGCGTTTCGAAGGCCGTGAACGAAGATCGCCTTGCTGCGGCCGACTCCCTTCGCTCGCGCGGTGGTGACGTACAGCTGCCCCAGCTCGTCCGCGAGGCTGACGCGGATCATGCGGGTCAGAATTGCCGCGAGCGCCGTGCCGAGAGTGATCGAGGGAAGGATGAGCGACCGCAGGCCTTCACCCCGTCCCGAGACGGGGAACCACTGGAAGTGAATGGAGAACGCGATGATCAGAAGCGGGCCAAGCCAGAAGTTCGGCATCGAGACGCCGATGAGCGCAAAAAATCGGGCGAAGTGATCGATCCAGGTGCTGCGATAGATCGCCGAGACGATCCCCAGGGGAAAGGCGATCAGGATCGCGACGATCATTCCTCCGAATGCGAGCTGGAGCGTCGCGGGGTAGCGCTCCATGACCGTGTCCATGACCGGCTGCTGAGTGCGGAACGAACGGCCGAGATCTCCGCGGAAGATGCCGCCGAGGTAGGAGAGGTATTGCTCCCAGATCGGCTTGTCGAGCCCGAGCTGGACCCGCACGCGCTCAACGTCCTGCGCCCGGGCGTTTTCTCCAGCAATCTGCAGCGCGGGGTCCCCGGGGATCATGTGGATGAGGAGGAAAATCAGCGTCAGGATCCCGAAGGTGATCGGGATGACCTGGATCAGGCGGCGGATGATGTAGGCCGTCATTTCGTTCGGTCAGCGCTCCAGCCCGGTCCTGACTGCAAAACATCGGCCCGATGGGTGTCAGCCCGACTGGCCGGTGATTTTCCAGCCGTGGATCCGGGCAGCCGGCAGGAGGGTCCCTCCCAGGGGGTTCCAGAAGGTGCCGACCGCGCGGCGCTGGCGGCCAAGCTCCGCAATGGAGCGGAACGCCTCGACGATCGACTGGGTCCAGCGGAGATTCGGGAGACGGCCGGCGACGCGGCCATCTTTGATGAGAAAGGTCCCGTCGCGCGTCATTCCGGTCATCATCGCGATCTTCGGATCGAGAAGGCCGTTGAGGTAGTGAAAGCGGGTGATCCAGACCCCGCGTTCGGTGGCTGCGATCATTTCTTCGACCGAGCTCCCGCCGCCGTCCATCGTCAGGTGTAAACCGATTCCGTGCTCCCCCGAGCCGAGAGATGCGGCGCTCGCGGTCGGCTCGATCCCGAGGCGGTCGGCGGCGTAGCGGTCGACGAGAGGCGTACGGATGACGCCTCGCTCAACCAGGGCGACGCGGCGCTTGGGTAGCCCCTCCATGTCGAACGGAAAGGGGAGGAGCTCCGGCTCGCTCGCATCGTCGACGATGGAAACGTTCTCGCCGAGAAACGGCTTGCCGAGGTTTCCGCTCAGGAACGAGGAGCCGTCGATCATCGACTGGCCGTTGAAGGCGATCGTGTTGAGCCGCTCGAAGATCTCTGCCAGCGCGGGAGGCTCGAGGATGACGGTGACGGCCCCCGTCGGAATCGCGGCCGTGATGCCGCGGGAGAGAAGCGCCTTGTGCGACGCTTCGCGCGCGAGATTTTCGACGCCGGTGCCGCGGAACGTCCGCGAGATTCCTGTAGAGAAACCGGATGTCCCGTCGGCCAGAGCGATGAAGGAAGCGTCCGATACCGTTGTGGGCGCGGACTGCCGGACGCCGTGACTATTCCCCGTTGCGACCGCCGAGCTCCCCGTGGCCCAGCTTCCTGCGAAGCGGATTCCTTCGCGTTTTCCTTCGTCGAAGATCCTCACGAGCGACTCCGCCTTGGTGAGGGGAGACAGTGTCGCGGTCTCCTTGTCGAACGAATCGCCAGATGTGCGGGCGGCGGACCGATGAAGACCACGGAAGAAGGGATCGCGCTCGCCGCGCGTGGCGAGGTCGCGCGCGAGCGACGCCGCGCGGCCGATCGCGTCGGGATCGACGGAAGAAGTCGAGGCGACTCCGCTCCGCCCATCGACGATCACCCGGATGGTGAGCGAGGCGCTCCGCTCGGCCATGTTCTGGTGGAGCCTCGATTCGGCGAACCTCGTCAGCGAGCGGTCGGTGAGGATGCAGAACGCATCCGCCTCATCCCCTTCCGCGAGGCGCAGCGCCAGCTCGACGATCTCCTCGGCTCTGGTCAGCTCTTCCATCTCAGATCATCTCGACGCTGCGAAACCGCGCGGCCGGCGCTCCGTGCGCAACGCGCATCGTCTGCATCGGGTCACCCTTCCCGCAGTTCGGCAGGCCCCACACCCGCCAGCTCGCCCGGTCGCCGACCGCGTCACACGAACGCCAGAACTCGGGCGTCGATCCGGTGTAGACGGGGTTTCGCAGCATCCGGCCGAGGCGACCGTTCTCGATCTCCCACGCAATCTCGCAGCCGAACTGGAAGTTCAGCCGGAGGTCGTCGATCGACCAGGACCGGTTGGTATCGACGAAGATCCCTTTCTTCGTACCGGCGATCAACTCGGCGAGCGGGGTCTCGCCCGGCTCGAGGCTGATGTTCGTCATCCGGATCATGGGGATGCGGTTTGCGCTCTCGGCGCGCACCGTCCCGTTCGAGCGGCGCCCGAGAACGGGAGCGGAGTCGCGGCCGGTCAGGTAATCGACGAACTCTCCCGCGCGCACCAGGTGGAACCTCTGCGCCGGAACGCCTTCGTCGTCCCAACCGAAGGAGCCGATCGCGTGGGGGATCGTGGCATCCGCGGTCAGGTTCACCAGGTCCGAGCCGTAGCGGAAATTGCCCAGCATAGACGGCTGGAGGAACGAGCCGCCCGCGAGGGAGATCTCGGTCCCGAGCGCCCGATCGAGCTCGGTCGGATGCCCGCACGACTCGTGGACCTGGAGGGCGAGTTGCGAGGAGCCGATGATGAGGTCGTGCCGGCCCGCGGGCGCCTTGGGCGCCTCGAGCAGGGCGAGAGCCTCGTCGCGAATGCGCAGCCCGTTTTCGCCGAGCTTCAGATTTTCGACCAACTCCCAGCCGCGTGCGCTGTAGTCGCCGCCGAAGGGGTTCGGCCACGTGCGCCTCTGGTACTCATCCCCCGAAATGGCGACGACCTCGATCCCGGCGCCCATCTCCGTCGTCGTCTGCTCGGTCGCCGCCCCCTCGGTCGATGCAAACCACTTTCTCTGGCGGTAGGCCGTGATCTCGCCACTGACCTGATGAATCCGCGCGTCGCTGCGGAGCGGCTCAGTCACCCCGCGCAGGTGATCGATCCAGCGGTCGAGTGGCACGCTCCACGGGTCGATCTCGAAGCGTGAGGACCAGGTTCCGCGGGCGGGGTCGACCTCGCTGAGCCGGACGCGCTCCCCCGAGGCGAGGTCGCTCGCCTCGGCGACTTCGAGGGCGCGGAGCGCCGCGCGCCGCAGCGCCCCTTCCGAATCGTCGCTGTCCGCGGCGAAGCCCCAGCCGTTTCCCTTCAGCACCCGGACGCCGATGCCGGTTTCGGTCGCGCTCGCGAGCGACTCGAGCACCCCGTTCCGGATCCTCACTTCCTGCCTGTCGGTCACCGTCCGCCGGGCATCCGCGTAGCGAGCACCGCGGCGCTCGAGGTCCTTGAGGATGTCGTCGAACATCGGAAGCGCGGATTAGATGGGAAGGGAGGGAGGAAGTAAAGAGCAAGGCAGAAGGCAGAAGGCAGAAGGCAGAAGGAAAGGCAAGATCAAATGCCTTTGCCGTTGGTTTTACTTCTGCCTTCTGCCTTCTGACTTCTGCCTTGCTCCTGCTCGTTCCTTGCATCGCAATCGAACGAGGCTTTGCGTGGACCGCAACGAGAGGATGATCCGGGATCAGATCGTCGCCCGCGGCGTCAGTGACCCTGCCGTGCTGGAGGCACTACGACAGACACCGCGAGAGCTTTTCGTGCCGCCCGAGCATGAGGCGGAGGCCTACGACGATGGGCCGCTTCCGATCGGCGGAGGGCAGACCATCTCGCAGCCGTTCATCGTCGCCTACATGACCGAGAAACTGACTCTTCAGCGAGAGGACCGTGTGCTCGAGCTCGGAACCGGCTCCGGGTACCAGACGGCAATTCTGTCCAGGATCGCCGGTCACGTCTACACGGCCGAGATCGTTCCTCACCTGGCCGAGCGGGCGCGAAAAACGATCGAGCGTCTCGGCCTGGAGAATGTCACGTTCCGCGAAGGGGACGCGCTGGAAGTCTTCCGGGATGAGGCGCCCTTCGACGCGATCCTCGCCGCGGCTGCTCCCGCGTCCGTGCCGGAGGCCGTCTTCGAGCAGCTCGCCGACGGCGGTCGCGCGCTCCTGCCGGTCGGAGATTTCACCCAGAGCCTCGTCCGCATCGTCCGGGTGGGAGAGAGGTTCAGGAGGGAAGAGCTGATCGGAGTGAGGTTTGTACCGCTTACAAGGGGCTAGGGACTAGGGGCTAGGGGCTAGGGAAAAACAACAGCAAGAGCCCGGCGGCAAGAGACTCGACTCCGCTGTTGATGTTGAAGTTCCCTAGCCCCTAGCCCCTAGCCCCTAGCCCCTAGCCCCTAGCCCCGCTCTCCGTAGTAGTGACATCTCGAGGTACACGTCTCTTCGATCGTGACGCGAACGAGCCCGGGGAGTTGGGGCGCGAGCTTCTCCCAGATCCAGACCGCGAGGAGCTCGGAGGTGGGGTTCGGGAGTCCTTCGACCTCGTTGAGGAGATAGTGGTCGAGGCGGTCGACGACCGGTTGGATGGCCCTTTTCAGATCGGCGAAGTCGATCACCCAGCCGATCTCCGGATCGACGGGGCCGCGGACGGCGATCTCGCCGCGGAAAGAATGGCCGTGGGTTCGGCGGCACTTGTGCGAGTCGGGGAGGTTCGGGAGATAATGAGCCGCTTCGAAGCGGAAATCCTTGACGAGTTCGACGACGGGTCGGTCCATCGCGCGAAGTTTGGTGGAATGAGGGCCGGAGATCAAGGACACTCGGGGGTCGGGGCACCCGTTTTGCTGGGGATTCAACCATGAGGACGACAGGCACAACGCCCGAGCCGGAGTCGATCGGCCGGGTCATCAAGGGGCTGCTCGAGGACATTTCGACGCTTTTTCGCAGCGAGATCGCTCTTGCGAAGATCGAGATCCGGCAGTCGGTGGCGGGATTCGGCGGCGTCGGGGCGCTTTTCGCCGTGGCGCTCGTATTCGCCCTGATCGGCGGGGCCTTGATCTTCGTGACGCTGGTCCTGGTTCTGGCGCTCTGGATGCCCGCATGGGTGGCGTCGCTCGTGGTGGCGATTCTGCTGTTCGCCCTGGCGGGGCTCGCGGGCTGGCTCGGATACAGGAAGCTGCAGAAGACCGAGATCGCGCCGATCGGAGCGATCCAGGGGATGAAAGACGACGTCGAGATGATTCGCGGCGAGTTACACAGGGGTCGGGAGAGAACGGATGAGCAGTGATCATGCCCGGGAGCACATCGAGATAGCGATCGACCGCGCGCGCGAGCGGGTGGGTGAGCGGATCGACGAGCTGGACGACCGGCTCCGCGGGAAGCTCGACGTCAACGCCATGGCGGGCGATCATGCTCCGCAGCTGCTCGTGGCGGGGGCGACGCTCGGGCTGCTTCTCGGCCTCGGAATTCCGAAGGTCCTTCTGCGGAGCGTGCAGCTCGGCGTCCCGCTCTGGCTCGCAGTTCGGATCGTAAAGTCGCGCGCCGCGGCCGGCCGATTTCCCGCGGAAGAATCCGTCGTCGTGCCCGCCTCTGAAGAGGGTCCGGTTCACGGCGACCCCCTCATATAGCGGGCGCCCGGGAAGGCGCGCACGAGCCCGAGGAGCTCGAGTCGCAGCAGCGCCTCGGCGAGCGGGCCGGCGGCGAGTCCGCTGCGCTCGGCGGCCGTATCGACGTCGATCGCATCGTCGGGCGGGATGATCTCGTACACGCGCGCCAGAGCCGGTTCGAGCTCGATCGGATCGCCATTTCCTCCCTTCCCACCCTGCAGGTGACGCAGCGCGGCGATCTCTCCAAGCAGGTCGTCGACCGTGTGGATCAGCTTCGCCCCATCCTGGATGAGGCGGTGGCCACCCGTGCTGCCCGCGGAGAAGATCGAGCCCGGAACCGCGAAGACCTCACGCCCCTGTTCACTCGCGAGCCTGGCCGTGATGAGCGATCCACTTCGCTCGCCCGCCTCCACGACGAGGGTGCCGAGCGTCAGGCCGGCGATGATCCGGTTCCGAACCGGAAAATGCTCGCGCCGCGGCGGTGTCCCGGGGGGGAGCTCGGTGACGAGCAGCCCCTCGCTGGCGATCCGGTCGCGTAGCCGTGCGTGCTCGGGGGGGTAGGCGACGTCGATGCCGGTGCCGAGGACGGCGACGGTCGGGCCCTCCCTCAGGAGCGCTTCCTCGTGCGCCGCGGCGTCGATCCCGCGGGCAAGCCCCGAAACGACGGTGATGCCGCGGCCCGCGAGCTCGCGGGCGAAGCGACGGGCCGCCCCGAGTCCGTACGGAGAAGCCCGGCGCGAACCGACGATCGCGATCGATCTTCCGTCGAGGAGCTCGCGTTTGCCGCGAACGAAGAGAGCGAGGGGTGGATCGTGGATCTCGCGCAGCAGTGGCGGGTAGCCGGGATCGACAAGCGCGATTGCTTCCGCGGAGAGGCGCTCGAGGTCCCGCGCGACCGTGGGGAGAGTTAACGGTTCTTTCACAATCCGCGCTTCAGCTGGCGAGATACTCAAGACACCGCCGAGCTCCGCTTCGGAAACCGAATCGATTCGATCCAGGGGATCGACGATTCGGAGCAGAAGTCGTTTTCGCGCGGGTGTGAGAAAAGGGAGAAGGGACCAGGCGATCAGGAGATCGCGAAGATGTAGTTTCATGGCGGTTCGCGTGCCCGGAGCAGCGCGACCGGTTGAGGGTGGGCTCGAAGCGTCATTATAATGCCGTTGTTCCGTGACACCAACCGTCCCCGCCATCCCGGATGCGCGGGCCGCTCGGCGGCCGCGGCGCCACGCTGAATCGTCGCTTCGCGCCGAGAGCGCGCGGGGCGAGCAGGGGTGAACGATGCGAACAGGGTTGAAGCTGTTTCTGTTGATGGCGCTCGTCGTGCTGGCGGGGGCGGCGTGCTCGAGCCGGCGACTCGACCTCAATCAGTCGGGCGACCAGCTCCAGTTCGGGGTTCAGATGGCGAGGGCGAACCTCTGGCGCGAGGCGATGTTCCGTTTCGAGCGTGCGGTGGAGATCGATCCGAGCAACCCGACCGCGCTCAATAACCTCGCCGTCGCCTACGAGGGGATCGGCGAGTTCGAAAAAGCCCGCGATACCTATGCCCGCGCGCTGGCCGCCGATCGCGCCAATCAGTACATCCAGAAGAACTACAGCCGGTTCGTCGAGTTCTACTCACGGAACCAGCGCCGGGAGGAACAGCTGCAAAGCCGGGCGGCCACCGCCGAAAGCGGAGCCGAGGCGTCCGCGGAAGAGCCCGAGCCCGCCGAGCCGCCGTTGCTATCCGATCCCGAGGAGCCACCTCGGCCGGGCGAGATCCCGGTCTCGCAGGAGCCTCCGAATCCGGGGCCTCCCGTGACCCCGCCCCCTGGAGGTGTCCGATGAAGAGGATGATCGTTCTGTGCTGCCTGATTCTCTGCGCGCCGCTCCATGCCGGCGTGATCGAGGTCGCGCTCAAGCTTCCGCTCAAGCCGCGGCTCGCGATCGAGGGTAGAGAGCGCGTGGCTATCGCTCCCTTCATCATCGTCATGGACGACCGGGACACGAGGGCGGGAAGGGTCGACGTGCAGGCCGAGTTCGCCCGTTACCTCAGAAAGCAGCTCGTGAAATCGACGAAGCTCGACGTGCTCGATGCGACGGCGCGGCGGACGCCGACGGCCGACTGGGATGAGCTCGAGCTCAACCGCGACTGGTGGACCGAGATCGCGGACGACACCGATTCGGACTTCGTCCTGGCGGGGGTGATCGACTTCAACATCGAGGACAAGAGCGGATATCGCACCGAAGAGTACGTCTCGCCCGTCGATGGCAGGACCTATTACCGGCAGGTGCTGGTGGAGAGTACCGGGTTCGTCTTCGACATCGTCGTCGCCGTGTTCGACGGAGAGACGGGCGAGAAGCTTGTCGAGGAGAACTTCCGTGATTTCAAGGAGTTCGACCAGCGTAACTACGACGAGATCCTCGGTCTTTTCGAGAATCTCCGGGCGCTCGAAGCACAGATCGTCGGGATCTTCGTCTCGCAGGAAACGTCCGCGACCAGATTCGTCTTCACGAATTGAGCTGCCGGTGAACGAAGCTCCGGCAGAGTCCCAGGGGAGGCCGCTTTGAACAGATCACGCTCGTTGCTTCTGGTTTTCGTGCTCCTCGCGGGACTCCTCCCGGTCGAGGCGCTCGCGTTCGGAAAGAACAAGATCGTCTACGACGAGTTCACCTGGCACATCTACCGCTCGACCCACTTCGACGTCTACTACTACGAGGAAACGGCGGCGTCGCTCCAGAAGGTCGTCTCGTTCGCCGAGAGCGCCTACGACGACCTCTCGCGGAAGCTGAATTTCCAGATCTCGAAACGGATCCCGCTGATCTACTACGCGACTCATTCGGACTTCGAGCAGACCAACGTCATCCTGATGTTCATACCCGAGGGCGTCGGGGCGTTCGCCGAGCCGGCCCGCAACCGGATGGTCCTGCCCATCGACATGCCCGACGACAAGCTGCTGCAGCTCATCACCCACGAGCTGACGCACATCTTCGAGTACGAGATCCTCTTTCAGGGGCGGCTCGGGAAGGAGATCACGGCCCGGCCACCCCTCTGGATCATGGAGGGGCTGGCATCCTTCATGGCCCAGGACGAGGACGCAAAGGACCGCATGGTCCTGCGCGACGCGGTCGTCAACGACCAGATCCCCTCGGTCACCAGGAACGTGACCGGGTACTTCGCCTACCGCTTCGGCCATTCGGTCTTCCGCTTCATCGTCGACCAGTGGGGGTGGGACGGGCTCCGCGACTTCATCTACGAGTACCGGAATACTCTCGGCCCGAACCTCGAGAGGCCGATCAAGCGCGCCTTCGACCTGACGCCGGAGGAGTTCGACACCCGGCTCCGCACCTGGCTCCGCCGCCGCTATCTCCCCGTCCTCGTCTCGCGCGGAGAGCCGACCGAGTATGGAAGCATCTTCCGCATCGAGGCCCGAAGTCAGGAGATGTCGCCGTCTCCGTCGCCGTCCGGAGATCTCCTCGCCGCGATGGCGACCTACAAAGAAGATCTCGACGTCGTCCTGTTCAACGTTCCGGAGCGGAAGCTGTTCCGAAACCTGACTTCCGGTTACGCCGACCAGTACGAGTACATCATCGCGCAGGGGATGACGACCGGCCCGGTCGCCGGTCGCGACATCGCGTGGAGCCCGAACGGCGATCAGATCGCCTTCTTCGTCAAGAAGGAGAGAGGGCGGAATCTGATGATCATGAATGCCCTCACAGGAAAGCTGCTCAAGTCCATCTCGATGGACGTCGAGCAGCAGCTCAACCCCGCGTTCTCGCCGGACGGGAGACAGATTGCCTTTCACGCCTTCTCGGGCAACCAGGCCGACCTGTTCCTCTACGATCTCGAAACCGATCGCGTCACCAACCTGACGAACGATCCTTTCTTCGACATCTCGCCCGTCTTCTCCCCCGACGGCCGCTGGATTTACTACTCCTCGGATGTCGAAGGGTACGAGAAGCTCTACCGGCTCGAGGTGGCGAATCCCTCGAACAGGTTCCAGCTGACCCAGGGCGAGTGGAACGACATCGACGTCTGGGTCGCACCGGACGGCAAGAGAGTCTTCTACTCCTCCGACCGCCTGACGGCGCGCTCCGAGATCGAGAACGAAGTGAGGGCGACCGCCAGGGAGCTCGCCCAGCAGCTCGACTCGAGGATCGCCGAGCAGGGAGGAGAGGGGGAAGAGATCGATCCCAGGAACTTCGCCTCGTTCAACATCTACTCGCTCGACCTCGAAACGGGCGTGATCCGGCAGTACACCGACGTCGTCGGCGGGGTGTTCACCCCCGTGGTGTTCATCGGCGATCAAGGAGAGGAAAAGCTGGTTTTCAGCTCCTACTACAAGGGAGCGTGGGAGCTCTACATCACTCCCACTTCCTCGGCGACGCTCGAAGTCGAGACCGTCCCCGTTCCCGTGGAGGCTTCGATCGAAGCAGACCGCGTACCGTTCCTGCCGCCGATCGAGGTCGCGATCGATCCGGAGAAGACCGAGCCTTACGGCGGTTTCAAGCTCTTCATCGACGACGTCCAGGTTCAGGCGGGCGTCCAGTCCGACCAGACGTTCATCTCGAACTCGGTCATCTACATGAGCGACATGCTCGGCAACCGGAGGTTCATCGCTTCGCTGAACTCCATCTCCACGTTCGCGAACTTCGACTTCCTCTATCTCGACATGCGGCAGCGTCTGACCTGGGGGATCCGGTTGTTCGACGATCGGACGTACTTCGTCGAGCGGAACTTCGAACGCCTGGAGCTCGAACGAAGGGAGCGGGCCTATCGCCAGACCGCCCTCATCGGACTGATGAGCTATCCGTTCGACCGCTATCACCGAATCGACTTCGGCGCCGGCTTCATGCTGCGGGACATCGACTACCCGCGCGGGGTCTTCAACGATGAAGGAGATCTGGTCAGGTTCTACGAGCCGCGGAGGGACGAGTTCCCCCTTGCCAGCGCGACCTTCACCGGCGACAACACCGTGTTCAAGTCGTTCGGTCCCGTCGCGGGGCGGCGGTACCAGGTGACCGGTACTTACAACGCCGACATGGAAGACGGCGGCGCTCTCAGCACGGACCTCGTTCTCGATTACCGCCAGTACTTCCAGGTTTCCTCTCGGACTCTCCTCGCTTTTCGGACCTTTGCGGCGGTGGCCGACGGCAACGTCCCGAACTTCTATTACTTCGGAGGTCTCGATACTCTCCGCGGTTACGATTTCCGTTCGTTGATCGGCGATCGCGCAGGCTATGCCAACGTCGAGCTCCGCTTCCCTCTGGTCGACTACCTCGTCTTCCCGGGCTTCGCCCTCAACCAGATCCGCGGATCGGTCTTCTTCGACGTCGGCGCCGCCTGGTTCGACGGCGACGACTTCACCTTCATGGAGGATGGCGCACTCGTCGATGGGCGCGCTTCCTTCGGTTACGGCCTGTCGGTGAACCTGTTCGGGCTCGACCTGAACTGGAACTTCGCCAAGCGCACGAACCTGAAGGAAATCGAGGAGGGAGGGTTCGAGACCGCCTTCTGGATCGGAAGAACTTTCTAGTTCGGAGGACCGAAAGTTGAGAATTCTGATGATTGCGATGGCCCTACTGATGACATCGACGGGAGCCGGGGCCGGGAAGGTGCCCGAGACGGCGCGGGAGGCCGTGATCGACCGTTACGGCGAGGCCGAGATCGCCGACGCGTATCGCTGGCTGGAGGGAAGCGCAGCTCCCGAGCTCGGCGGAAGGAAGGACGCGGCACTCGACGCGAGGGTAGGGGCGTGGACGGACGCGCAGAATGCGTACACGCGCTCGGTCCTCGAGCAGCTTCCCGGACGGAAGGCGCTGGAGGAGAAGCTTCGACCGCTGATGCAGGTCGGTAGCGTCAGCGCTCCGGAGGTTCGCCTCAATCGCTACTTCTACTCGCGCCGGGAGGGCTCGCAGGCTCAGCCCGTGGTTTTCGTCCGGGAGGGGCACGGAGGCGAGCCGCGGATGCTGCTCGACGCGAACGAGATCGACCCGACGGGCCTGACCGCGCCGGCTTTCTTCGCGCCTTCTCCGGATGGCGAGCTGATGGCCTTCGGTCTCTATTACGCAGGCGACGAGAATACGACGCTTTACGTGATGCGGGTCAGCGACGGAACCTGGCTGGCGGATGAGATCCCCGGGAAAGTCGGCGGCGTCTACTGGACGCCCGACTCGAAGGGAATTTTCTACTCCCGTCTGGCGGACGTGAAGAACCCCTATTCGACGCGGATCAAGTACCACGTTCTCGGAACGCATGAGCGGCAGGACAAAGTGCTGTTTGAGCAGTACAAGGAGGGGCCTCTCGCGACTACGTGGGGGCCGTTCGCAATCGTTTCGCGCGACGCCCGCTGGATGGTTCTGGGTTACTGGACCGGCACGTCGTCGACCGACCTCTGGGCGATCGATCTCGACCGATGGTTCCGCAGCGGTGAGTTCGTGAGAGTGGAAATCGTCACGGGCGAGCCGGCGACGGCGAGCGGAGGCATCGTCGGAGACACCTTCTATATGCTCACGACGCTTGACGCGCCGAACGGCCGGGTCGTCGCGGTCAATCTGAATGCCCCCGCACCCGCGAACTGGAAGACCGTCGTCGCCGAACGTGAGGATGCGACCATCGAGGGAACCTCGATCTCGCGGAGCTTCCTCGTGATCGACTATCTGAAGGACGCCGTGAACCGGCTTGAGGTGGTCCGCCTGGACGGGACTCCCGTCCGCAGCCTCGAGCTGCCCGGGCTCGGCTCGGCCGGCGTCGCGACCGAGCAGGATCGCGACGAGGCGTTCTATACGTTCACAAGCTTCAACGAGCCGCTTTCGATTTATCGCGTCGATCTCCTGAGCGGGAAGAGCGACCTCTGGGAGCGGCCCGACGTTCCGGTTGACCCGTCGACCGTCGAAGTGCGGCAGGTCTTCTATCGGTCGAAGGACGGCACGAGGGTGCCGATGTTCCTCGTTCACCGGAAAGGTCTCCGAGTCGACGGGCAGCGTCCGACGATCCTCTACGGGTACGGCGGTTTCAACAATGCGATGACGCCATCATTCAGCGCCAGCCTCTTCCAGTGGTTCGAGGAGGGTGGTGTCTACGCGCTGGCGAACATTCGCGGCGGGAGCGAGTACGGCGAGGCATGGCATCGGGCGGGAATGCTCGAGAATCGGCAGAACGTGTTCGACGACTTCATCGGCGCCGCCGAATGGCTGATCGCGAACGGCTACACGAAACCCGAGCGGCTCGCGGTGATGGGAGGGTCGAACGGCGGCCTTCTCACCGGCGCAATGCTCGTGCAGCGTCCAGAGCTGTTCGGCGCGGTGATTTCGGCCGTCCCTCTTCTCGACATGCTGCGCTACCAGCACTTCCTCATGGCCCGCTACTGGGTTCCGGAGTACGGAACGGCGGAGAACCCGGAGCATTTCGAGTTCCTGCGTGCCTACTCGCCCTATCACAATCTCGCGCCCGGGAAGAAGCTTCCCGCCGTGCTGCTGACTGCGGGCGAGAACGATTCACGCGTGCATCCACTTCACGCGCGCAAGATGGCGGCGCTGCTCCAGCATGCGGTGGCTGACGATGAAAACGCGAAGCCGGTACTGCTCTGGGTCGACCGTTCCGCCGGTCACGGACAGGGAAAGCCGCTCGAGCTGAAGGTTCGCGACGTCGCCGACCAGAGGATCTTCCTCATGTGGCAGCTCGGAATGCTGGGCGACCGCAAATGACCCGGAGGAGGCGGTCCGATGGCCGGACCGCCTCCTCACTTCTTTTTCGCGTGGAAACGGCGTGAGGAGGGGCGGCGCCTCGCGCGGCGGTTGGCGATCGTCTCCCGCAGGAAGCGCAGGAGCGCCTTCTCCTCGACCGAGAGCCCGCTCCTCGGGATCGGACTCTCCCTCTTCCGCATCGGTTCGAACAGGATGCCGCGCTCGTAATCGTGGAGGAGCCGCGGGCAGATGTAGGAGGTGCGGCAGACTGCCGGTGTGTTGCCGAGCCGCTCGGCTGTGGCCTCGACCGCGTCCCGGATCTGGCGCTTCCGCGCGGTCTTCGTCTCCGCCTGATCGTGCCAGGCGAGCTGGATCGAGCAGATGAGCGTGCCTGCCCACGTTCGAAAGTCCTTGGCCGTGAACTTCGGGCCGAGGACCGATTGAATGTACTCGTTGACGTGCCGGTCCTTGACGTCGACGAGGCGTTCGTCCTCGATCCATGCGAAGAGCTCTTCGTGATCATCGAGCGCCTTGAGCTCGCGCACGAGCGAGGCGATCTGGCGGTCGTGGATCTCCCGGCGATGGGTCTTCCGCCACTTGCCGACGAAGTCGAATGCAACCTCGTCGCCCTTCACCTTCACGTGGCTCGCCCTGACCGTGGTCAGCCCGAAGGTCGATGTCGTCTTGACCGAGCGGTCGTTTCCGACGCGAAAAAAGCCCTGGTCGATCAGCCTGACCAGTGCCGCGAGTACGCGCTCTTTCGAAGGACCTTTCGCCGTGAGATCGGTGCGGACGCGCGCGCGCAGGTCGGGCAGCCTCTCTCCGAACTCGACGATGCGCAGGTACTTCTCGTCGTCGCGCTTCTGACGGAAGCGCACGTGGTAGATGTACTGCGTGCGCCCTTTCGAGTCCATGCCGATCGCCTGAAGCGGAGCATGCTCCCCGCGCGCGATCCGCACATCCTTCCACGCCGGAGGGATCCGCAGCGCCCGGATCCGCCCGAGAACGATCTCCTCTTCCACCGGCTCACCCGCGGCAGTCTCGAACCGGAAGCCGGTCTCCTTCGTCCCGACCCGGCGGATTCCACTTCGGACGAGGGCCGCTTTTCTCGGAGGCATTTCCAGAGGAAGGTGGCAAGTTCAGGGCCAGAGGGAGAATCAATAGGACGAATAGGACGAATAGGACGAATAGGACGAATAGGACGAATAGGACGAATAGGACGGATGGCGATCAGCCCCGTCCGAGAGCGGGTCGGGACCGGCAAGTCCTATAGGTCCTATCCGTCCTATTTCGCTCTACCGCGCAAGCTGGAACCGGTACGGATACGCCAGCCAGGTGCGAACGCGCTTGCCGTCTTTCATCGGGGGGGAGAACTTCGACGCCTTCGCGGCCGCGAGTGCCGCCTCATCGAAGCCGATCCCCCGGGGATCCCCTCGAAGCACGCGAGCCTCGAGGACGTCGCCGTTCTCCGAGATGAGCGCGCTGATGATCACGGTCGCCTCGAGCCGCTGCTTGCGCGCCATCGGCGGATAGGAAGGAGGAACGCTCTTGACCAGCGAGGGAGGCTGGTCGAGCGTCGAGAGCTCGATCAGGTCACCCTGCCGGACGGGGGGCGGGCCTGCAGGGGGGACCACGCTGGGGACGGCCTGCGCGGCCGTCTGTGTCGGCGCGCCGGCCACGGGCACGGGTGCCGCCTCCATCGTGCCGGGCTCCGAGTCTCTCTCCGTCTCGATCTGCTGGAGCCGCTGCTGGTTGAGAGTATCTGCGTCGAGGCGCGCATCGGCGACCTTCGCCTGCGCGGGTGGCGCGGCGGGGGGCTGCTCGATCGTCCGCGCCTGAGGTTGCACCGCCTCCTGGGGCTGGCGGTCCGCAGCGATCTTCGCGCGCTCGGTGGCGATCTGGCGCTCGTAGTCGCTCTGGAGGCGGGTGACTTCCTCCCGGAGCCGTCGGTTCACCTCGTCCTCGAAAGCCTTGCGTCGTTCCGCGTCGTCCTGCACGACCGCCGCTTCGCTGGTGGTCTCCGGCGGGTTGGCGAGGAGTTCGGTTTCCGTCGGCTCGGCAACGGCGGTGACGATCGGAGCCTCGATGGCCGCCGCAGAAGCCATCTCGACGGGAGGCGCCGAAGCCGCTTGCGCGGCGGGAACGGAAGGCTTCTCTCGCATGAGCCAGAACGCGCCACCTCCGAGGGCAGCGAGCAGCAGGATCGCCGCAGCGATCATCGGTGCCTTCGATCGCTTCTCATCCGGGCTCCTCCCTCCGCTGAGAGGAGAGCTGATTGGCGCCGGACGGGGAGCGGAGCTGTCTTCGGCCGCGAGCCGCGGCTCGACCGCCGCCTTCTCCTCGAGGCGCTTCTGCGCGACCAGGGTCGTGACGTCCACGGCGTCTTCCGTCTTCCGCTCTCCAGCTTCGATCTCCATCTCCTTCTTCAGGAGGCTATGGAGATAGAACGCCAGGTTGAAGGTGGTCGGCGCGTACAGCCCCCCGGCGACGAGTTTCTGGATCGCCTGATGAAGCTCGGCGACGCTGCCGAAACGCTGCGCGGGATCGGTGGCGAGCGTGCGGCGGAGGATCGGCAGCAGGTCGGCCGGGATCGGCTCGTCGTCGAACATCAGCCGTGCATCCTCGAGCGCACTCTCGGCCTTCTGAGCCGGCGGCGCCTCACCCGTGAGCGTGAGGAAGAGAATCGCTCCGATCGCGTAGATGTCACCCGCCTGCGTCGGCACGGAAGAGGTGCGGAGCTCGGGCGCGATGTACGGAGTGATCTCGCCGCGAACCGCCTGGTCTTTGAGGGAGGCCAGAATCCCCTTCGCGAGCAGATGACCCGCGAGACGGACTTCTCCATCCTCGGTGATCCAGACGAATTGCGGAACGATGGCGCCATGCACCAGGCGGCTCTGTTCGAGCCGGACCTGCTGCAGCGCCTCGGCGGACGCCGCCAGACGCTCGGCGATCGCGATCGCCTGATCGACCGGAATCGGATGCGGCCCGTTTTCGCCGCTGGTCGCCCGATCGAGAATCCCCTGCAGCGAGCGTCCGCCCGAATACTCGTGCTCGAGCAGAACGTGCCCCTCAGCCGAGCTGATCCGCTGCCCGCGGACGACTGCGGACCCCTGGATCTGTCCGATCATCCCCTTCGCTTCGCCCGCAGCAGAGCGCATCGCGCGGGGATCGCCGCCCCGAAACCGCCGCAGAGCCACGATTTCCACGACTTTTCCGTCTTCGAGACGTCCGGCTCGCCAGAGCTCGGAAAGCGCGTTTTCTTCGAGCTGTTTGAAGAGGATGTAACTGCCGAGGAGGGAGTAATTGCGGGCGTTCATGGAATCCCCAGTTTAGACGAGATTGGTCGGAAATTTACCGTCTCGTCACTTTTGGGTCAATCATTTCCGGCGGGCCTTTCAACCCCCTACTGCGCCTCGGCTTCCCCCGGCGCGGAGGCCTTCTCCTCAGCCCGCTTGCGACGGAAGTAATTCCGCTGAAACTCCTGGACGTTACGGTTGTGTTCGTTGAGCGTGCGGGCGAACACGTGCGAGCCGTCGTTTCGGGAGACGAAGTAGTAGTAGTCGCTCGCTGCCGGGCGCGCGGAGGCTTCGAGCGAGGCAAGCCCCGCGTTGGCGATCGGCCCCGGTGGGAGCCCCCGCTTCCGGTAGGTGTTGTAGGGGGAGTCGTTGTTGACCAGGTCGTCGCGCCGGATATTGCCGTCCCACGTGCCGTCGAGCTTGAGGGCGTAGATCACGGTCGGGTCCGCGCCGAGCAGCATCCCCTTTCGAATCCGGTTCAGGTAGACCCCGGCGATCACGGGCCTCTCCTCGGGGAGCCGCGCTTCGGTCTCGACGATGGAGGCGAGGATGACCGTTTCGTGAAGGGAGAGTCCGGTCGAGATGTAGGCGAGTTGGCCGCCGAATTTGTCACGGAAGTTCTGGACCATGACCGATGCGATCCTCGAAGGAGGAGTCCCCGGGGTGAGCTTGTACGTGTCGGGAAAGAGGTACCCCTCGAGGCTCTCGGCGTCAGGGGCCAGATCCCGGATCGGATCGGGTTGGGAGGTGATCTCCTTCCATTCGTCGACCGACCCGAAGCCGGCCGCGGCCATCGCCTCTCCGACGGCGAAGCGGTCGATTCCTTCGCGGATGAAGACGCTGCGAAAGATGACCTCCCCCGCGACGAGCTTGTCGATCACGGCGATGGGGCTCAGCGGACCGTCGAACTCATAGACGCCCGCTTTGAGAGAGTCGCCGCGCCGGAGGATCTTGAGGTAAGCGAGAGGGACGAAGTCGTCCCGAAGCACGCCCTCCTTCCGGAGGCGCTCGAGGATCGTGCCGCTGTTCCATCCTTTCTGCACCTCGACCAGCACAGGCTCCTGAGCCGAGGAGAAAGGAGTGTTGAGGGCGCGCCAGAGGAAGTAACCGAGACCCGCGGCGAAGAGAATGCCGAAAAAGACCAGAATGCCGGCCGATCGGACTGCGACCGAAAGACACCCCCTGCTGCGGGCGCGCGCCATCAGTCCTCTCCTCCGGTTTCGTCGAGATAAGCCTGTAAGAACACTGCAGCTGCCTCCATGTCGATCGGGCTCCGGGCCCGTTTCCGCCCGGCGCCGCCTTCCCTTCGGCGGGAAGCGGCCTCGGTAGTGGACCACCCTTCGTCCCAGAGGACGACCTTCTTGCGGGTTTTCTGCCTGAGAGCGTCAGCGAGGGCCCGGTAGGGGTCGAGCGCCGGATCGTCGCTGCCCGAGCGGGAGCGTCGCGGGAGGCCGACCACGTACCGATCGACCTCGAGCTCCTCCCCGAGGGTGGCGATCCGTTCGGCGAGATCTCCCAGGGATTTGTCGTTCGGGATGACGCTGTGAGGCGTCGCGAGCACACCGGAGGTGCTGACGGCGAGCCCGACACGCACGGTGCCGTAGTCGACTGCGAGAATTGCCATGCAGGGGGATTGTAGAGCAGACGCTGACGGTGCCGGATGAACCCGGCTACAATGGCGACTCCCGACGCGATAGACTGACCAGCCCAGGTGGAACCCAAATGAAGAACTTCAACTTCGACGCCATTCTGGAGGCGATGCTCAAGGTCTCCGACCGTGTATCGGACCTCAATTTCTCGGTTGGCAGGCCGCCTCAGGTCGAGGTGGACGGCCAGCTGACGCCGGTGAACTTTCCGGGGCTTCCGCGCCTCACGCCGTTCCAGACGGAAGCGATCGTCCTGCATCTGCTGCGAGGGGACCGCGAGCTCACCGAGACGCTGCTCAGGAACGGATCGGTCGATCTGTCGTACTCGATCCCGCAGAAGACGCGATTTCGCGTGAATGCTTTTTCGCAGCGTGGGACGTGGGCGATCGTGCTGCGGGTCATCCCCGAGGGCGTTCCGAGTCTCGAGGAGCTCGGTCTTCCGGCGGAGTTGCGCAACGTTGCCCCCTTGAAGAACGGGATCGTCCTGGTCACCGGGCCGACCGGCTCGGGAAAATCGACGACGCTCGCGGCGATGATTAACCAGATCAATCACGAGTTCGCCTATCACATCGTCACGATCGAGGATCCGGTGGAGTACATGCACCGGCATGCGCGCTCGACCGTGAACCAGAGGGAAGTCGGGTCGGACACCAAGTCATTCGCCCTGGCCCTGCGCGCCGCCCTGCGCCAGGCTCCCAAGGTGATTCTGATCGGCGAGATGCGCGACGTCGAGACGATCGAGATCGCGATGGAAGCCGCCGAGACGGGCCATCTCGTCCTGTCGACCCTCCACACGATCGACGCGGCTAAAACCGTGGAC
>JBHEPS010000025.1:24283-24538 GCA_046260175.1 Thermoanaerobaculia bacterium
ATGGCGATGACGATGAATTCGGCAAGAAGGCCCTCATCGTCGGGGCCGATTCGCCCCCGCTGCGCCAGGCGGTCCGGGCCGTCGGTTTCGCCCCCGTTTACATGGCGGGCGTTGAAGCGGCCCGCGATTTCTACGTTCAGGAGTATCCCCCGCTCGTACTTCTGATCCCCTCGGCGATGACTCAGCCTCCCCTTCAGGAACTGGCGCCGATGCTCTCGATCAGCCTCGGCGACCGGCGGCGCGGCTTTTTCATTC
>JBHEPS010000250.1:0-266 GCA_046260175.1 Thermoanaerobaculia bacterium
GCACCCAGCTCCCCGCGGACCGCGATGCGTTTCTCGCCACCCTCGAGAACGTATGGATGAACGGACACGGACACTCGGGCCACCACGACGTCCGGAGGATCGGGGCCGATCTGTTCGATTCGATCGAACTGCTCGAGAGCGCGCCCGAGCCGTCACAGACGGCCGGATATCCGGCGAGCGCCCTCGCCCGGGGGCTTCAGCTCGTCGCTCAGGTCCTGGCCGGCGGATACGGCACGCGAATCGTCTGGGTGACGACCGGCGGGTAT
>JBHEPS010000250.1:276-544 GCA_046260175.1 Thermoanaerobaculia bacterium
CCGCGTTCCAGCGCGATCTCGACGAGCGCCGGCTCGCCGACCGGACGATGGTCATGGCATGGTCCGAGTTCGGACGCCGCGTAGCCGAAAACGGCAGCGCCGGAACCGATCACGGTCGGGGAAACACCGTCTTCCTCCTCGGGAACGCGGTGAATGGAGGGACCTTCTACGGCGACGCTCCCAATCTCGGGATCCTCGAAGACGGCGACCTCCCGGTTCACATCGACTTCCGCTCCGTCTACTGGACGCTGATCCAGGACTGGCTCGG
>JBHEPS010000250.1:694-1034 GCA_046260175.1 Thermoanaerobaculia bacterium
CGAACGCGCCGCGTGAGAAGAGGGTAGAAGGCCGTGGCGGAGGCTTTCCAGCCTCCGCTCGGGCCACGAAGGGAGACCGGGGTGACGGCGAGAAGAGCAGGCAGCCACGAGTCCGGCCACGGTTGATGAAGCCAAACCGTGGCCACGGGAAACACCCTCTCGCGCGTCTGTGTTAAAACTGCCGCGATGAACGGCGAGGAGATTCCGCGCGCGATGCCGGAGCGGACGGGGAGGCACTACTGCGTCTCGTGTCTGGCGGAGACGCCCGCGGAGGTCTACTTCCGCAACGACCACATCTGCGAAGCCTGCAACGACTCTCACGAGGAGTTTCCACTCGCAT
>JBHEPS010000250.1:1129-1399 GCA_046260175.1 Thermoanaerobaculia bacterium
GCGACGATCTTCACCCTGTTCCATTTCCCCGGCTCGGTCTCACCGGCCATCGAGCGGCACTTGATCCGAACGAGCCGCCTGCAGCGGCTCTCGACCCGCGTCGGAAACTACCGCTACCTCCTCCCGCTCTTTCCCTGGGCAGTCTCTGAGTGGGACCTTTCCGATTACGACCTCGTCATCTCCTCGAGCCACGCGGTGGCGAAGGGGGTGCGGACGGGCAGCACTCCTCACGTCTGTTACTGCCACACTCCAATGCGCTACATCTGGGAC
>JBHEPS010000251.1:0-1387 GCA_046260175.1 Thermoanaerobaculia bacterium
GAGAATCCAGAGCACGAGCGAGGAGGCGATGGCGGCGAGAAGCACGAGTCCCACGGTCGTCCACATCTGGACCTGTTGGACGAGGCGGACCTGCTGCCGTCTGGCGGACTGATAGCTCGTGAGCGCCTCGTCAACCCGTTGGATCGCTTCGAGCACCGAGGCGTAGTCTTCGTCGAAGGCGAGCTGCTGCAGGTCGACGCTCCGCCGAACGGAGGCACGCCACGCCTCGAGCTGCCGCTCGAGATCGCCCAAGGGTGCGCTCACCTCTGGCCCGAGAGCTCGCGCATGGACCGCGAGGGTTTCCATGGCCTCCGCCTGGGGCTGAAGCTCGCGGAGATAGCGATCGAGATGACGGCCATCCTGGGTGACCGCCGTTCTGGTGAGCGCCGTGATCTGCAGCCCGAGCCTGTAGTTCAGCTCATTGAGAGCCGCGCGGCCCGGTTCGACATGTTCTTCAGTGCCGCTCCGGTAGCGTTCGCTCGCGGATCGGGTGATCAGCGGAAGAAGGGCGAGCGCGACCAGAGAGACGATCACGACTGCGGCGGCTGCGGCGAGCGCTCCGGTGGAGGGTTGGCGGCGATCCATGAACACTGAACCGGGTGAGCTTGCTTGAACCGGGCCAGCAAGGCGAGGGGCGAGGGGTGAGGGACGAGGGGCGAGGGACGAGGGAGTGTCGTCATCCTGAGCCGGCGAAGCACGGCGAAGGATCTCAAAATTGGACGATCGTGGTTAGCGGGGCGCGATCCCGAGAAGAGAAACAAGGGGGCGGGGGACCGGGCGGCCACGAGCATGAACGTTCCCTGCCCCCTGTCTCCTGCCCCCTTGTTGATCACCACGAGGTAAAGAACCTCCGCCACGAGGGGCCTTCGAGGCAGAGGAAAAGATCCTCTGCCACTCGCCGGCTCCGGCGGCGTAGACTGTCCCTTCCCATTCGCATTCAATCGTTCCCGATCGGAGCTCCGTCCATGTCCATGCCTGGCGTTCGCTGCCTCGCCGTTTTCTCTTTGTGCCTCCTCGTTTCTCTCTCGGCCCACGCGGCGATTCCCGCCGGCGAGCGGTCGGCGCTCGTGGCGTTCTACGAGTCGACGGGGGGCGCGGCGTGGACCGATCGTGCCGGATGGCTCGGGGCCCCGGGAAGCGAATGCACGTGGCGCGGGGTCGAGTGCAACGATGCGGGCGCGGCGGTCGTGGCGATCATCCTCTCCGACAACAATCTCAACGGCGTGCTCCCGCCGGCGCTCGGCAGCATCTCTTCGCTGGAGCGGCTCGAGCTCGCGGCCAACCAGCTCTCGGGACCCGTTCCGCAGGAGCTCGGCGCTCTGCGCGAGCTCCACCACCTCGACCTCTCGGTGAATGCGCTCAGCGGCGCGCTTCCTCCGTTCATCGG
>JBHEPS010000252.1:0-1014 GCA_046260175.1 Thermoanaerobaculia bacterium
CCCCCACCCTGACCGACTACACGTACGACAACATCGGGACGCCGAAGAACCGCGACAATCCGTTCTACGCCCAGACGGACTTCAACCCGCTCGGATCGGCCTGGGTCGACCGCGGGCTCGCCGGGTTTCTCGAGACCCGCCCTCGCTGGGCTCACCTCGCGCCGCTTCACGAGGGGATGCATCGCGTCCCGACCCTGCGCAACGTCGACAAGCGCCCCTATCCCGGTTTCGTGAAGTCGTACGGGCACAACGGCTACTTCAAGACCCTCGAGGGGATCGTTCACTTCTACAACACGCGCGACGTGAAGCCGCGCTGCGCCGACCCGCTCGCCTCCGAGGCCGAGGCTCTCGCGCAGAACTGCTGGCCCGCCCCGGAAGTCGAGGCCAACGTGAACAGCGCGCACATGGGAAACCTCGGCCTCATGCCGTTCCAGGAGCAAGCGATCGTCGCGTTTATGAAAGCGCTCACGGACGGATATCAGCCGTGAGAAGCAGGGGCTAGGGGCTAGAAAGAAAAGCAGGGGCTAGGGACTAGGGGCTAGGGGCTAGGAAAAGCAAAATCAGGATCGGCCCAAGTTCAGGCTCTGACGTTGGGGTTGCTCTTCCTAGTCCCTAGTCCCTAGTCCCTAGCCCCTAGCCCCTAGCCCCTGCTTCTCATAACATACCCCCGCCATGAAAATCGGACTGGTTGGATTTCCCGGGAGCGGTAAGAGCACGGTGTTCAATGCACTGACGGGCCTGTCGGCGGAGACGGGCTACGGTGCGGCGCGCGGCAAGACGAACCTCGGGACCGTGCGCGTCCCCGACGATCGCGTCGTCGCGCTCGCGAATCATTACAACCCGAAGAAGACGACTCTCGCCGAGATCACCTTCACCGACGTCGCCGGCGGCGGAGGGACGCAGGGGCAGACCCTCGACACCCAGACTCTCGCCGCGATGCGCGAGGTCGACGCCCTCTGCCAGGTCGTCCGCGGATTTCCAGGCCCGGGCGGCGAAGCTCCCTCACCTTTGAAG
>JBHEPS010000252.1:1024-1336 GCA_046260175.1 Thermoanaerobaculia bacterium
AACCTCGCGGACCTGATCATCATCGAGAAACGGATCGAGCGTCTGAAGAAGGAAAAGAAGAACGACGAGCTCGCGCTCCTCGAGCAGCTCAAGGACGCGCTCGAGGCGGGCAAGCCGCTGCGCAATGTCAGGGAGCTCTCCGAAGTGCAGTGGGCATCTCTTTCGGGCTTCCGGTTCCTGACGCAGAAACCGCTGCTTCTCGTGCTGAACGTTCCGGAGGATCGGGCCGCGGAACCCGCGCCGGAAGATCTGACGCGGCATGCCGGCGAATCGGGTCTGGGGCTCGTCGTGCTGTCGGGAGCGGTCGAGATG
>JBHEPS010000253.1:0-388 GCA_046260175.1 Thermoanaerobaculia bacterium
CAACAAGGGGTGGGAAGCCGCCCTCGCCGCCATCGAGATGGTCAACCTTTTCCGCCTGGCTTCCGGCGACGAGCCGGAGTCACCGCCCGTCCGGCCGGAGTGAATCTCCGGCTCGCCATTTGCTGATCCGGAGTCATGTCCATGGGTTCCCGCCGAAAGTCCCGAGAGCTCGCCCTCCAGATGCTTTTCCAGTACGACCTGTCTGGAAACGATCCGGAGGCGATCATCCTCACGTTCGACGATCTGCAGAAGGCCAAGCCGGCCATCCGCGACTTCGCGATCCGCATCTTTCTCGGGACCATCCAGCACATGAAGGAGCTCGACGAGCTCATCGTCAAGCAGGCCGACAACTGGCGGCTCTCCCGAATGGCGGTCGTCGACCGCAACA
>JBHEPS010000253.1:652-1333 GCA_046260175.1 Thermoanaerobaculia bacterium
AGAACAGTGATGTGGCCGCGGCTTTCCAGCCGCGGCTCGTGGCGACGGGGAGAAGTTCGGATTTCGGCTGCGAACGCGTGGCCGCGGCTTTCCAGCCGCGGCTCGTGGCGCCGGGGAGAAGTTCGGATTTCGGCTGCGAACGCGTGGTCTGCGCTGGGTGGGGGATCTCGCTTCGGGGCGCGATGCTGCGGCTGGAAAGCCGCAGCCACTGCCGGGAGGCTGATTTGAGTCTTCTCGGACGGCTGGAAGATCTCTCCCTCCCCGACATCATCCAGATCGTCTTCCTCAGCCGGAGGACCGGGATCCTGGAGATCGTGGACGGGCGGGGGAGGTCGACGATCCTCTTCCGGCACGGGCTGGTGGTCGATGCGACCTCTCCGACGGATCTGGACCTGGCGAGCTCGCTTCGGGCCGACGGGGTGATCGACAGCGACAACGAGACCGAGATCGAGCGGATGCTCGAGATGGGGGCGCAGCTCGGAACGGCCCTGCTCGAGCTGGCCGTCATTCCCCATGAGTCGCTCGCCGAGCGGGTCCGCGAGCGGATCGTCGAGATCGTCTCCCCCCTCCTGACGAGCCGCGACGGTGAGTTCAACTTCATCCTCAGCGACTCCTCCGGCCAGTTCGACCTCCAATACGACCCCGACACGCTGTTCGCCGAGGGCGGCATCTCGCCACAAC
>JBHEPS010000254.1:0-574 GCA_046260175.1 Thermoanaerobaculia bacterium
CCTGGACGGCATGCGCCATCAGATGTGCGGTCGAGTGGCGGATCACCTCGAGCCCATCCTCGGCTTTCGGCGTGATGATCTCGACCTTTGCCCCCTCGGGCACCTTCGCGTAGACGTCGACGATCTTCCCATCGATCTTTCCGGCGAGCGCGTCCTTCGCCAGGCGCGGCCCGATCGAGGCGGCGACATCGGCGATGCTGGCGCCGTCGGGCACCTGGCGGATCGATCCGTCGGGAAGTTGGACGTTCATGGCTTCGCTCCAATCAAAAAAAGAGGACAGGGCGTCGGGGCCCTGTCCTCCGGGATTCGTTACGTTCGAAGTGACGCACTACCGGCAGGGCGCGGCGGAGGTGGTCTCCGTCGTTCGCGTGGTCGTGCCGGTCAGGAAGATCTGCGCCATCGGCGGATTGTAACGGACCGGACGGGGAGAGGATTCCCGAGAAGCAAGGGACTAGGGGCTAGGGGCCAGGGACCAGGAAAGGCAGAACCAGAAGCCGGGCGCTTGTCTTGTCTTTGCCGTTCCTAGTCCCTAGCCCCTAGCCCCTAGTCCCTAGCTCCTCTAGTCCCTAGCCCC
>JBHEPS010000254.1:584-1327 GCA_046260175.1 Thermoanaerobaculia bacterium
AACGTGAAGTCAGAAGGCAGAAGGCAGAAGGCAGAAGTAAAGGCAGCGGCAACCCCATGGGGTCATCCTGAGGGAAGCGCCTCACCCCGTCGCCTTTGACTTTACTTCTGCCTTCTGCCTTCTGCCTTCTGACTTCGCCTTTCTCATGGCTTTCGGCTTTCCTGGCCCCTAGTCCCTAGCCCCTAGTCCCTAGCCCCTAGTACCATGTCTCCCCATGGCTCTGGCGAAGCGTCCGATCCCTCTCTACACCCGCATTTTCATCGGCCTGGTCCTCGGCGCCGTCGTCGGTGTGATCATCAATTTCGCCGGGTTGGCCGACCACCCCTGGTGGGCGACCGGGGTGCTCCCGCTGCTCGAGTTCATCGGCCGCATTTTCATCCGGCTGATCACGATGCTCGTCATCCCCCTCGTCGTGGCGTCTCTGCTTACGGGCGTTGCCTCGATGGGCGATCTCCGGAAGCTCGGCCGGATCGGCGGCAAGACTCTCCTCTATTACCTTCTAACCACGGCGCTGGCGATCACGATCGGGCTGTCTCTCGCCCTTCTGGTGAAACCGGGGAGCCGGATCGCCCCCGAGACGCGGGACACGCTCGCGGCGGAGTTCCGCGGCGACGCCGATGCGCGCATCGCCTTGGCGGACGAGCGCCCGTCGACGTGGGATGTGCTGCTGAACATGGTTCCGGATAACCCCATCGCCGCGGCAGCCCAGGGGAATCTGCTCCCGCTCATCATCTTCGTCCTTC
>JBHEPS010000255.1:0-690 GCA_046260175.1 Thermoanaerobaculia bacterium
GGGCGAGAATCAGGGCGCGAGGCCTCCGATCCAGCCGTCCGGGCCCGGTGGAAAGGATTTGGAGCAGGGGTAGTGCAAATGCGGCAGTCTTGCCTGTGCCGGTCTGGGCGATGCCGATCAGATCATGACCGGCAAGCGCTTCGGGGATCGCCTTGGTCTGAATCGGGGTCGGGGTAGTGAACCCGACCTGCTTGACTGTTTTGAGAAGCTCGGGCGAGAGCCCGAGTGAATCGAATGACATGAATCTCCCTTTCAGGGGTCTAGAGTTTCTGGCCGCACTGTCAGGAGTTCGTCGCGCGAAAACAGCCGCAACAGGAGGCGAGTCGGGGTTCAGAACGACCCGAAGGTGTCCTTTATTGCAGACGGGGCAGAGGGGCAAGGCAGAAGTCAGAAGGCAGAAGGCAGAAGAATAGGCGAAGCCAGAAGCCAGAAAAAAGAAGCCAGAAGAAAAGTCAAAGGCGGTGGATGGCCTGTCCTTCTTCGCCCGGCTTCGATGAACCAGCGGGGTTCATTTCGTGGACAGGAACGATCCGATTCCCCTCACCGTCGCTTCGCGACCGGACCGGCGCAGCCGGTCCCTACAGAGATCCTGGCGCCGTACTTCTCCAATTTCAAGATGACGGGCCCGGCCGTTGCCTTTACTTCTGCCTTCTGCCTTCTGCCTTCGCCCACTGCTGTCCAAATTAGCTG
>JBHEPS010000255.1:932-1250 GCA_046260175.1 Thermoanaerobaculia bacterium
TTCCCCGGCCGGCGATATCGGTGGCGACGAGGATGCGGTGCGAGCCGGCGCGGAAGGTGTCGAGCGCCTGGGTCCGCTTCTGCTGCGATCGGTCGGCGTGGATCCGCGCCACCGGGTGCCCCTCCCGTTCCAGAACCGCGTAAAGCCATTCCGCGTCGATCTTGCGACGCGCGAAGACCAGGGTCGAGCCGAGCTCCTGGTGGAGGAGCGCGAGCAGGCACTTCCTCTTGTCCTCGGGGCGCACGACGTATAGCCGGTGGGCGATGCCCGTTGCGGCCCGCCCCTTGGGGCTGAGGTCGATCCGGAGAGGATCCACCA
>JBHEPS010000256.1:0-677 GCA_046260175.1 Thermoanaerobaculia bacterium
GGTCTCAGCCGACCAGTTTTTCGGCGGTCAGCTCTTCGACCGTGACCGGATCGAGATGTCCGGCGAGATGCAGGTGCATCCCGAAGCCTTCCTCGAGATCGAGGTGGCCACCGGAAACGAGGTCGACTACGCGAACGCGCGCCAGGGTGAGATGCTCCGCTTCGAGCCGAGCCTTCGGCTCAACCTCGGCAAGCACCTCCGGCTGAACCTGAATCACACCTACGAAACGCTCGACGTCGAGCAGGGGCAGCTGTTCACGGCTGCCCTCACCCAGGTGCAGGCGACGTATCAGTTCAATGTCAGGACCTTCATCCGCTGGATCGGCCAGCATCTCGACGTCCTCTTTCTCGGCTACTCCGACACCTACGTCGGGACGCAGGAGATTGATCTTACCCAGCAGAGCAGAACATTCTTCTTCAAGGTGGGATACGCGTTCATGCTGTAGGCGAAGCTATCAGCTTCGCTCACAGGAACCGAAGCTTCCAAGCTTCGGTCAGAAGCCCCCGCTCCCCATTCGCTCTGAAAAACGAAAGGCCGCTCCGCGCGGGAGCGGCCTTCGGGTCGCGGTCCCGGTCGGATCCTATGCCGTCAGCATCCCGGAAAGGAGCGTGGCGATCCCGAGGAAGCTGAAGAAGCCGACGATGTCGGTGACGGTCGTGAGGATGATCGAGGAGGAC
>JBHEPS010000256.1:927-1190 GCA_046260175.1 Thermoanaerobaculia bacterium
GCGCCGTAGTCAGCGCGCCCGCCCATCCATTGAAGAAAGCCACCGCCGTTTCCTTCCGCACTACGCGCGCCCACTGCGAGACCCGGATCTCGCGCAGAGCGAGTCCGCGCATCGTCACAGCCAGAGCCTGAGCGCCGGTGTTTCCCGACTGGCCGGCCACGACCGGGAGAAGCACCGCCAGCGCCGTGAACGTCGCGATCGTCGACTCGAAGAGACCCACCACGGCCGAGGCGAGGAAGGCGGTGGCGAGATTGATCTGCAAC
>JBHEPS010000257.1:0-336 GCA_046260175.1 Thermoanaerobaculia bacterium
GTCTACTCCCGCGCCAACTACATGCGCATCCTCCAAACCTGGGTCAACCAGTAAGAATGTGGCCACGGTTTGGCTTCATCAACCGTGGCTATGTGGCCACGGTTTGGCTTCATCAACCGTGGCAATGTGGCCACGGTTTGGCCTCATCAACCGTGGCAATGTGGCCACGGTTTGGCCTCATCAACCGTGGCTATGTGGCCACGGTTTGGCTTCATCAACCGTGGCTGGGATCTGCCACGCGCCGCAGCAGCCGCCACCCGGCGTGCTTCGCCTACCCTCCCGCCCGACCTGCCGCGCCCGCTCAGACGAGTCGAAGCCCCGGCACGTCCGCGAAAT
>JBHEPS010000257.1:346-1184 GCA_046260175.1 Thermoanaerobaculia bacterium
GAGATCGATCTCGCGTCCGCGAGGTCGTGGAAGCGATCGATAGAGGATTGCCGCCGCTCGCGCTTCGTCTGGCCCGAACTCGACCGTATCGCCGGAGGGAAACAGCACCTCCTGGAGCTCGAGCTCGGCCTCGCGACGCGGCCCACGCAACCATTCGTACAGAGCGAGCGTCGGGAGAACGATCCGCTCTCCGGCGTCAATGAACCCGCGGAGCGAGGCCGCTGAGCTTTGCCCGCCTGCGAGGCTCGCGATCAGTGCGGAGGTGTCGATGACGATCACCGCGATCCCCGCCCCCCGGAGCGGCGATTCGCGCGGATGGCCTCGATCTCCTTCGCCACGTCCGCCGGGCGTCGCCGGGGCAGCGTCGCGAGAGAGGTGTCGATGATTCCCAGGAGCCGCTGCCGCTCGGCCTCACTGAGTCTCCCGGCCCGGTCGTGATAGTCGGCGATCGCCTCCCGAACCACTTCGCTTTTCGGCTTTCGCAGCCGTTCGGCAGTCACCGAGAGCCGCCTGATGCTCTCCTCGTCCAGGGTGAACGTGACCTTCCTTGCCATACCATCGCCATACTACCATACTCAGTATGGCCCGTCCGATACTGCAGCCCTCAACCGTAGGCGAAGCTTCCAGCTTCGCTCACAGGACGCGAAGCTTTCAGCTTCGCCTTCGCTTCGCCAACCCATCACCACCAGCAAATGTGGCCACGGTTTGGCTTCATCAACCGTGGCTGGGACCGGCGCCGCGCCGCGGCCACGGGCAGCCACCCTCCCCTTGACCGCAACAGAAGTAAGACGCTATCTTACCCTCATGAAGACGACCATTTCATCCAAGGGCCAGATCG
>JBHEPS010000258.1:0-393 GCA_046260175.1 Thermoanaerobaculia bacterium
GTGGCGAAGGCCGCGATACGTCGCGTGGAGAAGGTCGACGAGCGCGTCGTGCTCGAGCTCACGCCGTTCACGGATCACCTCGCTCGCGTCGAGCTCGAAGAAATCCGTGAGCTCGCGGGCGACGGTCTCGAGGCGCGATCGCTCTCCACTCTCCCCCTGCACGGCGGCGCGGAGCTCGGCCAGGTCGTCGGCGGCGGGCACCGCAATGAACAGTTTCCCGCTGCCCCGCAGGACACGCGCGAACTCCGGGGCGTTTCGACGTGCGGTGATCGAGGTGACGAGGTCGAATGAAGCGTCCGGATAGGGGAGCGAGCGGTCAGCGTTCGCGACGACCCAGGTCAGTTCCGGATAGCGACGCGCGGCGAGATCGATGGCATCCGCCGAGATGTCGAC
>JBHEPS010000258.1:530-1184 GCA_046260175.1 Thermoanaerobaculia bacterium
GTCTCTGGCGACCGCAACGAGCCGATCGAAGAGCGGCGCGCCGTATCCGCGCTCGGCCAGGCGCCGCCGCGCGGTCACCGCCTCCAGCCGATCCCCGGGGCGCGCGGAACGCCGGTCCTGCGGCTGGAGAAGATTCGCGTAGCCGCTTCCCGCGAGGTCGAATGAGTGGTTGCTCGCGCAACGCAATGCACGTTCGCCTCGTTCGAGCGGCAGGGCGCATCCACGCACCGTGCAGAGGAGCGCGATCAACTCGCGTCTCTGTGCCAGCGAAGGCTCGTGGGCCGACCGTCGGGCCCCATCTCGAAGACGACCGTCTCCCCGAGCTCGCCGTCCTTTCGTACGCGCCGGAAGGTGTGATCGCCCGTCTTGCGGAGGAGCTCCATGCTCTTGGCCGGATCCATCGTCGGGAGCTCGATCACGCCGAGGTGATCGCCCCAGGCGAAGACGAGCATTTCGCCGCCCCAGGGGAAGACGTCGTACGAACCGAGATAGGCCTCGAACGAGGGCAATGCCTCCGAGACGGGTTTCTCGTCCGTCTTCTTCTTGAGCCGCGGTCCGACGATCGAACGAATGGACGAGGCGAACTTGCCGGTGTCGACGCCATTCGCATTCGCCATCACCACGACCGCGACCTCGTCTGCCGGGACCATCGTG
>JBHEPS010000259.1:0-268 GCA_046260175.1 Thermoanaerobaculia bacterium
CTCTACCGCGAGGCAGGGGCGAACGTGACCCTCCGGACGTACGAGAAGGTTGGTCACTGGACGGACGGAACGGTCAATGGCGAGATCCTCGCGTTCTTCCGAGACGCGCTCGCCTGTGGCCACGGCTTGGTTTCATCAGCCGTGGCCGAATCGCGCTACGAAGCAGCAGCCCCTCGGCTTCACGAGCCCGCGGTTGATGAGACTAAACCGCGGCCACGCGGGAAAGCGATAGGACGGGGCTCAGGTCTCTCCTTTAAAGGAAAGACCC
>JBHEPS010000259.1:486-838 GCA_046260175.1 Thermoanaerobaculia bacterium
GGTCTGGGCGATCAGCGCGTACGCCGTGTAGCCGCCGTAGCTGTGACCTAGCACGCCGAGCCGGTCGGGATCGGCCACGCCGCTCTCGATCGCCGCGTCGACGCGGGATGAACACTTTCCGCGACCTCGGAGTAGGGGTCGCTCGCCTCACCCTCCGGCTGCAGCGGAATGCTGGGAAAGAGGACGGCGTAGCCGTGCGCGGCGAGAAGATGGTAGTTCAGTGAGTGGGAGTTGTTGATCGTGCCGCGACGGCCGCCCGGCGCCCTCTCTCCGAACACGCTCCCTCCGTAGACGACGGCGATCACAGGGTATCGCTCGTTCTCGCGATAGCCGTACGGCAGCAGCATCCATG
>JBHEPS010000259.1:848-1183 GCA_046260175.1 Thermoanaerobaculia bacterium
CATCCCTAGAAATTCATCGAGCCATGCGAGCGTCCGCATCCAGAGATCGCGGATGTTCGCGGGACTCTGAATCACGTGCCCCTCACCGAGGTAGCGGATCAGGCTCGCCCGCTTGTTTTGGCGATAGAGCGCCGTGAACATCCGCTCCCCCTGCTGCATCGGGATGTAATCCATGTCGCCCTGCACGATGAGCAGTGGCGTGGCGATGCGGTTCACGTGAAAGAACGGGCTGTTGCGGATGTACCGCTCCACGTCGTTCCAGGGAGGGCTCCCCATCCGGATCTGGCCGCTCTCGGCCATCGCGAAGTTGCTCAGTCGCTCGTGCGCGTTCGGAT
>JBHEPS010000026.1:0-337 GCA_046260175.1 Thermoanaerobaculia bacterium
CGAGGACATCGTCGCCGCGACCGCTTTGCCGGCGTGCCCGACCTGCGGCTCGGTTGAGACTCGCAAACGCCCCTCCGGTTTCGCCGTCGGACGGACCAGCGGCGGAACGCGCAAGCCCGCACCTTCCCCCGCCCCGGGCGGTGGCTGAGGCTTCGGAAGTTCCCGGTCCGGGAACTGCTGACGTCAAGAATCACAGCGCCCCGCCTTCTTTTCCGCCATCATGAAGCTCCAATGCCCGAGATTCTCGAACGACTGCTCAAAGCGAAGCGACCCGGTTGGCTATTCACGGGCGGCTCGAAGCGGTGTGCGTTCCAGATCGGCGTCGCCGAGCTTCTGG
>JBHEPS010000026.1:347-3493 GCA_046260175.1 Thermoanaerobaculia bacterium
GATCGGCTGCCGCCCTTCGGCGATTCTCGGGGTCTCGGGAGGCTCGTGGAACGCCGCGGCGCTCGCCGTGGGCAACCTCAGGCGGCTCCGCGCCTACTGGCGATTCTTCAGCCGCATGCCCTACGTCGACCTCGCGAATCTTTTCCGCGAAGAGCATTCACCCTTCATCTTCTCCGAGTTGCACCGCCGCGCCTTCGAGCGCTACGTCGGACGGGAGGCGTTGGCGGCCTCACCCATCCCGGTCTCCGTCGCGATAACGCGTCTCAGCGACCGCAGCCTTCAGATCGTCGACTTGCGCGTGCATCCCGATCCCTTCGCCGTCATGCTGGCGAGCAACTACCTGCCGCCCTACTACACCCACCCGGTGATCATCGACGGCGAAGCGTACGGCGACGGAGGAATCGCGAACAACGCTCCCTACGAGTTCCTCCTCGAAAAGGGTTGCGACCTGGTCGTGGTCATCTCTCCGGGCGCAGAAGAGGACGGCGGGATCTTCCGCAATCTCGACGACTGGGACCATTACATCCCCGAGTCGCTCATGGATCAGATCCTGCTCCTCCGGCCGCGACGCCGCCTTCCCTGCAGTTTCACGGAGAATGATTGGGAAGCCCTCGAGCTGACGATCAACATCGGCTACGCGAGAGGAAGGGAACTGATCTTCGGCGAGGACCACTCGATGCTGACCGGGCTGCAGGGAAACGGGGCCTCGCCGGTCCGTGGCCTTCTTCGCGCTCACCGCAGCGCATCCCGGTTTCTGATTGCGGCCCGGGGGCAGAAGGGCGAAGGTGGCACCACAAGTGGACGGTCGAAAACAAATGGCTCCCCACGCACTCCTCCTGGATGAGACTTCACGCGCCCTCGCCAATGGGTGAGGGGCATCACGTCGCCGTCCTGATCGCGCTTCCCTGGGATCTCGAGGAACTGGGGGCGATCGCATGCGTGGCCGCGAAGCGGATCTCCATTCGGGCCGCATGAGCCTCGCGGCGGGTTGCGCCACTTTCAGGTTCGGGAGATCATGCGGCAGGCCGCTCTTTCCGTTCCTTCGCTCTCTCCAATCGGCGGCCGATCGCCCGAGTCGACAACGGCGCCGTGGGACGACTCCACGCAGGTGCCGGCGGAGGAATCTGAGTCTTGAACGTCATCGGAATTCGCAAAGAGGACAAGAACCGATGGGAGCGGCGTGCACCGCTGACTCCGGATCACGTGGCCGAACTGGCCCGGATGCAGAAGGTCGAGGTCGTCGTCCAGCCCTCTTCCCGCCGCGCATTTCACGATCTCGATTATGAGCGCTCAGGCGCGAAGCTCAGTCTAGATCTCGGGGACACCTCCATTATCCTCGGGGTCAAGGAAATCCCACCCGAGCGGATCCTGGATGAAAAAATCTACATCATCTTTCCGCACGTGACCAAGGGGCAGCAGACCAACATGCCGATGCTGCAGCGCTTCATCGAGCGGCGCTGCACACTGATCGATTACGAACTGATCACGGACCGCCGCGGCCGCCGGCTCATTTTCTTCGGCCGGCACGCCGGGTACGCGGGAATGATCGACACGCTCTGGGCGCTCGGCAGGCGGCTGACGCACGAAGGATTCGAAACTCCGTTCGAGCAGATCCGAATGGCTCACGGCTACTCGAGCCTCGATGAAGCGCTTCGCGACGTCGCGCGCGCGGGCGAGCGGATCCGCCATGAGGGGCTGCCGGTAGGCCTTCGTCCGATCGTCTTCGCCTTCACGGGGTCGGGGAACGTGATCCAGGGAGCGCTCGAGGTGTTCGACCGCCTGCCGTTCTCGAGAATCGACCCGGACCAGCTCCGGTCGCTCCCCGAGGATCGAGATCGTCCCCGAAACCTCGTGTACAAGACGGTTCTCGACAGGTCGCACCGGTTCGAGCGGCGCGATGGAGGAGAATTCGACCCCGGGGAGTTCGCTGGGAGCCCCGAGTCGTACCGGAGCGCGGTCGCTCCCCTCCTTCCGCATATCACGGCACTCGTCAACGGCGTCTTCTGGGAGCCGGTGCAGCCGCGCCTGGTCACGAAAGACGACATCCGGCGGTTGTGGGCGGAAGAGAAGCAGCCAAAGCTCAGGGTGATCGGCGACATCACCTGCGACATCGGCGGATCGATCGAGATGAACGTCAAGGCGACCGAGCCGGGCGACCCGATTTACGTCTGGGATCCGGCCACCGAAGGGATTCAGATGGGCGCAGCGGGACCGGGACCCGTGATCCTCGCGGTCGACAACCTTCCGTGCGAGCTCCCGATCGAGGCCTCGCAGCACTTCGGGGACAGCCTGCTCGGCTTCGTGCCGGCTCTGGGCCGGTGCGACTGGAGCCGCCGCTATGACGAGCTCGACCTCCCGCCAGAAATTCATCGCGCAATCATCGTTCATCAGGGGGAACTGACCCCGCGCTATCGCTTCCTGGCCGCGAGCCTGGAGCCGGCGGCGGGATCCCGATCATGAAACACGTACTCATTCTCGGCGCCGGCCTGGTCTCTGCCCCCATCGTCCGCTATTTCCTCAGCTCCTACGACTGGAGGTTGACGATCGCAGCGGACCACCTCCAGCGGCTGGAGCCGATCATCGCGGAGCGGACTCGCGCCCGCGGAGTCGTGGCCGACCTGTCGAACCGCGCGGCTCTAACGGAGCTGATGCGGGACGCCGACGTGGTCGTGAACCTTCTCCCCGCCACCATGCTTCCTTACGTGTGCGAGGTCGCCCTCGAGGTGCGACGGCACGTCATCTCGACCTCCTACATCCCTCCGGCCGTCGTCGAGATGAACGAACGTGCCGTTCGCAACGAGATCCTCATCCTGGGTGAGGTCGGGTTCGACCCGGGGCTCGATCACATGTCGACCGTTCGCGTGATCCGACGGCTGCGGAACCGCGGGGGAAAGGTCTCGCCTACATCGAGCCGTACCGGCTGCAGGGAGTCGAGGGAATCTTCCGGGGCACGATTCGCCGTCCCGGCTGGTCAGCGACCATGCGCGCGGCCGCGGACCTGGGGTTGTTCGATCCGGAACCGCTGGAGTTGAAGGCTGGGGCCACATGGTGCGACGTCTTCACGCGTCTCATTCCCAAAGGCGCCGGCTCCACCATTCGGCGCGTCGCGGGTTTCCTCGGGGTCGAGCCCGACTCCGACGTGATCA
>JBHEPS010000026.1:3503-24299 GCA_046260175.1 Thermoanaerobaculia bacterium
GTGTCGATCCCCGCAGCGATCGCCGCGCGGCGCGTGGCCAACGGCGAGATCGCCGCGGTCGGCGTCCGGATTCCGGTCACACCGGAGATCGCGTACCCGATTCTCGACGAGCTCAAGATGCTCGGCATCGACTTTCAGGAGCGCGTCGTGACCCGTTTCGAGAGTCCGATCAACTATCCGGGGGCTGTTGGACCGTAACCCTGGGGCGTGCACGTTCCTCGCAATGGAGAAGAAACAGCATTTGCGCTCCGAGACAGCAGACGCCGCGGAGTGACTTCAGAGAGGACGCTACCCGATGAACATCCGCCATGATGAGGCGCAGAACCGGTTCGAGAGCGATCACGAAGAGCCGGCGGTGCTCGCCTACGACAAGAAAGAGGACGGAACGCTCGACCTCCATCACACTGCCGTACCGCCGAGTCTCGAAGGGGAAGGAGTTGGCGGCCAGCTCGTGCGGTACGCAATCGACTACGCCCGCGCCGAGGGAGTCAAGATCATCCCCACGTGCAGCTTCGTCCGCAGCTGGCTCGACCGCCACCCCGACCAGGCCGACGTCGTCGCGAGCTGACCCGCGTCACACCTTCGCGATTCTCACTTCACCGGCAGGGATGAGGGCGTCGTCCCACGACGCGAGCGCCTCGGTGAGCATCTCTTGCGGCGGGTCGGGCTCGACATCCCCCATGCCGAGGACGTGAAGCGCGAGGGCCAGAGTGCGGCGGACGGTGGCTTCATCGAGAGTTTCGAGAGGAAGAGCGCCGTGGCGCTTGCCGAGCTTGTTGCCGTCGGCGTCGAGAACGAGTGGAAGGTGGAGGTACTCCGGGGTCGGCAGGCCGAGCGCCTGTTGAAGCGCGATCTGCCTGGCTGTGGAGCCGAGAAGGTCTCCCCCGCGCACGACCTCGGTCACTCCCTGTTCGGCATCGTCGACGACCACGGCGAGCTGATAGGCCCAGACGCCGTCGGCGCGCAGCAGGACGAAATCGCCGACCGTCTCCGCCAGATCCTCGATCAGCCTCCCGCGTACGCGGTCGTTGAACAGAATCGGTTCCTCCGGCACGCGGAACCGCATCGCGCGCGCCTCCTTCCCCTCGGGCAGCCCATGGCGGCAGGTTCCGGGGTAGACCTGCGCGCCCGCCTCGACGGGATCGCCGGCGGCGGGCGCCGAGGCGGCGCGCTGAAGCTCCGCGCGCGTGCAGCCGCAAGGGAAGACGAACCCGCCCGCCCGCAGCCGCGCGAGAGCTGCTCCGTAGAGCTCTCCCCTGTCCGACTGGCGCACCGGATCGGCATCCCACTCGAGACCGTATCGCGCCAGCGCGGAGAGAATTTCGCTTTCGGACCCTTCCCGGACGCGGGGCAGATCGAGATCCTCGATCCGGACGAGCCACCGCCCGCCGCGCGCACGCGCGGAGAGCCAGGAGCCCACGGCGGCAACGAGCGAACCGAAATGAAGAGGTCCCGTCGGCGACGGGGCAAAGCGCCCGACCGTCATGCTCCGCGCTCCGCGAGACTCCATTTGTCCAGATTCTCCATGAACGTGAAAAGGGCGAGCCGAAGCTCGCCCCGTCCGGATGCGATTCGAATGACGGTCAGCTCTTCGCGCGGGCGGTCTCGATCTTGAGGATTTCGAGGCCGTCCTTGGCTTTCATCACCTTGCCGGTGACGACGATGTCCGCCTGGCCGTGATTGCTCACGCCCTCGGCGGCCTTCATGTCGCTCTTCGGGCAGACCGAGTAGCGCGCGTTGTCGGCGGTCACGAAGACCTTCTCGCATTTCTTCGTTTCTTTGAGATTGCAGTGGCGGCAGAGAAGCTTTCCTTCGACGGTGACTTCCTTCGTCTCGGCGAGCTCATGCCCCTTCATCGGGCAGCCGGGCTCGGAGGATCCGTCGCGATTGCATTCGTGGGCGCCGGCGGCCTGCGTGGCGGCCTTCGCGTGCTCGCAGCCTTCGCCCGCAAACGAGAAAGCGGCCGCAGACAGAAGAATCGTGAAGAGAAACAGGGTCTTTTTCATGTCAGGTGCCTCGCAATAGTCAGCGTTCGATCTCGAAGTCCGGTCCGAGATCGGGTATCGGATCGTTGAAGATCAGGACCGTTTCGGCGATCGGAAAGAGCACCGTGTGGTTCCGTTCCTGAACCTGAAGGTTGATTTCGTAGAACCCTTCCTCTTTTACCGCCACGAGGGTTCCGGGTTTCCCCTTGATCTCGAGCGTCGTGTTGAAGACCGATACGCGTGACGGAATTTCCATAGCCGCTACATTAAGCGGGCGCGGGAGAGGGAGTCAAGAAAAACGGACCGGGCGCTCGGGCCCGGTCCGCTGGAACACGATCAGCCGGCTGGCTTCGCCTCGGGCTGGGCCACCGCGGCGCCGAAATACTCCTCGTTGAAGGTCGGGGTGGTCGAAGACTGCATCGAGTCGATCATCAGCTCGAGCTTCTCCTGGCGGGCCTGCTGCTCGAGCTCTCCCCGCACGTCGTCCATCCCCACGATCGTCCGCTTCTCGACGCGGATTACGTGATATCCGAACTGCGTGCGCACGACCGGGGTCAGCTCGCCGTCCTTCGCGCTGAAAACAGCGTTCTCGAACTCCGGGACCATCTGGCCGCGGCCGAACTCTCCGAGGGAGCCGCCGTTGGCGGCGGCGGACTTGTCGTCCGACTCGGTCTTCGCAATTTCAGCGAAATCGGCGCCGCCGGCGATCCGCGCACGGATCTCTTCGGCTTTCGCCTTCGCCGCAGCGTCACTCAGGGCGCCTTCTGCGGGGGCCGCGGGGCTTCCCTCGAAGGCGACCAGAATGTGGCTGGCGCGGACCTTCTCGAGCCGATCTTTCGCTTTCTCGTACGCCTCCCGGACCTCCGCGTCGGAGATCTGGATGCTCGACTGCATCTTCTCGATCTGGGCGTTGGCGAGCGTGTTGGCCTTCAGCAGCTCGAGCTGCGAGCGGACCTTGGCGTCCTTGTCGAGTCCCGTTCTCGTCGCTTCCGCCGCGAGCAGCTTGAGCCGGAGGTAGTCCTCCGCGAACTGCCGCTTTCCAGGGCCGGAAGCGAACGCCTGGTACTCGTCCGGAAGCGATCCGACGGCAGCTTCGAACTCCGACTGCCGGATCTCGGTCGAGCCGGCTTTGATGATAACGGGGTCAGCCGATGCTGCCGGCGCCGCCGCGGTCTGGGCCGAGAGCGACAGCGCCCCCAGCAGAATGCTCACACCGATCATGGTTTTTTTCACAGAAATCGCTCCTCGTGGATGGATGAAACGGATGGGTGGCTCTGGATCTCCACCGGCGGGGAAAACGGGGAGCAGAGGAGCGCGATTCCCTCGGGGAGAATTCTGGCCCGGCGCCTCGGGGGTTACCGCCGCCTGGAGCGGATCAGCGCGAATGCGGGCACGAACGCCATGAACATCCCGACGATCAGGATCGGCATTGCGACGGGTACGGCAATTCGGCCGCTCCTGAGCAGCCAGATCGCAACCAGTTCGATCGCGATTCCAGCCACTGCGATCCAGAGCGCCATGTTGCGGCCTTTGTGTCCCCGCTCGCTCATCCGTTCAGATCGAGGCCACCGCGTTTGCGATTCTCGAGATCCCCTCGCGAATCCGCTCCATCGAGGTGGCGTAGCTGATCCGGACGTGGTCATCGGAGCCGAAAGCCGATCCCGGCACGACCGCGACCCTCGCCTTCTCGAGCAGGAAGGTCGCGAAGCTCGCCGAATCGGTGATCCCGGCCCGGCCGAAGAAGCTGCGAATCGAGGGAAAGACATAAAAGGCGCCGTCGGGCGGCAGGCAGCTGATTCCATCGATCTTCGGGAGGGCATCGATGAGCCAGGCGCGCCGCTCGACGTAGGCTTCGAGCATCTTCTTCACCTCGTCGTCGCTCCCTTCGAGAGCTTCGATCGCCGCGTACTGCGCGATCGAGGAGGGGTTCGAGGTCGAGTGACTCTGGATCTTCGCGGCCGCGGAGATCAGGTCCGGATGCGCGATGCCGTATCCGAGCCTCCAGCCGGTCATTGCCCACGTCTTGGACAGCGAGTTGACGATCACGACCGTCTCCGGGAACTCCTCGAGCCACCGTGCAGCGGTGTAATGGCGGTTGTCCCCGTAGAGGAAGAACTCGTAGGTCTCATCGTAGATGAGCACGATCTCGCGATCGGCGCAGAAGCGGACGATCTCCTCGAGATCGCGTTCCCTGATGACGGCGCCCGTGGGGTTCGACGGCGAGTTCAGGATCATGACCCGGGTCGCCGGCGTCACGTGGGGCTCGATATCGCTGAGACGAGGCCGGAAATTATTGGCCGGATCGAGAGGCGCGTACACGGGCACTCCACCCGCGAACAGGACCTGATCGGGGAAGCTCACCCAGTAAGGGCTGGGAATCAGGACCTCATCCCCTTCGGAGACGAGCGAGAGTATGAAATTGAAGAGCTCCTGTTTGCCGCCCGTTCCGGCGATGACGTTCTTCCGGCCAACCGCGATCCCGTGCCTCCTGTTGTAGCTTTGGGCGATCGCGTCGCGGAGCGCATCCGTACCGGAGGAGTTCGTATACTTGGTCTTGCCGGCGTCGATCGCGCGCTTGCCGGCTTCGCAGACCGATTTCGGAGTGATGAAGTCGGGTTCGCCCGGCCCGAAATCGACCACGTCGACACCGCTTGCGGCAAGCTCCGCAGCGCGGTTCATGACGGTCAGGGTCGGTGAGGGTTGGATCCTCGAAACGCGGGGAGCGAGTCGAAAACCGCGGAAAGCTGTCTGTCGTTCGGTCATCCGGGGCGCCTTCTCTTATGATCTTGGTGTCGCGCGGTGTCGCGCAGAAAAGAATGGCCATTCTAATGGAGATCAACTTCCTTGTCCCGCACCCCTGAAGGGCGCATCACGAGCCGCCAGAATCCCTGGTTCCGGCGATTTCTCGACGCAGCGCGAACCCACGACCAGGAGCTCCTGCTCGAGGGGCCCAAGCAGATCGCCGATGCGAGGCGCGCCGGATGGGTACCGCTCGCCTGGGCGCTCGACGAAGATGTCGCTTCCCCGGATCCGGACGTTCCGACCATCTCCCTCGCCCGCTCCCTGATCCGCGAACTGACCGACGCGCGCCACCCGCAGGGCGTTCTTGCTCTGTTCCGTCGCCCGCAAAGCGACAGCGCTGCTCTGTTCGCTTCGGTCGTCCCCCTTCTCGTGGTCCTCGACGGGATCCAGGATCCGGGGAACGTCGGCACCATCGTGCGCCTCGCCACGGCGTTCGACGCCACGGGGGTCGTCACCACCGAGGGGACCGCCGATCCGTTCGCCCCGAAAGCGCTGCGTGCGTCAGCCGGGGCGGCTCTGCTCGTCCCGGTCGTCAAGACCACCACCGGGGAGCTCGTCCGCCTCCTCGAGGCGCGGTCCATCCCGTTGTTCGCGGCGGAGGCAGATGGAGAGGAGATCGCCATACGGCGCCCTGCGGCGATCGTCTTCGGGAATGAAGGGGGGGGCGTCTCGGAGGAGATACGCGCCCGTGCGCGGACCGTCGGAATCCGGATGAGTCCGAGGATCGATTCCCTCAATGTCGGCGCGGCGGCGGCGATTCTTCTTCACCGCGTCTTCACGGAGTCGGGAAAATCACGCTGAGGCGCGGGCGAGAGCGTCGTCGAGCTCGGCCGAGAGCGCGAGCATCGAAGATGCCAGGCTTGCGGCGGTCGGACGCGCTTCCGACTCCTCGAGAAAGGATCCGAGAACCTCGGCCATTTTCGATCCGATCTCGGTCAGTTCGGGGAAACCGAGCATCCCTCCGGAACCCTTGATCTGATGGGCGCTGTAGAGAAGGACCGGAAACGAAGTCTTGAACCGCTTTCCCTCGGTCAGGGAGCCGGCGTGGGTGCGGACGTTCGCGGCCATCCGCTTCATGTCGTCCAGATAATCCTTACGGATCATCTCCAGCTCGTTGGCGGGCAGGATTGCCATGAGATCGAGGAGGGAGCGAAAAACGGGCCAGAAGGTGGGGACGACCGGGGGCCGCTAACCGCAACCCCGGGGTGTAGCGAGCCGCGGCAAAGAACCGCGGCCACCTGCCACCTACCCGCCTGTTTTCCACCTCACCTGGCGGACCATGCCCATGAGGATCGTCACCTCGCGCTCGTCGAGGGCGGCTCGGGCCGCGATCTCCCTCAGATCGTTGTAGATGCGGTCGGGATTGGTCGGGTCGAGGAAACCGGCATCGAGCAGCAGTTGCCGCGCCGAGTCGTGAAAGCGCTCGACCGAGGCCGCGGAGGCGAGGGGCCGAGACGGCTGTCGGGAGTCGGTTGCCCGGGCGAACAGCTCCCAGGCCAGGAGGGTGACGGATTGCGCCAGGTTCAGCACGGGGTGGAGGTCGGATGTCGGGATGACGGCAGTCCGTCCACAGAGAGCGAGCTCCTGAGCCGTCAGGCCGCGATCCTCGCGGCCGAAAACGATCGCGAGCGTCTGGTCATCCGGCAGAGATTCGCGCACCTCACGCACACCTGCCGGCGTGAGGGGCTTCTCGACCACCCGCTCGCGCGAAGAAGTCGTCGCGATCACCGCGTGAACGTCGGCGATCGCCGCCTCCAGACTCTCGACTCGGGCTGCAGCGGCGACCACGTCGCCCGCGCCGCTCGCCCACCACTCGGCGACCGGCTCGAGCGGCGGCATCTCGCCGACGAGCACCATCTCCGTGAACCCGAAGTTCTTCATCCCCCGTGCCGCCGCGCCCACGTTCCCGGCCTCGCGCGGCTCGACGAGAACGAACCGGACCCGCCCACTCATTCGCCTCGATCTCCCGCGCGCCGGATCGCGTCAAGGATCGCCGCGAGATCATCCGCGCTGGTCGCCGGGTTGATGATCGTGACTCGCAGCGCTCGCATGCCGCGAATCGTCGCCATGGAGACCCACGCGTCGCCGCTCTCCACGAGGTTCCGTCGCGCCCGCTCCTGCGCCGCATCGAGATCGGCATCCATCACTCCAGCGGGACGCCAGCGGAAACAGAGGATGTTGAAATCCGGGGCGTGAAGCGGTTCGAAGTCCGTCGCCTCGCTGAGCATCAAATGAAATTTCCTCGTCGTATCCGCGACGATCTCCAGCCCCTCCCTGAAGGGATCCACACCGATCGTATTCAGCGTGAGCCAGAGCCTGACGGCATCGGCACGTCGGGAGCACTGGATCGTCATCGCACCGAGATCCACCTCGCCGCGATCGCGATGGAAAAGGTACGTCGCGTCGGACTGGAAGGCTTCGCGCAGCCAGCTTCGATCGCGGACGAGGAGCACGCTGGTCGAGAGCGGCATCCACATCATCTTGTGCGGATCCCACGAGACCGAGTCGGCCCGACCGATCCCGTCGACGAGACTGGAAAGCGAGGGCGCCAGCAGCACGGACGCCCCGTGAGCTCCGTCGATGTGGAGCCAGGTCCGGAAGCGGTCGCGAAGGTCGGCGATGGGGGCGATGGCGTCGAACACGCCCATGGCCGTCGACCCGGCGGTGGCCACGATCGCCATCGGAGACTCGTCGCTCCCCTCCATCGAGTCGAGCGCGAGAGCCAGCTCACCGACGTCGATCCGCCCTTCGGAATCCGAAGGAGTCTCGACGATCCGGATCCCGCTCCCGAGAATCGCGACGGCCCTCGCAATCGAATAGTGCGCGGCGGCAGAGCAGAGAACGACCGGCGTCCGGCCCGTGTTCTCCGCGTCGCGGAGCCAGCGGGCTCTCGCCGCCATCAGGGCGGTGAGGTTGGCCGCGGAGCCGCCCGAGACGGTCGTCCCCCCGGCTTCATCCGGAAATCCGGCCAGCTGGCAGAGCCAGCGGATGACCTTCTTTTCGATCGTCGTGGCAGCAGGGCTCATCTCCCAGACCGCGGTGCTCTGATTGAGCGTGGCGATCGCGAGGTCGGCAAGGATCGCCGGAGCGAAGGGAGGACAGACCTGGTGCCCCACGTAACGGGGGTGGTGAAGCTGAATCGACCCTTCCGCGAGCGTCTTCGCCAGATCGGTGAGCCTCGAGGGCTCTGCCCGAACGGTGTCGATCTGCCATGCCGGATCGGCATCCATCTCACCGGGAGACACCCAGCGAACCACCGGTCCATCCCCGACCGCGCCCACGTGATCGAAAAGCATCTCGACGAGCCGATGGGCCTCTGCGCGCCATCGGTCGTCGAACCGGGGTGTGCTCATGCGTATCTCTCCCTCACTGAACAGACTCTGCGAAAAGGAGAAGGCGGCCTCGCGGCCGCCTTCGAGGGGTGAGTAAACCTCAGCGCTCAGGGTCCGGATCGATCCGGTAGTTCGGCGCTTCCTTGGTGATGATGACGTCGTGCGCGTGACTTTCCCGCAGGCCGGCCGAGGTGATGCGGATCAGCTTCGAGCGCGTGCGGAGATCCTCGATGTCGCGGGCGCCGGCGAGTCCCATCCCGGAACGGAGGCCGCCGACCAGCTGCGGCACCATCGCTCCGAGGGAACCCTTGTAAGGGACTTTGCCCTCGATCCCTTCCGGGACGAGTTTCGCGGCCTCGGTGTCCTCCTGGAAGTAGCGATCGCGCGAGCCTGCCTGCATCGCGCCGATCGAGCCCATGCCTCGATAGGCCTTGAACGTCCGTCCCTGGTAGAGGATCGTTTCCCCGGGCGCCTCGTCGGTTCCGGCAAACAGCGACCCGACCATGACGCACTGAGCCCCGGCAGCGATCGCCTTCGTGATGTCTCCCGAGAACTTGATGCCGCCGTCGGCGATGATTGGGATGTCGTACTTCTCGGCGACGCGCGTGCAGTCCATGATCGCCGTCATCTGCGGCACGCCAGCGCCGGCGATCACGCGCGTGGTGCAGATCGAGCCCGGGCCGATCCCGACCTTCAGGCCATCCACGCCCAGGTCGATCAGATCCTGCGCCGCTTCCGCGGTGGCGACGTTACCGGCGATCAGCGGCGTGTCGGGAAAGATTTTCTTGAATTGACGGATCATCTCCATCACGCCCGCGGAATGGGCGTGGGCCGAATCGATGACGACCACGTCCACTTTCGCGTCGATCAGCGCGCGGGCCCGCTCGAGTCCCTCTTTTCCGACTCCGACGGCGGCCCCGCAGCGGAGTCTGCCGAGCGGGTCTTTCGAGGCGCTCGGATAGCGGCGCGCCTTCTGGATGTCCTTGACCGTGATTAGCCCCTTCAGGTCCCCGTTGTCGTCGACGACGAGCAGTTTCTCGATTCGGTGGGTGTGGAGAACCTCACGCGCTTGTTCGAGCGTCGTGCCGACAGGGACCGTGATCAGGTCGTCTTTCGTCATCCGCTCGGAGATCGGAAGATCGAAACGCGTCTCGAAGCGGAGGTCGCGATTCGTCAGGATGCCGACCAGCTTGCCGTGCGCGTCGGTCACCGGCACGCCGGAGATCTTGTACTTCTCCATCACCTGCAGAGCCTCGGAGATCCGCTGCCAGGGACGCATGGTGACCGGGTCGACGATCATGCCGGCTTCCGAGCGCTTCACGCGATCGACTTCCTCCGCCTGCGCCTCGATCGCCATATTCTTGTGGATGATCCCCATCCCCCCCTGCTGGGCCATCGCGATCGCGAGTTTCGCCTCGGTCACCGTGTCCATCGCCGCCGAGATGATCGGAATGTTCAGGCGGATATCCCGGGTCAGCTGGCTGCTCGTGTCGACCATGTTCGGGTGGACTTCGGAGCGCGCGGGAACCAGAAGAACGTCGTCGAACGTCAGCCCGAGGCGGGGCTCCTCGAGGAACCGGTCCGAGGGAAGCGGCTGGTCGCGACGGATCTCGTGGATCTCGGCTTTGCCGAGAGCGGGGGCGGATGATTTCGAGTCACTCATGGGAAGCCTGCCTTTTGAGGGGTTCAAAACGGTCGGCGGAGGGATGATATTGCAGCGCGATCGCCATGCCGGAGGATACCAGATGGCGGGCCCGACGGAAGGGGCGAGAGAGGCAGATGGACGGGAAGCTGTCCCCGGGGTGGTTACGTCCTGAAACCTGCAGGTCCGGCGCGCGTCCGGTCGTCCCGTCAGCCGTTTTTCACGATTTCCTTCAGGATCTCGTCCTGAAGGTTGTAAACGCCCCAAACACCCGTCCTGTAGTCATTGAACAGGAACGAGAACGCGTACATCTTGCCGCTCTGGCCACGGACGTAGCCCGAAAGGCCGATGGCTCCCGAGAGGTAGCCTGTCTTGGCATAGACGCTCCGGGCGAAAGGGGCCTGGCTGAGCCGGCGGCGAAGGCGGGAGTCCGACTCTCCACTGTAGGGCATCGAAGAGATGAAATCCGTTCTCGAGGGGCGGGTCCACATGTGCCGGAGGAGCTTGACGAAGGCATTGGACGAGGCGCGGTTGAACCGCGACATTCCCGAGCCGTCGATCATCTCGTACTCCTCGGGAGCGACGCCCACCTCCGCGACGAGCCATTCGGTCACGGCAGCGCTTCCGTTCTCCCACGACCCACGCCCTTTTTTCTCGGCCCCGATCGTTTTCAGGAGCTGCTCGGCGTAGTAGTTCTGGCTCTTCTTGTTGATGACGAAGTTGACGATCGAGAGCGGCGTCGTGTGCTCGGCCACCGTCCGCCAGTCGTCCCGGGTCTCGCGCTCGGTGAGAAGGACTTTACCCTGGACGCTGATGCCCTCACTTGCAAAGGTCGAGTGAACGACGTTCGCGAAGTAATTCACGGGATAGAGAACCGTGACGAAGATCTCGGTCGGCCCGCTGTTCGCCGGGGTGTTCCCCTTGACGATGAGCGTGTTGCTGTCGCGCTTCCTCGTGATGAACACACCGCGGCCGCGACCCGTCACACAGGTGTTCTCGACGGTCATATACTCGTTCGGCGGCTCGAGCTCGACGATCGCGCGCTGTCCGGGCTGGGTCGATTTCACGCGCACCATGACGCACCCCTCCTGAATCGAAAGGGCGGACACGGGCGCCTCGTACCAGTTCACGAGCTGATCTTCGGGCCAGGTCGGGTGAACCCACTCGGTGTCGAAATAGCCGTACTCGAAGATGAGGTTCCCGCCAACGGACTTGACGCCTGCTTTCCGCAGCTCCGCGGCCCACCGGCGAATCACCCTGGTGGCGTCGCCGTCGTGGAACCGGCCCCCGATCGTGGGGTCGCCACGGCCGGAGATGAGCACATCGCCATGGAGCGTACCGATCGGGTCGACCGTTCCTTTGATCGCCACGATCGTGCGGAACTGAAAATCGGGCCCGAGCAGCTCGATGCCCGCAGCCGAGGTGAACAGCTTCATGTTCGAAGCGGGCGATACGGGGCGGTTCGGGTTCCGCGCCGCCACGACTCTCCCGCTTTCGACCTCAGCGACCATCAGGCTCGCATTCGACCGGGCAGCGACCGGATCGTTGAAAAGAGACTGGACCCGCTGGTCCAGCGTCGACCCGGAGGCCGCGGGTTGACGCCCGGAAAGCTCTCCCGTCGGGACGAGCAGGATCAGGGTCGAGATGAGAAATGCGATCTTCCGGGTCAGTGAATTCATCGATATCCGTTCGACTTCGCGGTCACGCACGCTGGTGCAATGGATGTTCCAGTAGCGCGCGGAACCACTGCAAGGCGGGGCGCGTCTGGGATCGGCGCGCCCTCTGACCAGCCCCCCGCGTTTCGCTCAGAGCCGCTGGTACGGTTCGGGGAGAGCGAGCACCAGACGCTCCCTCAGCTTCTCCGGAGCTTCTCTCCGGATCCGGCGGTGGATCTGCTCCGGCGTGTCCCTGAGGCTGAAGTGCGTCAGCAGCACGAACTCGTTCTCGAACCGGTCCGCATGCTCCCACAGATCGCTGAGGTGGATGTGCGTGTACTTCCGGCCGCGATCCTCTTCCCCCTCGGCCGTGAACGAGCACTCGATGATCAGGACCCGCGCCCGATAGATCGCCACGTTCTCCTCGAGGAGCCGGCGATCCGTGTCTCCCGTGTAGAACAGCACAGGCACCTCGGTCCAGGTCTCGATTTCCTCTCCCGACTCGCGCATCCGCGCCAGTTCGGGACCACTCGTCTCGGCCAGATCGGGCCGCAACTTGTGCCGAAGCTCGCACAACTCCCACGCCCGCGCCGGCACCCGGTGCGTCGCCCGATGCGCCCGCACGATCAGATCCCTCCGCAGCCGGTGCGTGTCGCCGGGCCTCATTCCGATCAGGTTCAGCGGGTAGGACGTTCCCTCGAGCTTCTCATGAAGAGCCATCAGCGCCCTGTAATCGTCCAGAGCCTCCTCGGGGATGAACACGTTGCCTGCATCGAGCCGGTAGAGTCTCCGCTGTGCCGCGTAATACGGGATGCCGAGAGCGTGATCCAGATGCGCGTGGGTCACCAGGATGTTCGACAATCCAACCAGGACGTCCGGGCAGCGCCCGATGTCCAGGCTCAGACCGAGCTCGCGGACGCGAAACCACGTCTCGTTGCCGGCACGGGACTTCCCCTCGATCGTCAGCCCTCCGATCCTGTAAACCGACGGTTCCGAGATCATCGCGCCCATGCCTCGAGGATCGGGGGAAGCTCGCGGAGGGAGTTGATCGTCGCATCAGGAAGGACATTCCCGACCTGGCGGGTGACCGGGCCAACGGCGGTGCCCCGCACCGGCGGATCGAAGTGCACAGCCCTCATCCCCGCCTGCTTCGCGCCCCACACGTCCGAGAAGAGGTTGTCGCCGACGAAGACGACGTCGGAAGCAGCGACACCGAGCCCCTCCCGAAGCCGCGCGAAGATCGACGGCTCGGGCTTGCACTCGCCGTGCTCGTTCGAGAATACGGCAACGTCGAACATGCCGCCGATGCCGAGACGATCGAGAACTCCCCGGAGAACGGCTCCCGGCGTGCGCCCGGTGTTGCTGACGAGGCCGATCCTCCACCTCCCGCGAAGATCGGCAAGCAGCTCCGCGGCTCCGTCCACGAGATCGGGAAGATGGTCGGCCGCCGCCCCGACGTACGCCTGCTCGAGCTCCTCGAGAAGGTGCTCCGGAGCCTCGCCGTCGGCCAGAAGAGGCTCGAGCATGTGAAGAATCTGGGTTCGGGCCGGGATGTCGCGGTCGCGGGACCAATAGAGGTCGTTGCAGCGGACCCACGTGTGGCGGTAAGCCGCCTCGAGCGCGTCCCGGAGAACCGGGTTGCCGCCCCTCTCGAAGACCTCCCCCATCCGCTCCAGACGGCACTCCTGCTGTTTCATGGCCGTCTCCGGAGTGTCGGTGATGATCGTTTCCCACAGGTCGAATGCGATTGCCTTCATCGAGACCCGCCCCGAACTGCTTCTATAATCACCACCAGCATGAATATCCCCTTCTCCGTCATTCCCACGCTTGCAGCGCTCACGCCGCAGGATCGCGAAGCCATACAACCCCTCTGCAGGATCGCGGATTTCGACCGAGGAGAAGTGATCTTCCGGGAAGGAGACCCGGCCGAGCGGATCTGGTTCGTCGTCGATGGAAAGGTCAAGATCGTCAAGGCCGCCGGCGAGCGCGACATCATCATCGAAATCCTCGGCCGTGGCGAGCCCGTGGGGACGGTCGCGGTGTACGAGAACCGCCCCTTCCCCGCCACGGCGGTCGCCATCGAGCCCTCGAGGCTTCTCGGGCTGCCCGAGCGTGAGTTCTTTCAGCTTCTCGCCTCGCGGCCCGAGCTGACGCGGAGACTGCTCGCCGGACTGACCCTCCGCCTCATGGCGGTCAACAAACGAATCGCGCAGATGACCGGTACGGTCGAATCGCGGACCTCGCGCCTGTTTCTCACGCTTGCCGACCGCCTCGGTCAGCCGGAGGGGGAGGGTGTGAAAATCCCACTGGCGCTCTCGCGTCAGGAGATCGCCGACCTGGTGGGGACCACGCTGGAGACGGCGATCCGGCTGATGAGCCGCTGGCAGAAGGAAGGGGTCGTCCTCACGCAGCCCGACGGGTTCGAGATCCCCGACCGGGCTGCGCTCGGCGAGCCGGACTGACGAATCAGCTTCCCGCGGCCGGGGCCGGAAGGCTGGGCTGACCTACGGGTGACGCAGGCTGCGCTACGGATCCATCCCTCAGAGCGACCTGCCCCATTCGCACGTAGTCGAGTGCCTGGGTCATCAGACGGGCCGCTTCCTGCGGCGCGTGGAAGCCCATCGAGTTCTCCGCCTCGATGAAGTCGACCAGGAACTGCGCCTTTCGCTGGAAAGAGCGGGCGGCATCGAGCCGGTCCCCGGGCGCGCCCGATGCCTGACCCTTTTCGATGTCGTCGATCAGCGAGACGAGAGCGTCGATCGAGCGGTTGCGCATCTCGTACGTGCGGTCCTGAATCGTGAACACGCGCTCGCGAAGCTCGTCCGCGCTCAAGTGGTGGCAGGTCCGGCATGCGTTGTCGAGGTTCAGTACCGGAGAACGAACCCAGTGGTCGGACACCTTGAGGGCTCCCACCCGCGTGTAGGGCATATGGCAGTCGGCGCAGGCGACGCCCGAACGTGCATGGATCCCCTGGTTCCACATCTCGAACTCCGGATGCTGCGCCTTGAGGGCACGTGCTCCCGACTTCGCATGCGTCCAGTCGGCGAATCCGCTCTCTTCGTAATAGGCGAGGATCTCATCGCCCTTGAGGCCCTTGTTCCAAGGATAGGTCAGCCGCTTCTCGGGTCCCTTGAAGTAGTACTCGACGTGGCACTGCCCGCAGACGTAGGTCCGCATCTCCTGCCGGGTCGCCATCGTGTTGGGGTCGTAGTTCTCGACTCCCTGCGAGGCCTTGAGCGCGCGGATTCCTTCGAGGAAGCCGGGCCGGGTGATCCTCAGCTGCATGGTCTCCGGGTCGTGGCAGTCGATGCACGTGATGGGATGCGTCACGAGCTTTCTCGCCTCCGCAAAGGGAAGCGGGTTCAGCACCTCGAAACCGCGGATCAGATCGCCGTCGCCCGCCTTCATGTAGGGGAGGTACATCGAGCCGTGGCAGTGCAGGCAGGCTCCCGGCTGCTGCGCTGCCGTCTGCCGCTGGGTGAAGACCTGGTCGTCGAGCATGTACGCGTGACCGCGCTCTTCGCGGAAATCGACCGAGAAGGCATAGCCCGCCCACATCGTCTTGAGCCGCGGATCCTCCTCGAGCCGCGATTGGGCGACGATCGAGCGCGGGTCCGCATCGGTCGGGGTGCGCGGCACGGCCTCGCTCCCTCCATAGCGGGTGCGCACCTGATCGACCGTCCGCGAGTACGACTCGTACTGAATCGGGAAGTTCTTTCCCCAGATGGCGGGGTCCTGGGTCTCGTCATTCAGGTCGACGACCCGGTAGAACGGGTTCCGCGCCTCCACCTTCCTCTCGAAGATGTTCACCAGGAGGGCGGTGAGCCCGAAGGTCAGCAGAGCGGCGACCACTGCCGTGACGGTGATCAGCATGACCGTCTTCCGGGGTTTCCGCTTCGGTGTAATCGTTTCGTCGCGTTCAGTCATGGTTCACTCCATACCGAGGGTCGTGCCCTCTCAGAAATCGTGTCCGACGGTGCGGTGACAACGGATGCAGGACAGTGAGTCACTTCCGGTCGAATCTCCGCTGTGATGATCAATCCCCTGCACGATTGCCTCATGGCACTTCCGGCAGGCCCCCTCGGTGATTCGCCGGTTATGCTCCTTGATTCTCAGTGGATCCGGAAAACGTCCCGTCGTGAATGCGAACGAGTGCCAGAAGCCATTGGACGCCTTCGTCGCGTACTTCGGGATCATGCCACTCGGCGTGTGGCAATCGTTGCAGACCGCGGCCGAGCGGTGGCTGGAGTGCAGCCACCCGTCGAAATGGTCCTGCATGACGTGACAGTTCGCGCAGGCTGCCGGATCGTTCGTCATGTAGGAGGCTCCCTTCGCGTACGCGAAGGTGTACAGACCGACCCCCAGCGCTGCGCCAACGACGAGCCCCGTGATGCCCACAATCGTCCAGAACCTCATGCCTGTTTTTCCTTCTCACTCATCGGGCGGGAGTCTACCATCCGATCCCGGGGGTATTCGCCGCTCCAGCTCGGCGATCAGCGGGCTATGATCGGATGGGCCCCCCGCGAGCGCATGTGCCTTCGTCACACTCCACTGTGGGTCGACGAAGATGTAGTCGAGACATTCTCCCGTCATCTCACCCTTCGCCACCGCTTCCAGACACGAAACGATCCTGCTGCGATCCGAGAACATCCGCAGCTCCCTGCTCGTGGGCGGCGAATTGAAGTCGCTCGCGAGCACGAACGGGAGCCGGCTCCTTCTGACCAGGCGGGAAGCATGCGACGCCTGCCGCAGTCGCGCCACCGAGCCGTGCCGCCCCGAAGCCGCCAGGTGTGTCACGTAGGCAGTGAACACCCCTCCGCGCAACTCCACCAGAGCTTCCAGCATCGTCCGCGGCTCGCCCTTGCCCGGCAGCCGGTGCGTGAACGTATGAAGGATGGTGCCCCGCGTCAGAAGAGCATTGCCGCAGGCTCCTCGGCCGAGATCCATACTCGGCGCAAAAGCGAGGTCGAACCCCGTTCGTGCGCGAAGCTCCTCCGCCTGATCCCGAAAACGGGATCGCCACGTCTCCCTGTGAACGTCCTGAAGACCGACGACATCCGCCCCGCTCAACGCGATCAGATCTCCGATCGAATCGACATAGGACGTCCCCTGCAGCGCCGCCTGCCCTCCCCGGATGTTGTAGCTCATCACCGTCAGACGGCGAGGCGGCTTCGAGCTCCGTTGCTCCTCTTCGGAAAGTTCCTCCATCCTCCAACGCGCGAGCGAAATCAATGCCGCCTCTCATCTGGAGGCGTCCGCGCGCCTTAAGGAACCTCCGCACCTTGGGGGCACTGATTCCGTCAGGCAGAGAATTCGAGCTTCCCCCAACGCTCTCCCGTCCCGCTTCGTATCTAGGTTTGACGCCGCAGCATGGCGTCCCCTCCCGACCCGAGCCAGCCTGGCTCTCGTAGGCTTTTTCATACCTAAATACAATCCATCATTTTCTTTCCTAGTTTTTGAATATGTTACATAGACATATTTCCCGCACTCTCCGTATCAGATTGCGGAATACGGATCCGACGCCGCGGCGGCCGACCTGGCCAGACGGCACGCCAGCAAACGGGTCCGACTAATCGAACTAAGGAGAAACCCCATGAAGTTTCGCAGTCTCGCAATCCTGCTTTTCGCCGCTCTCGTCTCCGTTTCCGGTTTCGCAGCGGCCACTGATCTGATCATCCCCGTGACCGGCACCCTGCCCGGCGCCAACGGCAGTGTGTGGCAGGGAGAAATCACGCTCCACAATGCTTCGACGAATGTGGCGGTGATCACCGTGACATTCTTCCCCTCTGGTGGCGTGGCGATCTCTGAAGAAATCGTCGTGCCAGCCCGATCGACGGTCACCTACGAGAACGCGATCTCTGAGTTGTTCGGCGTCGAGAACGGTTCAGGAGCGCTTCGGCTCGAAATCTCCGAGGAAGCTCGGGGCCAGGTCGCGGTCACCAGCCGGGTCATGAACGTCGGCCCTTCCGGACGATTCGGACAGGACATCCCGGCCATCCCGGGAACGGCCACGCTGCGTTCCGGATCGACCGCGGTCGTCACCGGCCCGGCCCATTCCGAGGGGACGCGATTCAACTTCGGCCTTTTCGCCATTCAGGACTCCGAGGTGACTTGGCGGCTGCTTTCCGCCGATGGAATCCTGTTGACGGAGAAAACGGAGACCTACGAGGCTGGTACCCAGGTGCAGTACAACGACGGGATCGCCAACTTCCTCGGGGCCGAAGCCTCCGACGGAGCGGCGATCCACGCGCGGATTCTCAGTGGGGAGGCGCTCGTGTACGGAAGCATCGTGGAGTCCTCCACGGGTGACCCGACCTTCGTTCCCGGCTTCGAGGTTCGTGAGAACTTCGCCATCGAGTTCCTCGGTGTCGACCTCGACGAAAACGGAACGGTCGACGTCACCGACGCGGATGGGGACGGAGTTCTCGACGAGCCGGTCACGATCTTCGTCGGGCCTTTCCCGAACTACTTCCGCGTCGTCGTGCTGCCGACTCAGGCCGGCGAAGCGGTCCTGTCGCTGCTCGAAGCGCCGGCAGGCTTCGCCCTGATCGACGCCAACGGCACGATTCAGGCGTCGATGTCGGGCTCCGATCGCGGTAAAACGGCCCAGATCGTGGTTCGTGCCACGGACGGCTTTGCGACATCGGATTTCGTGATCCCGGTCGTTTTCAAGTAGTCGACCACATCAGAGAATGAAAAGGGGCGGCCGTGGCCGCCCCTTTTTCATTTCAAGTGGACTACTCGACGAATGTGACCCGCATGAACTTGCGCTTTCCGACTTTCAGCAGATAGCTGCGACCGGGCGAAGCATCGACGGTTGAGGCGGGACTCGAGACGCGCTCGTCATCGATGCTCACGCCTCCCTGGACGACGAGCCTTTTCGCTTCGCTACCGCTGGGAGCGAGTCCCGCGAGCGTCAGCAGCTTCGTCACGGGCATCGGATCGGAGGCCGGGAGCTCTTTCTCCTCGATGTCCGTCGGCAGCTCCCTTTGGCTGAATACCTTCCTGAACTCCGCGTCGGCCGCATCGCCCGCCTCCCTCCCGTGAAAATCGGCCACGATCGAGCGCGCGAGCTCGCGCTTGGCTTCCATCGGATGGAGGTCTCCCGAGTCGACGCCGCCCTTTTTCTGCGCAACTTCCGAGGGCGTGAGATCGGTGCAGAGCGTGTAGTACTTCCACATCAGGGCGTCCGAGACGGACATGACCTTCCCGAAGATCTGCCCGGCCTCTTCGTCGATGCCGATGTAATTACCGAGCGACTTCGACATCTTGTCGACTCCGTCGAGGCCCTCGAGAAGGGGGAGCGTGAGAACGACCTGCGGAGCGAGCCCGAACTCCCGCATGAGGTCGCGCCCCACGAGGAGGTTGAAGAGCTGGTCGGTGCCTCCGAGCTCGACGTCCGCCTCGAGTGCCACGGAGTCGTAGCCCTGGGCGAGTGGATAAAGCAGCTCGTGCAATGCGATCGGCTGGTGCGACTCGAAGCGCCGCCGGAAGTCGTCGCGCTCGAGGATGCGGGCCAGCGTGTACTTCGCCGCCAGTCGGATCATTCCGTCGGACCCGAGTTTTCCCAGCCACTCCGCGTTGAACCTCACTTCGGTTTTTTCGGGATCGAGCAGCTTGAAGATCTGCCGGCGGTAGGTCTCGGCATTCGCCTCGATCTCTTCTCGGGTGAGCGCGGGGCGGGTCGCCTTCTTACCAGTCGGGTCGCCGATGAGTCCCGTGAAGTCGCCGATCAGAAAAATCACTCGGTGACCGAGCAGCTGGAAATGCCGCATCTTGCGGATCACGACGGTGTGGCCGAGGTGAAGATCCGGCGCCGTCGGATCAAATCCCACTTTCACGGTGAGCGGGCGTCCGATTGCAAGCTTGGTGCGCAGTTCCTCCCGCTCGATGAGGTCGACCGTTCCCTTGGCGAGATAGTCGAGCTGCTCGGACGGAGTCATGGCAGAGATTTCAGACGAGTCTGTGTCGTTCTTCATGGACGGCGTACCCCGGCAACGCGATAAAACGGAGCATTATAGCCGCCCTCCGCGACATCTCACCGGGTCTCGTAGCGCTCGTAGTCGACCCGGGGGCGCTCGGTGGGCGTCGACCACTTCCATGACTGGAAGACGTAAAGATCGAAGTGGAGCAGGATGACTTCGCGGGTCATCGCCCAGCGGCTGACGAATCCGGAGCCAAACCCACGCTTCTTCTCCTTGGTCACGTGGCCGAGATCGCGGATCACCGTGTTGCGCTGCCGCAGACCGCTTCGCTTGCAGAAGTAGTTCAGGGCGAGCTCGATCTTGAAACGCTCCAGATACTGCACCGGCACCGAGCGGAATACCTCTCGGGTCATCACTCGGATCCCGGAAAGCACGGGCCCGAAATTCAGCCGGAGGTGAAAGAAATCGAGAAACGCGCCGCGATGCCGCACGCCGACGTTCATCTCGCACTTTCCCTCCAGCACCGGCCGGACCAGCGCCTGCACGTGTTCGTCGGTGATGTCCAGCATATCGCCGTCGACGAAGAAGAGCACTTCTCCCTTGGCATACTCGACACCCATCCGCATCGCGTAGCCCTTCCCCTGGTTATGGAACAGGGAAATGGTCTGGACGCCGTGGTGACGCGCGATCTCCACGGTGCGATCCGTCGACCCGTCGCTGACGACGATGATCTCGTCGATCAACGAGCTCCGCTGCAAAGCCGAGAGAACCCCGGCGATGGTCTGTTCTTCGTTGTACGCGGCGATGATGGCGCTGACTTGCAACCGGCCCCCTGGGACTGACCTTCGGATCCGCGCCCTGAGCTGCAATGGGCGGACCATGGCATTGTAGTGGAGCCGGGCGCCCGCGATGCCCTGGTCCCGCCCCTCACCGCGGGAATCTCGCGACAGGCGGCTGACCGTGTTCGGCAACTTCCGTCCTCTCGAGGGAACAACTCCCCTTCCGGAGCGGGGTCGCGGCCAGCGTTAACTTCCACCCCATCAAAAGCTTGCGGGCCGAGTGACCCGTCTGCGAAGATGGCCGTTCGCTTGCACCAGCCCCTGTTCATGAGATTCAAATGGACGACCACCGCCACTTTGCTGGCGATCGCACTGATCGGCTCGGGCTGCAACACGCTGCGGGACGTGCTGGAGATCGAGAATCCCACCTACCGCATCCGATCGGTCCGTCCAAGCGTCGACCTGGCGATCCCCTTCTCGGCTTCGACCGTCGATCTTGGCTTCACAATCGACGTGGAGAATCCGAACAAGGTCGCACTCAGGCTCGACCGTCTCGATTTCGATATTTTCATGAACGGCACTCGGGTCGTTCAGGGGATCAACGACAGCGGGATCCGAATCCCGGCCCTGGGGCTCGGCCAGCTTCAGTTGGAAACCCGATTCGGATACAACGAGC
>JBHEPS010000260.1:0-359 GCA_046260175.1 Thermoanaerobaculia bacterium
GTCCTTGATCTTCCCCGTCACGATCAGCACGTCGCCCGGTGTGAGCACGCTGCTACCGCGCGGCATGATCCTCCGTCCCTCGCGCTCGATGCCGATGACCTGCAGCCCGACGTTCTCTCCGAATCGCGAGTCCCGCAGAGAGCGTCCAGCGTAGGGTGAGTCGGCCGTCACACGCAGCGCGGTCATGTACTCACGCAGCTCGTAGGTCTCCTCGAGGTCGTTCGCAGCGGTGCGCGTCGGCAGCAGCAGTCGTCCGACGGTCAGCAGGTACAGCACTCCCGTCGCCATCAGAATGAGCCCTGGAAGCGTGATGTCGAACAGGTTCATCCGAGGAAGCCCGAGCTCGAGCACGAGACCCG
>JBHEPS010000260.1:369-1179 GCA_046260175.1 Thermoanaerobaculia bacterium
CCCGCGACGAGAAGGTTCGTGCTCGTGCCGATCAGGGTCAGAGTCCCCCCGAGCTGGCTCCCGAACGAGATCGGCATGAAGATCCGCGAGGGAGCGAGGCCGGTCTGCCGAGTCAGGCCGAGCACGACCGGAATCATCACGGCGACCACGGGCGTGTTGTTGATGAAGGCGCTGAGCGGAATGATGATCGCGAGGCTGACGACGAGCAGACGCAGCTCGCTCTTCCCGGCCAGCCGCGCGATCCACCGTCCGAGAACGTCGATCGCCCCGGTGCGCAGCAACCCCGAGGAGAGGACGAACATCGCCGCAACGGTGATCACCGCCTCGTTCGAGAATCCGCTGATGGCCTCGGAAGGCGTGAGCAATCCCACGACCATCAGCGTCGCCATGACGATCAGACCCACAACGTCCACGCGCAGCTTGTCCCAGATGAACAGGGTCAGCGCCAGTGCGAGAACGCCGAGAGTGAGTGCGATGTCTAAAGTCATGGGGCTAGGGACTAGGGGCTAGGGACTAGGGGCCAAAGGCTGGCTGCACGTTTTCGGCCATGGCGAGTCATCTCGGGTCGATCCCCCATTCACGCGTTCATCGGCGGTTGTGAAGCAGAGTCTAACCCGCGTCGAAACAGCCTCCAACTAGTAGGGCCAGTCTGGTTCCTGATTTTCCTAGTCCCTAGCCCCTAGTCCCTAGTCCCTTGCCTCTAGTCCCTAGTCCCTAGCCCCTGCCTCACATCACCATCGGCACCAGCACGATGATCAGCGTGGTCACCAGCACGACCAGCGGCACGCCCGCGCGGATGTAGTCGCGGAA
>JBHEPS010000261.1:0-1162 GCA_046260175.1 Thermoanaerobaculia bacterium
GGAGCTCAACCGCGCCGGGAACGACGAGGCCCTCCCGAACTTCGCCGACTACGAGCGCCTGATGAGCTTCATCCGTGAGGCGCGCATCGACGGCGTGGTCTTCGTGACCGGCGACCGGCATCACGCGATCCTGATGAAGCAGGACGTGGAGGGGGGCTATCCGCTCTACGACCTGACCACCAGCCCGTTGACCGCGGGCATTGCCCAGGCGCGCGAGGGAACGGACCACGAGCTGGTGGTGCCTGGGACGTACTTTCCCGAGCGGAATTTCGCGCTCCTGGAGTTCTCGGGACCGCGGAGAGAGCGGCGTCTGACGATACGGATCGTGAACGCGGTGGGGGTGGGGGTGTGGGAGAGAACGGTCGGGGAGGAAGATCTGAAGTTTGCTTCCCGGGAGTAGATAGGACCAATAGGACCAATAGGACGAATAGGACGAATAGGACGGATAGGACGGATAGGACGGATAGAAAGAGGGCTTTGACCGAAGGGGGTCCTATACGTCCTATGAGTCCTATTCGTCCTATTCGTCCTATTTGACATACCATACCCCCCTACCCTATATTGGCCTGACCATGGCCAAGACAAGACCGCACGCCGAAGTCTGCTCTCACCACGCCAGCTCGCTCGATCCAGCCGGTCGGGACAAGCTCCTCGGACGGCTCCGCCGCATCGAGGGGCAGCTCCGCGGAATCCACAAGATGATCGAGGAGGAGCGCTACTGCGCTGACGTCCTGGTCCAGATGTCCTCGGTCCAGGAGTCGCTCCGCTCGGCCGCGCGCATGCTGCTGCAGAGCCACCTGCGCCGCTGCGTCGCCGACGCCGTCGAGTCATCCGACCCCGCCCGCTCCGAGAAGATGTTCGAGGAGCTCACCGATCTGTTCAACCGCTACGCACGCTGAGAACTGGAGAATCGCGATGAAAGAGCATGAGATGAGGGACGAGGGGCGAGGGGCGAGGGGCGAGGGACGAGGGACGAGGGGCGAGGGGTCATCCTGAGGAGCGCGCAGCGCGACGAAGGATCTCAAAATGAGAGAATCGTTCTCTCTCGCCATTTTCGCATTTGGAGATCCTTCGCCGTGCTTCGCCGGCTCAGGATGACAGCGTCCTCGTCCCTCACCCCTCACCCCTCGTCCCTCACCCCTCGCCCCTCGAGGTGACATAC
>JBHEPS010000262.1:0-1150 GCA_046260175.1 Thermoanaerobaculia bacterium
TCGCCGTACCAGATCAGGATCCAGCCCAGGCGTCACTCGCCCGATTTCGGACAGATCGGCGAACAGGAGATCGAGTCGCTCGCCGCGCTACTCGGCGCCGCCACACGCGCGCTCGACCACACACTCGGCTCGCCCTCCTGGAATCTCATCATCCAGAGCGCCCCACTGCGGATCGCCGGCGCTGAGGCGTTTCATTGGTACGTCGACCTCGTCCCTCGCCTCGCACTCGACGGAGGGTTCGAGCTCGCGACCGGAATTCCGGTCAACATCGTCCCTCCGGAAGAGACAGCGCGGGAGTTGCGTCACGCCATGCAGATGCGCAAATAGGAGACTTCACGCGCCATGATTCCACTTCGAGACCGGAACCCCCGAACCTCGACCCCGTGGGTCAACTACATCCTCATCGCCCTCAACCTCGCGGCGTTCGCATGGGAGCTCTCCCTCGGAGTGCGATTCGAGAGTACTCTCGCGAGCGTAGCGTTCGTCCCCGAGCGATTCTGGCAGGCCGGGGGTTGGGGCGCGGACGGGATGTCGATGCTCGTCTCGATGTTCCTCCACGCCGGCTGGCTTCACATCGGCAGCAACATGCTCTACCTCTGGATCTTCGGCGACAACATCGAGGACCGGCTGGGACACTTCCTCTACCTCGTCTTCTATCTCGCCTGCGGCTTCGCCGCGACCATGGCTCACGCCCTGCTCAACGCCGGCTCGGGCCTTCCCGCGATCGGCGCAAGCGGCGCCATCGCCGGCGTCCTCGGCGCCTACCTCGTCCTCTTCCCCCGCGCCCACGTGATGACCCTGATCCCGATCGGATTTTTCATCGCCGTTCGCGAGCTTCCCGCGCTCCTGATCCTCGGGCTCTGGTTCGCGATCCAGATCTTCAGCGGAGTGGCCTCCATCGGAGCGTCCGAAGCAGGCGGCGTCGCATGGTGGGCCCACATCGGAGGATTCGTCGCCGGACTCGCACTCGTGTTCGTCCTCGGCGGCACGAAGAAACCGGCAGAGTATCCGGAGTTTAGGGGATAAAGGCAGGGGTCAGGGACTAGGGGTCAGGGGCCAGGAAAATCAAAAGCACGAGCAAGAACGATCCCGTCGTCCTGAGGAGGCGCAGCCGACGAAGGAACTCAAAATGCGAGGATCGCGTTGGCCG
>JBHEPS010000263.1:0-1120 GCA_046260175.1 Thermoanaerobaculia bacterium
ACACGCAGTGGTTCGGCCTGTCGATCGATTCGGCCTCCGCCCTCTCATCCATCGTCTCGGACGTGGCGCTCTTTTCGACCGGAATGCCGTTCACGCTCGCGGGAGGAAACGACGGTCTGCCGACGGCGATGGCGGCGAAGCTGGCCTCACGCATCCACTACGGAACGAGTGTCCGCGCGATTCGCGACACGGGATCGGGCGTCGAGATCGTCGCCACCCGCGCGGGAAGCCCGGCCACGTTCCGTGGCGACCGAGTCGTCTGCACCCTCCCGGCGACCGTGCTGCGCGGGGTCCGCATCGAGCCGGAGCCTCCTGCCGATCAAAAAACTGCAATTGCCGAGCTTCCTTACCTGCACATCACGCGGACTTACGTCCAGGTACAACGCGGCTTCTGGCACGACGAAGGAGTCACCGGCTCCGCGCTCACTGATCGCCCCGCGGGTCATGTCTACACGCATCCCCCGGAAAGAGAAGGGAGCGCCTCGGAACGAGCCATCCTGGAGAGCCAGCACGCCGGCGAGCGGGCGCGCAGCATTCTGGCGGAGAGCGACGATGCGATCATCGAACATACCGTTCGCGCTCTCGAGGAAGTGCATCCGGGGATCGCCAACTACGTGGAAGGCGGCGTCGTACAGGCATGGAGCCGGGAGCCGGAGTCGCTCGCCTGCCTTTCGGCCCCCGCGCCGGGTCAGGTGATGCGCTTTCTCGAGCCTCTGCAGCGTCCCCACGGAAGAATCCACTTCGCGGGCGAGCACACGACCATCATCCGCGGAACGATGGAAGGAGCTCTCGCATCGGGAGTCCGTGCGGCGCAGCAGGTTCACGAGTCGAGAAGGAGCTGAACGCCGAAAGACGAGAGGCCCCGTCGTGATCGTGTAGGTGCGCCCCCCGGGCGACTTTCCACTGCGAGTTGCTCGCAGCACGACCGGTCGTCGGTCCCGATCTCGGCGCCTTCGACGTCGGCGTCATCGAGCGGCTCATTCGCGCTGATCGAGACGAGGCGAACCGCCGGGCTCGAGACGAAAAAGTAGGTGTCAGCAGAAAAAGTAGGTGTCAGGGCCGGAAAAGCAACTTTTCGCCCGTTCCGAGGTATCCTGACTCGGCCCACACCGCGACTGCG
>JBHEPS010000264.1:0-1102 GCA_046260175.1 Thermoanaerobaculia bacterium
CGTTGGAGTAGGCGGCCGCGGGCGCCCAGAAGACGAGAGGAGCGAACAGCAGCCAGACGCCCACGAGCGAGTTCGCCCACGGCGCCCACAGCCTCCAGAACGGCCGGCGTGAGAGCGACAGCACGGCGAACAGGATGACGAGCGAGCCGCTCGCGACGTCGCTTGTCCGGAGTCCCACGCTGGCGTACCCGAGCGCGAAGGCAGTCGTGATGAGCCAGAGGCCCAGGATCATGTTGGCGAAGTGCGGCCAGGACGGGCCCTGCGCATGCGTCATCGCCACCGTCGCTTCGTTGGCAGACGGCGCCATCGCCGCGTGAGACGGCATCCCGACGCCAGGGGATAACGCCGCCGGATGCCGTGGCGGTGACGGCGCGTGGCCGCCGTGCTCCGTGTGCTCCGGGCTCACCAGGCTCGGCGCCTCGAGATCCGGCGGAGCGTCCAGGTCGTTCTCGCGGTACCAACCGATCGGATCCGCTTTCAGAGCCGCGACCATTTTGGGCAGCGTTTCGCGCAGCGAGCGTTTCGGCTCCCAATCGAGCAGCGTCCGGGCGCGCGTGATGTCGAGTGCGTAGTGGTCGTTCGCGCGGTCGATCATCCACGGCTTGACGAACGCCTCCTGGCCGGGGACCTGGTCCAGAACCCATGCGCCCGCCTTCGCGAAGGGAGCCAGAGCCGATGGTCTCCCCGCTCTCGCCGTGGATCAGGCGCGCGATCGTGTGTTGCAGCTCGTCGTAGCTGAGCGCCTCCGGCTCGCCGAGGAGGATCGGGATCTCCGGTGGCAGTTGGGCGCGACGGTCCACGACTTTCTCGATGGCGTCCACGAGATCGTCCATGTGCAGGAAGGACTGGCCGTGCGCCGTCGAGCCCGAGTAGACGCGGCTGGTGAGGTCGCGTTCGTTGATGCGCTGGATCTGGTTCGTTAGCGGGATGGAATGGCCGCCGTCGTCGTAGACCCCGGAGATGCGCAACAGCACGGCGGGGATGCCGCCTCGCTCGTCGTGGATAATCTGCTCGGTCTGTACCTTCGACGCCGGATACGCCCACGTTGCCTCAATCGGCGAGTCCTCGGTGATGAATTCTCCGGGCTCGCCCGGCCGATGCA
>JBHEPS010000265.1:0-1086 GCA_046260175.1 Thermoanaerobaculia bacterium
TCCGATACGAGCGGACGGCGGACGCCTGGAAGATCACGCGACTGGGACCGTAAGAGCAGGGGCTAGGGACTAGGGGCTAGGGGCTAGGAAGAACAACAGCAAAAACTCGAGCGACGAAGGTTCCACCTCTGATGTTGCCGTTGTTCTTCCTAGTCCCTAGCCCCTAGTCCCTAGCCCCTGCCTCTATGGCCGTTACGACTTCGGGGAGGGCTGCCTCGGCAGGAGCTTCAAGATGCTCGACCGGGCGCGGGGGTTTGCCGAATGGATCGATCGAGAGCATCCGAATGTGCCGGGCGCGTCCCTTCTCTACGGCCAGTGCCGTGATGCCGACGGAGAAAGAGGTACCCGCGAAGAGCATGAGGTCGGCCGAATCGAGCGCGGCCTCCACGCGCTCGAAAGCGTAGTCGCTGTGCGCGGTGTAGTACTCGTCGAAGAGGAGCGCATGTGCGCGCACGAGCGATGAGCAGGCAGGGCATCGCGGCACGGTCTCCAGGGATGGCAACTCGCGGAACGCCTGGAATGCGGCCGGTGCGAGTGGGAGGGAGCCTTCCGGCTCGCCATGCACGCAACCGCCGCGCGAACAGCGGAGCCGGTCAGCGGTCCCGTGGATCTTCACCATGCGCCGCGATCCGGCGCGTTCGTGCAGGAGATCCACATTCTGTGTGACCAGCAGGAAATCGGCGCCGCGTGCCGTGATGAGCTCCTCGATCCGCGCGATCGCTCGGTGAGCTCCATTGGGCTCCGCGTCGAGGACCCCCGCGAATACGCGATCGAACCAGCGCCACCACCCGACCGGGTCAGCGCGGAAGTAGGCGGCCGTGGCGATCTCGGTTACGTCCTTCGACCAGATCGCATCGGGATCATTTCCGCGGAATGTCGGAAGGCCGCTGGCGGCGGAGATTCCGGCTCCAGTGACGATCACGGGCCGGCGGGCCTCCCCCAAAGCCGCGACGAGCCGTTCAACGACGTCGTCCATGGAGGAAGGATAGAGAAAGCAGGGGCTAGGGGCTAGGGGTCAGGGAAGAAGCCAGGGGCTAGGGACTAGGAGTCAGGGAAGAAGCCAGGGGCTAGGGACTAGACGTTCGC
>JBHEPS010000266.1:0-569 GCA_046260175.1 Thermoanaerobaculia bacterium
CGATTCGCCGGGCGCGACACGCTCCCCGGCAACCGGTTCGATGCCGACGCGATCAAGGCGCTGGTGTGCGGATCCCGATCGCTGGCAACATCAGTGATGTTCTGAACCTGATGGTGGCGCCTGAGCTCACGGCGGAGGGCTATGCGGAAATGGTTCACGGCGCCAGCTACGTCCAGATCGTCGGTTTCGATGCGGGCGGCCCCGCAGCGGACGCGGTCCTCCTGTTCGGGCAGTCGAGCAATCCCGCCTCGCCGTACTACTACGATCAACTCCAGCGGCTGTGGGCCGAGCAGAGATGGAACCGGCTCCCGTTCTCGCGAGCGGAGATCGAAGCACGGGCCATCGCCCGGATCAGGATTGACGAATAGCGGAAAAGTAGGTGTCAGGGCCAGAAAGACAACTGTTTCACGGTCTACAAAGTTGCTTTTCCGGCCCTGACACCTACTTTCCGACACTCGCGCAGACCCGTTCCGGCGCGGCGTCAACGGAGAGGATCGCGCAAAGCAACCCGGCGCCGGCATTGGAGTAAAGAACGACAACATCATTCGCTTTTCCGTCGCGGTCCAGGT
>JBHEPS010000266.1:686-1069 GCA_046260175.1 Thermoanaerobaculia bacterium
GGATAGTTGGCTCGAACGGCCTCGGTCGTCGTGTCACCTGCAGACAGAGCTGCGCAGCAGGCAATGAGTGTCGCGGCTAGCATTCGCATGATCTTCATCCTTCCCCCGCTTCATTGCTCGAGATCGCGCCCGCGGTAAGAGGAGCGAGGATATGGATGTTCAGGTCCTGAATTCACCTTGGTTATTGTAGGTCTGGCCGCAAGATCGCTACAGTCAAATAACCAAGGTAAATTCAGGACCCGACCCCATACGCATCACCACCATACGCATCACCCCATACGCCTCACCCGCGCGAAAGCGCTGGCGCCATGGCAGGGCATCCGCCCACCCTCACGTGTCCGCGGTTGATGAGACCAAACCGCGGACACGCTCACCATTTCCCG
>JBHEPS010000267.1:0-350 GCA_046260175.1 Thermoanaerobaculia bacterium
GCCAGGAAGACGGCAATGGCCCGCGGCGCCCGCGCGAAAGGGTCGCGGTCGAGCTCCAGAAAAGCAGCGAAGTAGCCTTCGCCATCGGATGGTTGTGTATCGATGTGCGGTTGCTGCTCTCCGGGTCTGCATGCTCAGACCGTCGTGGCCGCGGTTTGGTCTCATCAACCGCGGCATGGTGAAGGTGGGCGGATGGCGGCTCAGGGGACGATCCGGCCACGGCTGGTGAAGCCAAGCCGTGGCCACTTCCCGCACCGCTCTTGATCCGGCGAGGCGACTCCAAACCCCTCTCCCGCTGCGGGGAGAGGGGGTCGAGCGACTCGCGATCAGCGGATCGGACGGAGAAACTT
>JBHEPS010000267.1:504-820 GCA_046260175.1 Thermoanaerobaculia bacterium
CGCTGTCTCCCACATCCGTAACCCGAGCGTCTGCGATTCCGCGCAGCGCTTCATTCATCTGCGTTACGAAGTTCACGGTCCAGAACAGCGCGGCATCGGTGTGCTGGTTCGGATGCGCGAGGGATGAGCCGATGCTCTTCACCTCATCGTAATCGCGCAGATACGGTCCACTTTTCAGTGGTGGTGGCGGGGGCGGCCGGAACTGCGACGGCCGGTCGAGGGTGAACGGCTTGGTGAAGGCGGCATAAAGAAACGGCATCGGAACCGCCGAACGCCACTGTCCGGTTTCAGTCCGACCGAAGAACGGGGACATCGG
>JBHEPS010000267.1:830-1068 GCA_046260175.1 Thermoanaerobaculia bacterium
TATCGGACGCAGAAACTTCATGAATGTCCAGTGGGCAACCCGGTCACCCAGGCGGCGGCCTTCTTCATCGGCGACACGGAAATGAATTCCCAGATGGACGCGTGCGTCGACGACTTCCTGCGCGGCTTCCGAGAACCGGCTGTACTGATGCACGGGATTTGCCACGGCCGGATGAGTCGTGCGTATCGAGAAACTCACCTCGTCTGTATTGAAGAAACGCTCCAGGAGCGACATGTAC
>JBHEPS010000268.1:0-1038 GCA_046260175.1 Thermoanaerobaculia bacterium
GAACCACCCCCGGATCCGTCCCCGGCTCGAGCGTGAGCCCGCGGATCACGAGCACGACCGCGAACAGGAGCAGCAGCGGCATGCCGATCTTGGCGGCCGTCTCGATCCCCTTCGCGATGCCCTTGGAGAGAATCCATACGTTGAGGGTGAGAGTGATCGCGAAGAAGATCAGCCCCTCGACCGGCAGCGCGAAGATCGAACCGGCCGTCGTCCCGAGATAATTCGGGAAGAACTCGGTCGCGGGCGTGTTCCGGAACGTCCCCTTGATCGAGTGCCAGACGTAGGCGAGAGTCCAGGATTCGATGTAAGAGTAGTAGGCGGCGACGGTGAGGTTCGTGAAGAGGCCGAAGACGCCGACGTACTTGAGCCACCACTGCTTGCCGAGGTGGTCGAGCATGCCGGGGGCGGAGTGATGGCCGAACCGCCCGCCATGCCGGCCGATCGCCCACTCGACCCAGAGGATCGGAATCCCCATCAGCACGAACGAGATGAGATACGGGATGATGAACGTCCCGCCGCCGTTCTGGGCCGCCTGTGCGGGAAAGCGGAGAAAGTTTCCGAGGCCGACCGCGTTGCCCGCCATGGCGAGCACCAGCCCCACGCGTGTGCCCCAGCGTTCTTTCGTCGTCAAATCGCGCTCCTCCCCGCAGGCTTGCTCTGAATTGCCGGTGGATGTTAGCAGCAGACGGGGCGGAGCGATACGGCCGACCATCGGGACCGCCGGATCCCCGGACGCGGGGAATGGTGCGGGTAGGGACCGCCTGCGGCGGTCCGGTCGCCGTGAGGCGACAGCTCCGCGTACCAACCGAACGACATCACCGCAACGCCAATGGGGGCGAAAAGCGTTCGGCAATACCGCCCCCATAACGCTCGCGCCACCGCCGCGGCTTCCGCGGGGGTGGTCGCCTCACGGCGACCCGGACCGGCGCAGCCGGTCCCTACTCAGCGGCGCTCCATCCTATAGATGTAGAGGAGGAGACCGGCGTTGAGGGCGAAGCAGACGATGCTGGCGAGGGCGGCGGGCATGAGCACGTCCTC
>JBHEPS010000269.1:0-416 GCA_046260175.1 Thermoanaerobaculia bacterium
GGCTGATCATCCTCTCAGACCAGCTATCCATCGAAGCCTTGGTAGGCCATTACCCCACCAACTAGCTAATGGACCGCGGACCCATCCCAAGGCAATAAATCTTTTCTCACTTTATCCGAAGATAGCGTGAGCTTATCCGGTATTAGCACCTCTTTCGAAGTGTTATCCCTGACCTTGGGGTAGGTTATCCACGTGTTACTCACCCGTTCGCCGCTCGACTCTAATGGAGAGCAAGCTCTCCAAAAGGCCTCGCTCGACTTGCATGTGTAAAGCACGCCGCCAGCGTTCATTCTGAGCCAGGATCAAACTCTCCAGTTTTGTACTGAAGCTCTCCGAAGAGAGCAAACCGAGTTCGATTCTGTAACATCAGTCAAACGACTGCTGCTATATTCGGAAGTTACTTTGTAATTCCAGAC
>JBHEPS010000269.1:426-1000 GCA_046260175.1 Thermoanaerobaculia bacterium
ATCAAACTCTCCAATTATATTTCTTGAAGTTTTGTATCCTTTGTTTGTTCAATTAACTTGAACCCTTACAAGCTCTTTTAAACATCTGCTATTTAGTTTTCAAAGACCCGGTTTTGCCCCGCCGAAACGAAGCGACAAGCAAGGACTCTAACCAAACCAGCCCAACTTGTCAATATTTTTCTTTGCTGTTTTGTGCGTTTTTTTTAACGATGCCGCTCGGTTTCGCTGGGCAACGGAGCGCAGTTATAACCAAAGCCCCTTCAAGCGTCAACTCTTTTTTTTAAAAAAATTTCGCTGTCGGCAACCGGCTGATCTTGCGTACCTTTTGTAGTCATCAATATGACGCCAACTACAGGGCTTCGATGATCGTATAGTTTTTCTTGCCCTTCTGGACAAGAAGATAAGATCCTCCGACCAGATCGGCTGCCGTTACCAGATAGTCCTGATCAATCAGTTTGGCTTTATTCAGACTGAGGCCGTTGCCCTTGATGGTGCGGCGCAGATCCCCCTTGGAGGGAAAGGCTGAGGTGTGGGTTGCCAGCAGCTCGACAATAGGAATCCCGGCGTCAACAAG
>JBHEPS010000027.1:0-450 GCA_046260175.1 Thermoanaerobaculia bacterium
CCTCAAGCCTGAGGAGCTGGCTGCGTTCCGTGCCTGGTTCGTCGAATACGACTGGCAGGCTTGGGATCGGCAGCTCGAGCAGGATGTGACCGATGGCCGACTCGATCAGCTTGCCAACGACGCGCTCGCCGAAGACGCTCGCGGCGAGACGAAAGAGCTTTGAGCCCATCGAGCCGGTCACAAGTTCTGGCGCCTGTTCGCTGAGCTCCCGATAGAGGTTCAGCAGATCGCACGCGAAAGTTTCGATCTCCTCAAAGCCAATCCGCATCATCCATCGCTGCATTTCAAACGGGTCGGCCGGTACTGGTCCGCGCGGGTCGGTGCTTCATACCGCACGCTTGGCGTGGACGCTCCAGAAGGAATCCTGTGGTTTTGGATCGGGCCGCATGAGGAATACGAACGGATGATCAGACGCTCGTAGGCGCTGTCCAACTCGGCCGCTGCAGCCGA
>JBHEPS010000027.1:460-24294 GCA_046260175.1 Thermoanaerobaculia bacterium
ATCACTTGGCGAATCACCCTGTTGTTATTCTGATGCACGAATATCAGCTCACCGGGGTCGACGATCTCCTAGATCGCGCCGGCAAGCACCTAATACCAACTCGTGAGCCATTCGGCTGGTACCTCGCACTGACCAAATAGCTCCGATCGGCGGCGCCGCCCAACTCGCCGCTGCAGCCGACGGCAACCGCGCGGCGTTCTGCGCAAGTGCGCTACTCTTCGGCGTGCGGTTGCCGCGGCTGAGCGGCAAGACGTTGGACGGACCAATGCGCCTCCGGAGACGGGTCCGGAATATCCCGATCCCTTGAGAGGTAGATTCGAACGTGACCGCCGAAGCGAAACATCTCATCGAGGAGTTCGGGTCTCTCTCTGATCCTGTGAAACGGGAGGTTCTTGCCGAGCTGCTTCGGCTTTCTCGGGATTTCGAGTATCCCGTTACGGGCGATGATGAGATGACCTCGGCTGCGAACGAGGTTTTCCTCTCCTACGATGAACGAGAGCAAGACGAGTGAAATATCCATCGCGCAGAAAGGTCTGGCTCGTCGACCTCGGCATGAGCGCGAAGGTCCGTCCCTGTCTGGTCGTGAGCGCTCGAATCGGCGACTCTGATCGAGCACTTCTCTGCCTAGTCCCGCATACGACCGCCACTAGATCCACGAAGTTCGAAGCGGTCGTCAACCCGGGGTTTCTGAAAAGCGGAGCCTTCGACGCCCAAGGGCTCGTCACCGTACCGGCAAAGCATGTCATCCGGCACCTCGGCACTCTCACGCCCGAACAGATGGCGCCAGTCGAGCGCGCCATCTGTTAATGGTTGGAACTTCCGTGTGGCGAACCAGCCGGCTAACTCGCGCTTGCAGCCGACGCATCCCGCGCCGACGCTGTCTCGAGTGCGCTACCATCTCGCGTGCGGCTCTGCGCGGCTGAAGCGCGAGGTCGTTAGCCCCCTTTGAGACATCACACATGATTCGCTTTTTGTTGCTCGCACTGCTTGCGGCGTCATCTACCGCTAGCGCCATCGTGATTCGAGATGACGTTGATGACTCAAAGTATCGAGTTCCGCCGTCTGAGTTTCCTGCTCTCGTTGATATGCCTGGCGAGGGGCACGGCGTACTGATTGCTCCGCAGTGGGTTATTACTGCCGCTCATGCGATCACTTGGCAATCTCAAATCAAGCAGATAACTGTTAACGGGGTATCTAGAGACGTAGAGCGTCTCGTGATACACCCCGGATACAAAAGGCCACCGCAAGAGTTACTTGACCAGGCGCTGGCCACGTGGGATTGGACGCTTTTTAGGGTCCTGCTCTCCTCCTCAGATGACATCGCACTTCTCAAATTGGCACAGCCGATTACTGACGTCTCTCCGGTCGCAATTAACAAGAGCGATGACGAGTTCGGTCAAATCATTACGATCGTAGGAAAAGGTGCTACGGGAAACGGAGTCACTGGGTACGAATTTGGTAGCCCCCACCGCACTGAACTCCGCCGTGCGTACAACAAAGTTACGAGCGCCCATGACCGCTGGTTATGCTATGTGTTCGACAAGCCGTCGGACGCCCTACCCCTTGAGGGCGGGTCAGGAAGTGGCGACAGCGGCGGTCCAATCCTTATCCGGGCTGAGAAGCATTGGTTGCTGGCCGGACTAACTTCATGGGCAGATCCGCAAAGCGCTATCAGGACGCCCGGGCACTATGGGCAAATCAGTTGTAATGTCCGCCTAAGTCATTACAAAGGGTGGATTGAAAGCGTGATCTCTGAGCAACCGCAGGCGGGAGCTAACAATAGCGATGCAGCGGACCGTTCAAATCGTCACCAAAATTGCTTTCGCAATTTTGCCGCCGGTTCGCCCGGCCACTGATCGCCAGCGTTAGACGGCGGGATTTCGGGCCCGGTGACAATCGGTTGTAGGATGAGCGCATGAGCGAGTTCACGGTAGAGATCGAACGCGAAGACGACGGCCGATGGATCGGTGAAGTCACTGATCTGCCGGGAGTTCTTGCGTACGGAGCAACCCGTGACGAGGTGGTCGCGAAGGCCAAGGCTCTTGCTTTTCGGGTGCTCGCCGACAGGCTTGAACACGGTGAGGACGTTCCGGAGATCAGGGGCGTGTTCGCGGTTCACGAATGAATTGGCCGATACTGTTGATTGCATTCATGGCGTTAGCCATCGTGGTTGCTGCCGGTGTGTTCCTTGTCACTCTCGGGGCCGCATTTCTGCTGACCCCGTCGAAAGCCAGTGGGTTCCTACTGGGATTCGCCGGCTCGCCGTCGAAGCATTACGCGGAACTCGCGGTCCGTTTTCTCGTCGGCGGCGCTTTCCTGCTCCATGCGCCACACATGCTTTTCCCGCACGTGTTCAGCGTTGCTGGCTGGATCCTCCTCGCCACCACGGCGGGCCTTCTGCTGGTCCCGTGGCGCTGGCACCGTCGCTTCGCTCAGCGTGCTGTACCCGAGGCCCTTCGCTTCCTGCCGCTGCTCGGGATTTCGTCCGCGGCTCTCGGCGGGCTGGTCCTGGTGGCGGCGTTCCGGCTAGGGAGCCTCTGATAAATCGGAGGTTCCGCAGCGGCGCCGCTTGACTCGAACGATGCGCCCGACGCCCCAATCGTGCCGCGACGCCAGCGCGGTACAATTTTGCCTGCGGGTCGGCGCCGCGAACAAAGGAGATCGCATGGGATCTGCAGGTGACGTTGCGACGAAGCGGGATGATCAGTCAGGGGGTCTCACGAGCGAAGAGCGCGGGCTCTACCGAATGATTGGAATCTTCGCGGTCGTGTTCCCGCTCACCTTCTTTCCACTTCGCCACTTTCTGTGGGACCCCCTCGCTTCCGGAATCACGGGCGTTGTCGTGGTGCTCGCCACGTGGCTGGTCGGCGATCGAAGCGGGTGGCGGGCTTCTGTCTGGAACGCAGTGACGCTGGCCGTGCTGGCCGGAGTCTCCGCGTTCGCCATTGCCCTGGCCTTCGACTGGTTATGGCCCGTTGCATAGTCGGGCCTGAAGCCGCCACAAATGCCTGCAGGTCGTGGAGAACCCGGTCGAGCTGACCTCGACTCATGGATCGGCAGTCGCCGCGTCCTCAACCCAAAGCCCATCCTCCATGCGGAAGAACCGGTTCCTGTCGTATTCGTTCTCGTAAACGAACCTCTGGTCAGGAAGCATCGGGAAGCTCGTGCCGAAGTAGGCGTTACTGATGACCCTAAAGGTGTTGACCGGGGTAATCGACGGCCAGAGGAGCGTGTCCGCGTCCTTTTCGGGAAGAAATATCGCGTTGATGATGCCCGATTTTATGGCGAACTCCTCCGCCGTGGCCGTCCGCCACTGGAAGCTCGGCTCAGGATTGTCCCGGAACCCCTCCCCATCGCGAAGGATTCGGTCTGGATACGGACCCTCATCCGCCTGAACGATGATCACGGGCATGCGTCCTGTCGTGCGGCCCCGTTCCTGAATCGTCGCGATGATGCGCATGAGCTCCCGGTTCGTCCACGCTATCTGGGCAAGGTAGAGCTGTTCGCGGGTCATGGCCTCGGCCGCGTCGCGAGAAATGAAATCTCCCTCTGGTGTGAAGACGTATGGGGAATGCGTGATCAGGAAGTGGGCGAAGACGAATGACGGCTCGCTCCGGGAAGCGAGATCAGGGAGGCGAATGAGCTTTTCCCTCTCCGTGCGCCACACCTCCCGGCGGAATTCATAGCTCTCCTCGCGAGCTTCGACGAAGGCGTAGATGATCGTATTCCGGAACAGCAATGTGCCGAAGTCGACCACGACGTGCGGGTAAAGGTTGAGATCGGCAATGGAGCTCTTGGCGGTGAGTGGCCACCAGGAGCCCAGGTGGATGTAGCGATATCCCCGGCTCTGCAGGAAACGCCCGAGCCGATGATCGTCGAGGAGGGTGAACAACGCCTGCCAGTCGACCTTCGAGTTCGCCACCTTACGAGTCTCGCGATGGACATAGGAAAGGTTCAGGTTCGCAGCGAGGGCGAGAACGGTACGAGGATAGTTGGCCACACTCTGGTCGGCGACGAAGAACCCCCGAGAGCGAAGCCACTCGACGAATGGCGCGTTGTCCCAGCCGAAGTGACTATCGAGGACTTCGGCGCTGCCGTACTGATCGAAGATCAGATAGTAGATATCGGGCCTGGTGTCGGTCTCGAGAGCTCGCTCGAAAGTGCGATCAACCTCGGTAAGCTCCGAAAGGCTCCCAGCAGTCGGTGCTGGCGATCGGTCGGCAGATGACGCGACGACGAGCGGGAACAGAGCAGCAACCAGAGCGCCGCCAGCCGCTACGTTTGCCAATCGCGTGAGTGGGGCGAGTGAGCGTTTCGAGCGGGCGATGAGCCCGATGAGCGCCGCACCGACGACGATGAGAAGCGTCGCGGTGAACCATGGTTCGACTGAACGACTCGCCAGAGTGGCGTCCAGCGGCGCCCAGGAGAAGACGACGAGAGTCACGATCGTCGTGATGATTCCGCCGCGCGACCAATCGCGAAAGAATAGCGAGAGCAGAACCCATAGCATCCCGAACACGCCTACGGCGATCGCCGCGGGCGCAGCCGCATCACGCAGCATCATCTCGCTTCGATTGCGGGCGTAGAGAGAGACGATGGGAAAGAGTGTAAAAAGAAGGGGATGCAGGGGGATCGCACGCGAGGACGACCTCACGATCTCTCCATCCGGAAGAGCACGCGATCCGTTCCGGGCAGAGGCGCGCGCTGTGCGATACGGAAATGGCGCTCAAAGGCGGTCCGGAAATGCTCCTCGTCGTAAGTGTCGAAAATATCCCGGCGATTGCGCAGGAGGATGCGGACCTTCTCGTCGCTCTTGGGTACGAACTCGATGATGAGTGTTCGGCGCGTCGCCGCTGAGAAAAAGTCGGACAACCGTTCGAGAGGGACGTTGTTACTGATGGCGAAATGATGAACGACGGCGAGCGCGAGAGTCGTGTCGGCAGGGCCGCGCCCCAGCAGCGATTCACGCTCGCTCGAGCTCCATCCGAGTGCGGGCGTCGGGTTCGAGAAGTCCACGAGCAGCGGAATGATCTTCTCGCCGCCCCGGCTGCGAAGTGCCAGGTAGTTGCGCTCCACCGCGCCCGGATCGCCGTCGATACTGATTACGAGATCGGCACTTTTTTCGGCCACGTTGCTGTACAAGCCGGTATTGGAGCCAATGTCCCAGACGACTCCTGCGTCGGAGCCAATCAGCGACTCGACGATTCCGGCCTTCTCCCCTGTTGCTTCGTCGGAGGTCATCTCCGGATCTTCATAGTAGTCGGACCACTCGCCAGCCGGGGTCCAACGGAGGGAGCGCACCGCCTTCGCCAGACTGTCCGTCAACGCGTACAGCGCGTTGAGGCTCATCTTCCTCCGGTGCTTCTTCACCTCGATCCCGGAGCCGGCTACGCGACTGCTCATCGCGCCGTGCACGTTGATGTGCATGAGAAGCGAGGGATCCCACCACTTGCGCGACGGCAGCAGACTCCTGGCCAGATCCAGCGGAATCCCGTCGATGTAGACGCGCAGAAGCTGTTGCAGCCTGACGTCGACGTGCGCCATCAGCGCGAGGGGCGCGAGAAAGTGACGGCAGAACTGGCCGTAACCAACCCAGGGCTCTCCTTCCTTCAGCTCTTCGAATGAAAGAGTGTCGATGAGGACCGGTTTAGAGCCCCGAAACTGCACGTTGAAAGCGGCGGCGTCCTTGAGGATCATGCCGTGATCGAGCGCGACCCGCTGGCTTTCAAGCGTGGCCAGGGCGGCGTCCCGCAGCTGCGAAAACGACCACTCCCAGGGGTACGAGATGAAGGGGACCAGCTCGGGAATGATGACCCGGAAAGCTTCCGCGTTCGCGGCGACCTCGAGCGGGGCCTCGCGGTGTGCGACCAGCAGTCCGCTTTTCACCAGCGCGTCGTAAAGTCCGCTGGAGAGGAGCTTCTCGTAATCGGGCCTGTAGCTTCGGTTGATCTGGCGATAGAGGACGCCATCCCGCCGGTATACGAAGCCGCTGGGGTCGCGAAACGAGCCGGCGACCGGCGTCGCCGTCATTGCTGCTTGTCCACTCCGTTTCGCACGAAGGACTTTCGCAGGAACGCCTTGATCCGGTGCCATCCCATTTTGATCGCCCAAAGGGACCCGAGCAGGAGGCCGATCGCCAACTGTACGACGTAGCTTCCCGTTCCCGGATCGAGATAGGCAAAGGCGTCGGCCGGAAAGCCCACCAGGATGAAGACGACGGTTAGGATCGAGTTGACGCGGCTCACTTTTCAGCTTCCGACTTGCGTATTCAATATAACGTATGCCGGTCAAAAGCCGAATTCGTCGATGGGGGAATAGCCCCGAATCTCCGGAAACCCCGGGCCGGGACGTATATCCTGCCGCCGAAGTCAGAGACAGGCACATGACCAGACCTGAGACCATCACCGACCGGGCCGAGATCGAACGGCTCATCCGCGAGCATGGGCGCTGGTGGCACGAGATCGAGCTCGCGCCAGGGATCGTGACGCCCGGAGACGACTCGAACCGCATGAAGCTTCCGATCCTGGACGAGATCGGATTTCCGCGCGACATGCGCGGGCTGCGCGCGCTCGACCTGGGCTGCTCCGACGGCTACTTCTCGTTCGAGATGGAAAAGCGCGGCGCGGACGTCGTTGCCGTCGATTTCGTCCCCGAAAATTACACAGGCTTCGCCGTCGCTCGAAAGATTCTCGGCAGCTCCGTCGAGTACCGCATGGACAACGTCTACAACCTCGCGCCGGAGTCCTACGGAGCCTTCGACATCGTGCTCTTCATGGGCGTGCTGTATCACCTGCGGAACCCTCTCGGCGGCCTGGACGCAATCCGCTCCGTGACCCGGGAGGGAGGGCGGATGTTCGTCGGGACAATGATGATCGACGAGCACTTCCAGCTGCCGGACGGCACCGTGACGACGCTGGCGGCGCTCAACCCGCTTCTCGGTGACGTGCCGATCTGGCAGGCCTATCCTCGGGACAGCCTGAACGGCGATTTCACAAACTGCTTTGCCCCGAACCGGCAGGCGCTGATCGCAGCACTCGAGGAAGCTCAGTTTCGCGTCGAACAGGTCGCGACCGTTTCGATGGGCGGCTACGCGCGCGCGGTCGCCGTCAGCGATGCGATGACGGGGAAGTACCAGCGTCTCGACTCACGCCTTCAGAAAACACCCTTCGATCCGACGGTCCCCTACTTTTTGGACGAGGAGGGGTCGGTCCACGAAGTCACCGGCGCGAAACTCCGGACGGCGACGACCGGAACACCCACTCGGAACCCATGGTGGAAGTTCTGGCAGTGATATCCCCTCGCCGTGCGGAACGGCCAGATCACTAATGACGCAGCGCGGCTGAGAGCACCTTTCGATTGTCGCTCTCGTCCTCGACCAGGAGGACGCGAATCCCGGACACCTCCGGCAGGGCCCTGGCTCGCGCTGCTGCGTCGCGGTCCTTGATGTCCTCGGATGTTCCCGCGTGGAGAGGAATCCGGATCGCAAACGTCGATCCCTGCACTGGAGAGCGCTCGACCGCTTTCCCCCTCCCGCCCGGCATGCGATCCTGAGCGGATGAGGTCTTCATGTCGCTGACGTCCCGCGTTCTCGCCGGTCTCGTTCTCGGGCTCGCGGCCGGGGCCGCCGTCGCCGCGCTGCAGCATCCGGCGCTCCTCGCGCTCGTCCCCATCGTCGAGCCGGTCGGAGTGCTCTGGCTGAATGCGCTGCGCATGACGGTCGTCCCGCTCGTCGTCTCGCTGCTCGTCACGGGAATCGCCGAGGCGAGCGCCGTAGCGGCGGCCGGCCGGGTGGGAGGGCGGACGCTCGCCGTGGTTGCAGTCATGCTGACCGCCGCCGGCATCTACGGCGCGATCGCGACACCGCTGCTTCTCTCATGGTTCCCGATTGCGCCGGCAACCGAGAGCGCGCTCGGGGAGATGCTGGGCGGATCGACGGCGAGGGCCGAGGCGGTGCCGGGGTTTGCGGAGTGGATCACCGGGCTCGTTCCCGCAAACCCGATCGAGGCGGCAGCCTCGGGGGCGATGCTTCCGCTCGTCGTCTTCTCTCTCCTTTTCGGTCTCGCGGCGGCTCGCATCAACCCTGTTTCGAGAGAGACGCTCCTCGATTTCTTCCGCGCGCTCCGCGAGGCGATGATGGTCATCGTTCACTGGGTCCTCGTCCTCGCTCCCATCGGAGTATTCGCCCTGGTCTTTCCCGTCGGAGCGGGGGCCGGCCTCGCCGCGCTCGGCGCGCTGGGACACTACGTGGTTCTGCTCTCCTCTCTCTGCATCATCGCGACGATCCTCGTTTACCCGGCGACCTCGGTCTTCTCGCGCGTCCCTCTGAGGAAGTTCGCGAGCGCGGTCGCGCCCGCACAGGCGATCGCGTTCAGCACGCGATCCTCGCTGGCTTCGCTTCCGGCGATGCTTGAGGGGGTCCAGCGTCACCTGACGCTTCCAGCACCGGTGACGGGACTCGTGCTCCCGCTCGCGGTCAGCCTCATGCGCATCACGAGCCCGATCGTGAACCTCGCGAGCGCTCTGTTCGCCGCGGCGCTCCTCCGTATGGATCTCACGCCGCTCCAGATCGCCACCGGCGCCCTCGTGGCGATTCTCGCCAGCCTCGGATCGGTTGGGCTGCCGGGGCAGGTCAGCTTCTTCGCGACCAAGGCGCCTGTGTTCTTCGCCATGGGAGTTCCGGTGGAAGTGCTGGGCCTGATGCTTGCGGTCGAAGTGATTCCGGACACGTTCATGACCGTCGGTAACGTAACCGGCCACGTGGCGGCGACCGCGATCGTCGCGCGCGACGTGGAACCGGCGTCGGTGACACCTCAGAATTCCGAGGAAGCGGTACATCCGCCGATTGAAAAGGATGAACGATGAGTTCCGATCTAAAGAAGGCTTAAGGTACTCGAGCGTAATCAAGGAGGTCTGACGATGCCCGTCTACGCGAAGCTCATTCTTCTTGGGGTGGGACTGCTCCTGTCAGCCACCGGATGCGCGGGACCGTCCGGCAGCGATCGCGGCGCCCCGGCAGTTGAGCTCCCACGCTTCGTTCCCGAGGACGTCCGGGCGTTTCAGGGCCCCCAGGGAGTCGAGGTGTATTTCATCCGCCGCGATGAGGTTCTGGTGGTCGTCGTGCCCTACGCGACCTCCGACGAGCGTGCGGGAGAGTTCCAGCCGGGAAAGGAAGGCGCCGTGGCGCGCCGCTTTACGGGCGAGAACGCCGGCACCATCGCGCCCCCAGCCGGCGCAGCCGACCCCGCCCGGGATCTTCTCGAGGTCGAGGTCGCGACAGCGGGATCATTCACGGCAGAGGGTCTGAAGCGAAGGGGTGAGTACCGCTCGCATGGGGAGGATTCGCTTCGACTCACGGTGACGCGGCTGCAGTTCCCCGGCGGGAGCCCGTTTCGCATCGACTCGGTGAGTGCACCCGTGTGGGTATACCCGCCGTAAGGACAACAGCGTCAGGGGCGGGTTGACGCCTCTCTCACCCCTCAAGATATAGTTCGCGGCATGTTCAAGATCAGCGAAATATTTGCCCGTGAAATCCTCGATTCCCGCGGAAACCCGACGATCGAAGTCGACGTACTCCTCGACTCTGGAGCCCTGGGACGCGCGGCCGTTCCCTCCGGCGCTTCCACCGGCTCGCGCGAAGCGCTCGAGCTCCGCGATGGCGACAAGAAACGCTACCTCGGCAAGGGAGTCCTCAAGGCCGTCGAGAACGTCAACGACACCATCGCTCAGGAGATCGAGGGGATGGACGCGCGCGAGCAGGCGCTGATCGACCTGCTCATGAAACAGCTCGACGGCACCGAAACGAAGGAGAAGCTCGGCGCCAACGCGATGCTCGGCGTCTCCCTCGCCGTCGCCCGAGCCGCGGCCGAGACCGCCGGCCTTCCGCTCTTCCTCTATCTCGGGGGCCCGGGTGCGCGAACCCTCCCCGTCCCGATGATGAACGTCATCAACGGCGGAGCACACGCCGACAACAACCTCGACATCCAGGAGTTCATGATCATCCCGGCGGGCTTCCCCTCGTTCAGCCGGGCGCTCCAGGCCGGCGTCGAGACGTTCCACGCGCTCAAGAAGCTCCTCGGAGAGAAGAAGCTCGCGACCTCGGTGGGAGACGAGGGAGGCTTCGCGCCCAATCTCGGCTCGAACGCCGAGGCGCTCGACTTCATCCTGAAGGCCATCGAAAAGGCCGGGTACAAGCCTGGCGAAGAGATCTGGCTGGGGCTCGACGCCGCGGCCTCCGAGTTCTATGAAAAAGGGATCTACAACCTGGCGGGTGAAGGGAAGAAGTTCTCCCCCGCCGAGATGATCGGCTACTACGACGACCTGCTCAAGCGGTATCCGATCATCTCGGTCGAAGACGGAATGGCCGAGGGTGACTGGGACGGCTGGGCGTCGATGACGCGGGCGATGGGTGACCGGGTGCAGATCGTGGGCGACGACCTGTTCGTCACGAATCCGGCGATCTTCGCCGAAGGGATCGAGAAGGAGATCGCCAACGCGATTCTGATCAAGGTCAATCAGATCGGGACGCTGACCGAGACCCTCGAGACGATCGAGATGGCGAAGCGGGCGGGCTACCGGTCGGTGATCTCGCACCGCTCGGGCGAGACCGAGGACTCGACGATCGCGGACCTTGCGGTCGCGACGAACGTCGGCCAGATCAAGACGGGATCGGCATCGCGCAGCGACCGGATGGCGAAGTACAACCAGCTTCTGAGGATCGAAGAAGAGCTCTGCGACGGTGCCGTGTTCGCGGGGAAAGGGATCTTCAAGAAGATCTGAGGTGTGGCAGAGGATCTTTTCCTCTGCTGGAGAAGAGAAAAGAAAGGCGAGCCTGATCGGCTCGCCCTTTAGTTTCAGGCCCAGTTCTGCAGGCAGAGGAAAAGATCCTCTGCCACGGCTCACTCCATCGTCGCGACGGCGTGCTCGATCTGCTCGGGAGTCGGAGCGATGCCTTCGACGAGGTCCCCTTCGAGCCACTGGTAGTCGCCCTTGAGGAATTTGAGGGCGACCTTGTAGGAGAACTCGTCGTGGTTGTCGAAGAGCTGGCCGAAGTTTTGTTCGATGCGGATGCGCGCATCGCGGCAGAAGACGTCCGCGATCTCGGGAGCGTTCTTCTCGGCGCCGCCCCGTTTTGCGAGCGCGGTGGCGTAGGTGATGGTGGAGGCCATCGCAAAGAGGTCGACGCCGACGTCGACGAGACGGAACAGGACGCGCTGCCGCTTCTCCAGCCTCGCCTGGTGACGCATCATCGCGTGGAAAATCGACCGGGCGAGCTTACGGGAGGTCCGGTCGACGTATGCCATGTGATGACCGAGGCGACCGAACTCGGAGTAACCGGGCTTGCGCGACCAGCCGGCGTAAAGGGACGGGTACCACATCGCGTAGTGGGCGCCCGCTTTCGCCCCCGCCGCCGCTTTCTCACCGGTGGGCGTTTCGGGCTTGAGGATCACCCCGGCTCGCTTCATGTGCGGATCGACTGCCTCGCGCGCGATGAAGAGATGCTGGATCTCGCTCGTCCCTTCGAAAATACGGTTGATGCGCATGTCGCGCAGCATCCGCTCGACCGGCCACGGCTTCTCGCCGCGCGCCTCGAGTGACTGAGCCGTCTCGTAACCGCGCCCGCCGCGAATCTGAACCAGCTTGTCGATCACCTGCCAGCTGATCTCCGTGTTGAAGAGCTTCGCCATCGCCGCCTCGAGGCGGAGATCGACGTCGCCCCGGTCGGCGAGGCCTGAAGTCAGCCAGACGATCGACTCCATTGCGAGAGTGTGACCGGCCATCCAGGCGATCTCACCCGCGATCGCGTCATGCTTGCCGATCGGCTGCCCCCACTGCACCCGCTCGCTCGCCCACTCGCGGACGATCTCGAGCGCGCGCCGCGATCCCGCAGCGGTTCCCGCGGGAATCGTGAGCCGTCCCGTGTTGAGCGTGATCAGCGCCAGCTTCAGCCCGAGACCCTCTTCCCAAAGAAGATTTTCGCTCGGGACGAATACGTCCTTGAACCGGATCAGCGCGTTCCCGATCCCGCGGAGACCCATGAACTCACAACGGTGAACAACCTCCACCCCCGGCGTGTCGGTCTCGACGATGAATGCAGTGATCTGCTTCCGTTCTTTCCCCTTGATCACCTTCGGAGGCGTCTGCGCCATGACGACGATGAGCTCGGCCTTCGTGCCGTTGGTGCACCACAGCTTCTCGCCGTTGATGATCCATCCCTTCCCGTCGGGGCTCGGCGTCGCGGTCGTCGCCATCTTCGCCGGGTCGGAGCCGACTCCCGGCTCGGTCAGCGCGAACGCCGAGATGGCGCCGGCGGCAAGGCGCGGGAGGTATTTCTTTTTCTGCTCGGGGGTGCCGAACAGCTTGAGCGGCTGAGGCACGCCGATCGACTGGTGCGCCGAGAGCCACGCCACCGTCGATCCGCACCAGGTCGCCATGAGCGAAACGGCGCGATTGTAGTTGGTCTGACTGAATCCCAGCCCTCCGTACTCTTTGGGAATCTTCATCCCCCAGGCGCCGAGCTCCTTGAACCCTTCAAAGAGCTCTTCGGGATACTCCCCGGTCCGATCGATCTCGTCCGCGTCGACGTTCTCCGCGAGGAAACGCTCGAGTTTCTGAGTGAACTCGTCGCCGATCTTCCGGTCCTCGGTTCCCTGCTCGGGAAAGGGATGGATCAGGTCGAGGCGAAGCTCCCCCATGAAGAGGGCGCCGACGAAAGAGGGCTTTTCCCATTCGGTTTCGCGGCTCGCTTCAGCGACCTCCATCGCTTCGTCGCCCGCCTCGGTTCGAATCTTCTCGCTCATCGGTCACTCCTCGTTTTCTCTGGTGCAAATCTGTCGGTGAAAGCATCCGCCGCCAGGTAGAGCCACGGCAGCGGGGTACAGCGAACCTCTCGTGCGGCCCGATTCTGAATGAATAGTCATTCAGCGTCAACGGCGCACCGGCCCCCCGTTCTCTTTCACACCTCGGACCACCCTCCGCCGAATCGCTCCAGAACCCGGAAAAACCTCGGGAACCGCCGGGGAGACGCTCTTCCTCCCCGCCTTGTGATATGAACCGCGACGACATGGCAGGCAAGAAAAAAGTAGATTCCGAACCCGACTCCGATGCGCTGGCGCTCGCCAACGCCCGGCAGGCCGACGCGATCCTCGAGGATCGCGGGCTGCTGGTCGGCCCCCGACCCTCGGTGGACGCCGAAAAGCTTCAGCATCACCTGCGGGAGGCACTCCGCATCCTCCATGTCGACCTCGACAATGAGGCCGTCGTGGACACGCCGCGCCGCTGGGCCGACTCCCTCGTCACCATGACGAGCGGCTACGACTACACCGATGTGGGACGGCTCACCACCCTTTTCCGGCAGGCCTGCGAGCTCGCCGACCAGCAGTGCCAGAACCTCGTGGTGATTGGAGGGACCTACAAGACCCTCTGCGCCCACCACATTCTTCCGTTCTTCGGCCATTTCATCGTCGGGTACATTCCAGACCGCTACATCATCGGAGCTTCGAAGATCCCTCGCATCGTCGAAGTTCACATGCGGAAACTCCAGAGCCAGGAGCACCTGGCTCACGACATCGCGGGCACGATCGAGAGAATCCTCGAGCCCCAGGGAATCGCGGTGTGGATGGGCGGAACCCACCTCTGCATGGTCATGCGCGGAGTCGAGCAGGAATCATCCTTCATGGAGACGAACGTGCTCCGGGGCAACTTCCTCCGCGACGAGCGAACCCGCCAGGAGTTCATGTCGATCGTGAACCGACGCGGAACGAGATAGAACACAAGCCAGAAACCAGAAGCCAGAAGCCAGAAGAAAAGTCAAAGGCAACGGCAACTTCGGGTGTTGCTCTGACCTTTCTTCTGGCTTCTGGCTTCTGGCTTCTGGCTTTACTTGACCCGTCCCCAGTAGTCCGCGCCCGACAGCCACTGGCCGCCGTCGATGACGAAGTTGGCGCCTGTCACGTAGGCGGCGTAGTCGGAGAGGAGGTAAGCAGCGGCGTCCGCGACCTCGTCGAGGTCGGCGAAGCGACGAAGCGGAACGGTTCGGCGAATCCCTTCGGCGATCCTCTCGTCGGGGAAGAGCTTGGACGAGGCCCCCTCGGTGTTGACCGGGCCTGGGGCGATCGCGTTCACACGGATCTTATGGCGAGCCCATTCGACCGCGAGAGTCTGCGTCATTGCGAGGACCCCGGCCTTCGCGCTCGCCGAATGCACGACTCCAGCGGCGCCCGTCCAGGCGTAGTTCGCGATGACGTTGAGGATCGCGCCCCCTTTTCCGGACGCGATCATCGCCCGCCCCGCCGCGGCGGAGCAGTAGAAGGTGCCGTTGAGCACGATCCCGACGACGGCGTTCCAGCCATTGGGAGTCAGCTCTTCGGCCTTCGCGATGAAGTTACCCGCCGCGTTGTTGACCAGGAGGTCGATTGCGCCATGCTCGGAGACGGCTCGGCGGACAGTCTGCTCGACTGCCTCTGCATCGCGCACATCGAATGTGTAGAAGTGGGCGGCGTCGCCGCGCCCTGTCTCGGACCGGATCTTCTCCACGGCCGGCCTGAGGTGATCGGCGCTGCGGCTCGCGAGCAGCACCGTGGCGCCGAGGGCCGCGAGCCTGCTGGCAATCCCGAGCCCGATCCCGGTTCCGCCGCCCGTGATCAACGCCACCTTGCCCGAGTAGGTTCCGTTCGGAAGCATCGCCGTCCTCCCTCGAGGGGAAGGTCACGGGCGGGAGGTCCGCCCGAGACCCGGTGAGAGATCAGTTCGAAGTCGAGGTGTTGGTCGTGGCGTCCGTGGTCGTGAGGGCCGTATCGGTCATGGGATCGCCGGCCACCAGGTTGACGTCGGTCAGCCAATAGGCCTCGTCGGTCGCATGAACCGTGGCGGTGATGGTCGTGCCGTCGGCGGGGAGTTCCGCAACGTTCTGGCCGCGCACTTCGTACGGCATCGTCATCGCAGCCATGTACCCCGGGATCTCCTCGTGGTCGACCGTGAGCTGGTTGTTCGCAGGATCGCGGCTGATGATCACGCCGCGGAGATCGTAAGTCTGCTCTTCAACGGCGATGTCCTCCGCGGGGGCGTCGGCTTCGCGACTCTGGCAGGCCGCCAGGGCCGCGACGATCAAAACTGCGAGCAGAAGCAGAGAAAACTTCTTCATGAAATGATTCCTCCTTAGTGACCCGCGAACTCCACCAGAAGCCGGGGAGGGTGTCAAGGGCAGAGAGCGGCCGCCGGACATCACTCGATTTCGGCCCTCATGGAAACTACAATCGCCGACCGGAAGGAAACCATGCCGATGAAAATCCGAGCTTCGCTTCTTCTCTTTTCCATTCTCTTCGCCGCGGGGACCCTGGTGGCGCAGGAGCGACCGATGACAGAAGCACTTGCCCCGACGATGCAGGCTCTCGAGAGCGAGCTGGTAGCCCGGCACGGCGAGGCCATCCGCCCCGCCCTCAGGCGGGGCATGAGCCAGGTGGCTGCCTTCTGGCTGCCAAGCGACGGCAATACGGCCGCCTTCGAGTCGCTCGTCCGGCAGAACTTCGCCGCGACGCCCGAAGCTCGCCAGACGATGCTGGCCCGCCTCGAAGTCGCGTTCGAACAGCTCGACGGGCTGATGCTGGAAGCCATTCGCGAGCTGCGCATGCAGAGCGACCTCGACCGGGGTCCCCTGCTCCCCCTCGACCAGATGCTCGCCGGCTACAACCCCGCGGCACACCTGAGCGAGGACCTGTTCGCGAACAAACTTGCGTTCGTGGTTCTGCTGAACTTCCCGCTCACGACGCTCGAGGAACGGGTCGCGAATGGCGACTCGTGGAGCCGCCAGGAGTGGGCCGAGGCGCGGCTCGCTCAGCGCTTCAGCCGCCGGGTGCCGGCGGAGGTGAACCTCGCCATCTCGGAAGCGGAAGCAACCAGCGACGCTTACATCGCCGAGTACAACATCTGGATGCACCATCTTCTCGACCCGAAGGGAAAGCGCCTTTTTCCCGAGAAGCTTCGCCTCCTCTCCCACTGGAACCTGCGGGACGAGCTGAAGGCGAACTACGCCGACAAGAACGGCCTCGAGAAGCAGCGGATGATCCAGCGGGTGATGGAGCGGATCGTGACCCAGACCATCCCCGAGGTGGTCGTCGATAACCCGCGCGTGGACTGGAACCCGTTCACGAATGAAGTGCGCGCTTCCTCGGTAGTGGACTACGACGAGGCGTCGGTTCCTCCTCTGCCTGAGAAAGTGACCGCGGACCCCGAGCCCGACCGTCGTTACGAGGTCCTGCTCGATGTGTTCAAGGCGCACAGTCTGGCCGATCCATACTCTCCGACCGCGCCCACGCTGATCGCGCGCCGCTTCAACGAGAACCGCGAGCTTCCCGAACCGCGCGTCAGGGCGATGTTCGAGCAGGTGCTGACCTCTCCCCTCGTTCCGCAGGTGGCGCGTCTCATCGAGAAACGTCTCGGCCGCAAGCTCGAGGCCTTCGACATCTGGTACAACGGCTTCCGGCCGCGCGGCGCGTACACCGAGCAGCAGCTCGACGCGATGACCCGCGAGCGCTATCCGGACACGGACGCCTTCGCCGCCGACATCCCGAACATCCTCCGCAAGCTCGGCTTCGATGCTGAGACCGCGGACTACGTCGCGAGCAGGGTCGAAGTCCATCCGGCGCGGGGTTCGGGACACGCGTTCGGCGCGGCGCGGCGAGAAGACAAGGCTTACCTCCGGACGCGTGTCGGCGCGGACGGCATGGACTACAAGGGCTACAACATCGCGGTCCACGAGCTCGGACACAACGTCGAGCAGGTCCTCTCGCTGAACCGGATCGACCACACGCTTCTGCAGGGAGTTCCGAACACGGCGTTCACCGAGGCGATGGCCTTCGTTTTCCAGGCGCGCGACCTCGAGCTCCTCGGCCTGGCGAGCGAAGATCCGACGGCGGAAGCTCTCTCGGCCCTCGATTCCTTCTGGGGCACTTACGAGATCGCCGGCGTCGCCATGGTCGACATGGCGGTCTGGCACTGGATGTACGACAACCCCGACGCAACGCCGGCCCAACTTCGCGATGCGACCATCCAGATCTCACGCGACATCTGGAACCGCTATTACGCGCCGGTGTTCGGGAAGAAGGACGTCGTGCTTCTCGGGATTTATTCGCACATGATTCATTCGACGCTCTACCTTCCCGACTATCCGATCGGCCACCTGATCGCCGTTCAGGTGAACGGGCAGATGGAGAAGGCCGGCAACATCGGCCCCGAGTTCGTCCGGATGGTCACGGTCGGCAGCGTGCTTCCTGACGTCTGGATGAAGGCCGCAACCGGCTCGCCGGTGGGGGCCGACGCGCTTCTGGCGGAGGCCGAGGCGGCGCTGAAAGTCGTTCGCTGAGGCAGTCAATTCTCGAGAGACGGGCGGCGCGGGCCGCCCGCCTCTTCGTTTTTTTCGAGGTTTACGGAGTCCAGCTTCGTGGCACGGTCGGCCACGGCTGATGAAACCAAGCCGTGGCCACAGCGGCCGCCTGTCACGTTCTCACTCCGCCGAGACCGGGCCGATCATGACGACGTCGACTTCGGAGCCGGCGGCGATCTCCTTCACTCCCGCCTCGACGATGGCGAGACCGTTCGCGGCCACCATCGACGTCGACACTCCCGAGCCCTGGGCGGTCATCGGAATCGCGGTGAGCGTACCGTCCCGAGCCAGAGCCCGCACGCGGAAATACTGGCGGCGATCGCCTCGAGAGCGGAGGTCGGAGGAGACTTTCATCCTTACCGTCGGAGGAAAAAGACCGTGCGTCTGGCCGGCCGCCTTCCGGATGGCCGGCGCCACGAACAGATGGAACGAGACCATGCAGGAAACGGGATTTCCCGGAAGCCCGAAGTAGAGACGCCCTCCGACCCTGGAAACGACGAGAGGTTTACCGGGTTTCATCGCGACCTGCCAGAAACGGGTCTCGGCTCCGAGCCGGTCGAGCGCGTCCTTGACGAAATCGAAGGCGCCGACCGACACGCCGCCCGTCGAGAGCACGAAGTCCGATTCGAGCCCGCTGCGGATCGCATCGACGGTCGCGTCGATTGAATCCTCGACGATTCCGAGCATCCGCGGAACGCCGCCGGACTCGCGCACGAGGGCAGCGAGCGACCAGGAGTTGGAGTTCACGACCTTTCCCGGCTCGAACGTCCCATCGACGTCGACGACCTCGTCCCCGGTCGAGAGAATGGCGACCACGGGTCTGCGTCCCACGCGGACGAGAGAGCGCTGAACGCCCGCGAGCACTCCGATCTCCGCGGCGCCAATTCTGGCTCCGACGGAGATGACGAGATCACCCTTCTTCATGTCCTCCCCGCGGAGACGAACGTTCGCCCCCTCCCGGACGGGCGCTCTGACCGCGACCGTCTCCGAGCCGGCGTCGGTCAGCTCGACCGGCACCACGGCATCGGCGCCTGCGGGAAAAAGCGCGCCGGTCATGATGCGCGCCGCCTCTCCGCGAGCCACGCGAGTCGACGAGACGCGGCCGGCCGGTATGTCGGAGGTCACCCGAAGATGAACCGGCGCGCCCTCGGAGGCCGCCGCGACGTCGGCAGCGATCAAGACGTAACCGTCCATCGCGGAGTTGTCCCCGAAGGGAACGTCGCGCGGCGCCCGGATCTGTTCGCGCAGCACGCGGCCGAGCGCATCGCGCAGGGAGACCTTCTCGACGCCGATCGTCTCGATCTCGGTCAGGACTCGCTCCTGCGCTTCTTCGACGGCGAGCATCCGCTCGCCTGTGCGTTCCTTCTGGAAGGTAGCCATCTCGAGGGGATGGTATGACAGAACAAGGGGCTAGGGGCTAGGGGCTAGGGGCTAGGGGCTAGGGGCTAGGAAGATCAAAACCAAGATCGGCTCAATTCTCTACCTGATCCTGGGGTTGCTCGTCCTAGCCCCTAGCCCCTAGTCCCTAGCCCCTGTTTTCCTACCCTCCCGAGAACGCGACCAGGATCTCGACCTCGTCTCCCGAGGCTACGCTCCGCTCGGCTTCGCCCGAGAGGATGATCTCGCCGTTGAGAGCGAAGTTGAACAGCTCGTCCGAGGCCGAAAACCCTTCGAGGCGCGACTCGAGGTGAAGCCCGAGCTCGCGGAGATTCGCGACCGCGGTGTCGACGACGATGGCGTCGACCCCGTCGCGGCGAAGCGGCTCGGGAAGGCGCACCGTGACGAGAAAGGCGGGATGAGCGGATGCGGGGGCCATGATCACGCCTTCAATCCCAGAACGCCGGCGAGCTCGCGCCGGAACTCAGGAATCGGGAGGCCGTCCTCGCCCAGCCTCGAGATCGCGTAGAAACGGGAAAGCATCGCATCGAACTCTCCCCGGTCGATTTTCTCCCCGCGGAACGGTCCAACCTCGATCGCTTCCTCGAACCAGCGCGCGGGTAGCGTGTCGTCGTCACGCCCGACTCCGAGCCTCGCGTTGATGAGTCGCTCGAGAGCGTTGATGTTGAGTCCGATCCGGTCGAGCTGCTCGGGCGATAGCTCGAGCCCCGCGACGTTGAGCAGCTGGTCCGAGAATTCCTCGAGCCCCGGCAGCGAGGGAGAGTTGAAAAGCTTCGTCGTGAACCGGCACATCCCGACCGCATCCCCGACTCCGTACATGTTCTCGCAGCGACGGACCGCGATCTCCTTGCCGCGATAGCTGTTCGGCTCCGCCGAGACCTCGCCTCCGTAGAGCTCCGCCTTGAAAGCAGGATCGTCGTTGATCTTGGCGTTGATCTCCAGCGTGACGCGGTTGCGGAGGTGGTCCATTCCCCGCGTCGACACGGCAAGACCGAGGGCGAACGCCTTGAGGATTCTCGCGTCGTGAGGATCGCTCTGAGTCAGCCCCTTGACGGCCATCAGGTACTGGAGCGCTTCCGGCGGATACTTGCCGGAGGCGACTGCCTGCGCCGAGTCGGCGATCACCGCTCCGAAACCCTCGCGCCGGGCGGTGAGGAAAAGCAGCTTCTCGATCGTCTCGTAGTTCCCCCACGAGAGGTCGAGGCCGTCCTGCATGCGGGGAATGATCTCGCGCTGTGCCAGCTCGAGAGCCCACGCGATCGCCGAGCCGGTCGACGCGGTGTCCAGCCCCAGATCATTGCAGATGTTGTTGAGCCGGATGACCTGAGTGACTTCGGAGATCCCGACGTTGGGCCCGAACTTGCCCACGGTCACGTACTCCGGGCCGTCGCCCTTCACGTACTGATCCTGCGGAACGTGCTCGCACCCGGTCATGTCGTTGAGGGGGCGGCAGTTGACCGGGCAGGCGAAACATCCCTCCATGCCGGGGCGGAACTGGTCGATGTTCTCCGCGTCGAGAGCGTCGGTCCAGGTCGTCTCCTGATTGTTCTTCGTTCCCATCGCCCCGAGAATGCGCGACGGCTTGTAGAGGAAGGGCGTGCCGCGCGTCTTGAGCGCGTTCTTGACGACCGAGGCCGAGAGGAGCTTGAGCGCGATATCGCGGTTGCGCGTTTTGTGCGGCAGATGGGTCTCGAGCTTCGCGCTCCGCCCCTGACAGAGAATCGCCTTCACGCCGAGCGATCCCATCTTCGCGCCCGGACCGCCACGCGCATAGATCGCTTTCGGTCCGGCCATGATCCCGGAGCAGAGAACCAGATTCTCCCCCGCGGTCGTGATTGCCGCCAAGCCGAAGTCCTTTCCTTCGACCCCGGCGAAATCCTCTTCGATCTTCTTTCGAAGCTCGATGTTGTCCATCCCCATCCAGGGAGCGGCGTCGATGAACTCCACCTGCTGGTCGCGAATCCGGAGGAGGGTCCACCGCGGAGAGCGTCCGTAAAGGACGATGTGATCGATCCCCCCGAGCTTCATGAATGAGGGGAAATAGTCGCCGGCGTTCGAGTCCATCAGAACGCGGCTCTCGGGGGACCAGGAAGTCGCGTTTCCCCGAGAGGCCGAAGGAACCATCGAGGTGAGAACGCCCGTTCCAAAAATGAGGGGAATCTCGGGACTGAGGGGCTCGGCCTCGGGGTCGAGCAGATGGTAGAGGAGGAACATGTTCACCCCTCGACCCCCGAGAAGGGTCATGGCGATCTCCCGGGGGATCCAGCCGTGCCGGACCTCCGCGCGCTCGAGATCGATCAGCAGGGTCCGGCCCTGAGTCGGGTACTGCGGCTCCTGCGCGAGCCTCGCCAGCAGCGCATCTGCGCGATCTTGAATCGACATGAAGGTCACCATTGTAGACAATGCCGGAACATCCAGACCGATTCCTCCCCCGGCCGGCGGCGGCTGCCCGGGATCCCCGTTCGATTGGCGGGCTCAGGGGTCGGTATCAGAATCGCAATGGAGTCCTGACGATGCCTGCGCCCCCGCGCCATCAGCCGTCTGGCTCCCTGGGAGGTTCACGATGACGACAACGCCGCTGCGCCTGGAACGCGCCGATTCGGGCCGCGAGATCGAGCTGATCGACCTCCACCCTCCGGTCGCTGATTTTCGGGCCGACGCTATTGCCGGGCTCACCTCCGAGCGGAAGAGCCTTTCTCCCAAGTACTTTTATGATGAGAAGGGATCCGCGCTTTTCGAGCGGATCACCCGCCTCGCCGAGTACTACCCGACACGGACCGAGATCGGGATCCTCGAGTCGCGCTCGCGCGAGCTCGGCGAGTTGCTCGGAGACCGATGGGAGCTTGTCGAGCTCGGAAGCGGCTCGAGCCGCAAGGTGAGAATCCTCCTCGATGCGGCGTCGGGACACGGCACCTACGTACCGATCGACATCTCACGCGAGCACCTGATCTCTTCCGCGGAAGAGATTGCTGCCGCCTATCCCCAGATCCGCGTGGTCGCCGTCTGCGCCGACTACACGAATCCATTTCCGCTCGACCGGCTCGATTCCGGCGCGAAGCGCATCATCTTCTTTCCGGGATCCACGATCGGCAACTTCCAGCCTTACGAAGCCCGCAGCTTCCTGATCAACCTCGGGCAACTCCTTACGCCCGGCGACAGGATGATCATCGGAGTCGACCTTCAGAAGGATCCTCGCGTGCTGCATGCCGCCTACAACGATGCGGCGGGAGTGACGGCACGGTTCAACCTGAATCTGCTCGAGAGAATGAACCGCCAGCTCGGAGCGGGATTCGATATCCGCCAATTCGAGCACATCGCACGTTATGACGTCGCCGAAGGTCGGATCGAGATGCACCTGCGCAGCCGCGCCTCGCAACAGGTCCGCATCGGAGGCGAAACCATACGCTTCGCGGCTCGCGAGATGATTCACACCGAGTACTCCTACAAATACACCCGCGACTCCTTCCGTCAACTGACGGCGGCAGCCGGTCTTCGAACCATCGACTGCTGGACCGACGCTGAGAGCTTTTTCAGCGTCTGGATCCTCGAGCCCGAAGCGAACGGCGGGGGTGGCACGGAGATCACACAGTGCGATGAGTGACGACAACGGCTCCACAGACCACCCGACGCGACGCGCTGCCGACCGGATACCCGTGGCCGTCCTCGGTGCGACCGGATCGGTCGGACAGCGGCTGGTGCAGTTGCTCGAGAACCATCCGTGGTTCGTTCTGCACGAAGTCGTCGCCTCCGAGCGGAGCTCGGGGCGGCCATACGCGGAAGCGGCCGACTGGAAGCTATCCACTCCCCTTCCGGGGTCGGCCGCCGGGCTCGAAGTGAAAGCGCTCGACGCGGAGCTCGAGTCGTCCTTGATCTTTTCTTCACTCGACTCGTCTGTGGCGGGAGAGGCCGAAGAGTTCCATGCCTCGCGCGGAGCGGCCGTCGTGTCGAACTCGAAGAACCATCGGATGGCGCCCGACGTGCCGCTGCTGATCCCGGAGATCAACTGCGAGCACCTCGACGCCCTGGAGAAGCAGAAGAAGCGGCGCGGGGGGAAGGGCTACATCGTCACGAACCCGAACTGTTCAACGATCGGGCTCGCCATGGCGATCGCCCCCATCGAGCGGGTTCACGGAATCGAGAAGCTGCACGCGTTCACGATGCAGGCGATCTCCGGTGGCGGCTACGCCGGGGTGACCTCCTGGGCGATCCTCGACAACGTCGTCCCGTACATCTCCGGTGAAGAGGACAAGGTGGAGATTGAGCCGCGGAAGATCCTGGGGCGCTGGACAGACGAGGGATTCGAGGACGCGGAGATCTCGATCTCCGCGCATACGAACCGCGTCCCCGTCCTCGATGGCCACACGGTCTGCGTGTCTCTTCTTTTGCGGAACAGCGAGCGGCTTCGCAGCAGCTTCTCCATCGAGCGACTCATCGAGGACATCCGCACGGCGATGGCGGAGTTCCGCGGGGAGCCGCAGCGCCTCGGGCTTCCATCGGCCCCCGAGCATCCTATCCGCATCATGGAAGAGCCCGACCGCCCGCAGCCCAGGCTCGACCGCGATACCGAGAACGGAATGACCGTCAGCGTAGGAAGGATCCGCCCCTGCCCGGTCCTCGATATCCGACTCGTATCCCTCGTCCACAACACGATTCGAGGAGCAGCGGGAGCGGCCATTCTGAACGGCGAGGTCCTCAAGGCGCGCGATCTTCTTCCGTGATCCCGATGAGACCACTCGTCATCAAGTTCGGTGGAACCTCGGTTCAGGACGCGGCTGCGATGAGCCGCGCGATCGGCATCGTCGCCGAACGGAGCGGATTGCGTCCGGTGGTCGTGGTCTCGGCGCTCGCCGGAGTCACGAACGCGCTGGTCGAAGCGACCGACCTGGCCGTGCGCGGCGAGTTCGAGGAGGCGCAGAAGCAGATCGACCTGGTTCGCGAGCGACACGAGGGGATCGGATACGAGTTGATCGGGCAGAAGGCCGATTTCTACGAATCCTTTCTCGCGCATCTCCGGAAACACACGGGGCAGCTCACGGACATTCTTCGGGGAGTGGCGCTC
>JBHEPS010000270.1:0-997 GCA_046260175.1 Thermoanaerobaculia bacterium
AGTGTGAGCCGGGTCGATCGGCCAGGTCGTTTTCTCTGCCATGGGGAAGTCTCCTCCTTAATGTGTTGCGCGGCATCCTGCGGCCGTCTCTGTACCCCGTGCCAAGGATAGGCCAACATTGAATATTCCTCGGAACGGATAAAAAAGACGAGGGGTGAGGGGCGAGGGGCGAGGGGCGAGAAAAGCCAGGAGCCAGAAGATCGGATAATGCCTCTGCCTTTGCTCGTCCCTCGCCCCTCGTCCCTCGTCCCTTTCAGTACAATTCGCCTCGAATGACGGAGATCGCCGTGGAGAAGGAGCCGGCCCGAGCTCCCCACCATGAGACGCTCGAACGGGTGCTTCTGGCGCTCGCGGCGCTCGGCTTTCGGGGTGCTCGCCCTCGTCTATGACCTGGGGCGACGCTGGTGGAATCACCGGGTTGGCCTGTACGCGGCGGCGATCCTTCTTTCGACGGTGCAGTTCCTGGTGCAGGCGCACGCCGCTCAGATCGACATGACGCTGACGTTTTTCACCACGCTCGCCCTCTACGGGCTGGCGCGTCATCTTCGCTCCGGCCCGGAGTGGCGGTGGTACTTGGTTTCCTTCGCGGCGATGGGGGCGGGCATCATCACGAAGGGCGTCGGGTTTCTCCCGCTCCTCGCCCTGATCCCATGGGGATGGGCCGCCTTCAGGCGCTGGCCAGAGGCGACGCGGGCTGGCAGCTGGAAGTGGGCCGCCGGACCGCTCATGCTCGTTGCGGTCATTTCGATCTGGCTCCTTCCGATGCTCGGCACCGTCGAGGCCGCACACGATCCGGAGCTCACCGCCTATCGCGACGAGATCCTGTTCAAGCAGACGGGCGAGAGATACGCGCATCCCTGGGGTCACATCCGTCCCGTCTGGTACTTTTTCGTCAATGTCATTCCTCCTCTCTGGCTGCCGCTCTCGCTCGCGCTGCCGTGGCTCGTGGTGCGGTGGCGCCGGTCGCTCGCGGAGAGGGATCTGAGGATTCTTCTTC
>JBHEPS010000271.1:0-611 GCA_046260175.1 Thermoanaerobaculia bacterium
CCCTTGAGCAGACGGCACGGGTAGCACAGGAGATGGCCGACACAATCCGTCAGGATCCGGCGGTCACCGATTACCAGCTTTATGTTGGCACGGCCTCTCCCTATAATTTTAACGGCCTGGTCCGCCACTACTTCATGCGCAGCGGTCCAACCGTTGCGGATATCCAGGTCAACCTGCTGCCCAAGGACAAACGCTCCCTGCAGAGTCACGATATCGCCACGAGGATTCGCCGCCCGGACCGCCGGTGCTGCAGACACTCGTGGCGGAGATCTACGGTCCCACCGATGCCGCGCGGACAAAACTAGCCACCGAAGTGAAAAAAATATTCGCCGAGACAAGCGGCGTTGTCGATGTCGACTGGTTCCGCGAGGCGGATCGTCAGCGCCGGGTCTTGCGTGTCGACAAAGAAAAAGCGGCTCTGAACGGCATCTCTGAAAAACAGATTACCCGGGCCATCGAAATAGCCGTGCAGGGCTATGCCCTTGATCTTTATCACCTGCAACATGACAAGGAGAGTGTGGAAATTGTGCTGGAACTCCCACCGGAGTATCGAGCAAGGGTGGAATCCCTCCTGAACATCTCTCTACGTTCCGACACGAATCCATCTGCAC
>JBHEPS010000271.1:621-994 GCA_046260175.1 Thermoanaerobaculia bacterium
CTAAACAACCGGTCGAGCAACCCATTTATCGAAAAAATCTCAAGCCGGTCATCTATGTTACCGGTGATGTTGCCGATACGGTGGAAAGCCCGGTCTACGCCATCTTTGACATGAATAAAAAACTCGCCGAACTCGATGGCCGGGATTTTGGTGGTCGGCATGAAAACGTGCAGCTATACAATCTGAACCAGCCTTTTTCCGAGAGCGAGCCAGCCATGAAATGGGACGGAGAGTGGCATATCACAATCGAAGTTTTCCGCGATCTTGGTCTGGCCTTCTGCGTGGTCATGGTGCTTATATACATGCTCATGGTCGGCTGGTTCAAAAACTATGTAACGCCGTTGGTGGTTATGGCGGCAATCCCCTTCTCGCT
>JBHEPS010000272.1:0-347 GCA_046260175.1 Thermoanaerobaculia bacterium
GCCTCGATCTCCGCGTCATCGCGGGCGACGGCGCGGCGATCTTTTTCGTGCGGTCTCAGGACAACGGATCGGGGGATGCGCAGGTCCGGGTGGAGTGAAAGGCAGGGGCTAGGGACTAGGGGCTAGGGGAGGTGGTCGCTTCGCGACGCTATGTTTTGTGGCAGAGGATTTTTTCCTCTGCCGCGGGACAGGGAATCAAGAGCGGAGGATGAATCCTCCGCCACTCGGAATTTGGATAGTATCCTCATTGTAGATACTGATATGAAAACTCGGATTCAGAAGTGGGGAAACAGTCTGGCGGTTCGGATTCCTCAGCCGTTCGCCATCGAAGCCACTCTCGAGGAGAA
>JBHEPS010000272.1:357-992 GCA_046260175.1 Thermoanaerobaculia bacterium
ATCGCTCCGGTGGCCGAACCGAAGCTGGTTCTCGAGGAACTGGTCTCGCGAATCACGAAGGCGAATCGGCACGATGAAGTCGAGACCGGGAAGAGCCGTGGCAACGAAGCGTGGTAAGTACGTTCCGGAGCGCGGCGATCTCGTCTGGCTGAGCTTCGATCCTCAGGCGGGACGGGAGCAGGCCGGACGCCGCCCGGCGGTCGTCCTCTCGCCCCGCGTTTACAACGCGAAAACGAATCTGGCGATCTGCTGTCCCGTGACGTCCAGGGTCAAGGGGTATCCGTTCGAAGTCGCGATCCCAGATGGTCTTCCCGTCGAGGGAGTCGTTCTCAGCGACCAGTTCGAGAGCCTCGACTGGGTCGAGCGGAAGGCGGAGCTCATCGCAACTCTGCCGTCGCCGACGGTCGTCGAGATCCTGCGGAAGGCCTCGCTCCTCGTATCGCCCGGGGGGTGAGGTGGGGCGATGTGTGGCAGAGGGGCCTGCCGCTGGATAGGGACGATCCGGCGGAGGATGAATCCTCCGCCACTTACGGCCTTTCCGCCACGACGCACCAGACCCGATGCGGGACGGTGACCGGTTCGGCGTGGCGCGCGCCCATGAGGTGCATGAGCTCCTCGTCGAAGCGGGCCAGCTC
>JBHEPS010000273.1:0-367 GCA_046260175.1 Thermoanaerobaculia bacterium
CTTTCCAGACGCAGCCCCGGCAGCAGACCCTCAAGGCTCTGCATGTTCGCTTTGTAGAGCGCTTCCCGGGCATTCATCTCAGCCTGGTAGGCCAGGTAGTCCGCCGTGTCGCTCTCTCGCTGCGATTTCACGATCCGGGCTGCGGTTTCCAGGTACTGGTCGGCCAGGTTCAGCGCCGCTGCATCCGCGGCCGCCGCTCCACGCGCCCGCGCGTCATCGACGACCGACTGCGCATACGCCACGCGCTCCCGGCTGTCGGCCCCACGCATCATCGCGAGGTCACTCTCTTCGACTACCGCGGGGGGAGCCGGGGGAGTACCGCCGAAACGCATGATCTCGTCCCGAAGGTCGTTCGCCTCCCGCGCGG
>JBHEPS010000273.1:377-985 GCA_046260175.1 Thermoanaerobaculia bacterium
CCCGCGCGGAGGCGATCCACTTCGCTTTCGACTCGGCGGCTTCCGCCGCGTACATCGCCTCGATCGCATCCAGCCGGGCCGAAGCCCGCACCTGGCGGTTGTTGTTGTCGGCGTTCTGCTTGGCGGCGGTCAGCCGCGCGGTCGCCTCTCGGTAAAGAGAGGTGGCATAGACAGCCGCGCCAGCCGCTTCCGCGTTTCGGAGCGCGGCTTCGGTGTTGGCGATGTCGCCGGCGATGTTCTCCTCCTGCGCCGCGAGCGGAATCGCCACCGCCAGAATCAGGGCCATCATGAAAATCGTCTTGTACAAATGGGTCATTTTCGAACCTCCTGCGGACGGTAATCACCGTCCTTGTCGTTGCGTGAAATCGGACTTCCTTCTTCTCCTCGGAACAGACCCGAAGCGGACTCTACCGCGGAAGGGAGGAGAATATCAGCACGCGATTAGGTACAACGCGCAAGATCGGAGCCAACAAGAGCAGGGGCTAGGGGCTAGGGGCTAGGAAAAGCAAAACCAAGGTCGGTCGAAGTCGCAAGGGTCCGACGTTGGGGTTGCTCTTCCTAGTCCCTAGCCCCTAGCCCCTAGCCCCTAGTCCCTAGCCCTGCTTCTC
>JBHEPS010000274.1:0-984 GCA_046260175.1 Thermoanaerobaculia bacterium
GAGCAGGGGCGAGGGGCTAGGGGCCAAGAAGGGACTAGGGGCTAGGGGCTAGGGGCTAGGGAAAAGCAAAGGCAGAAGTCAGAAGGCAGAAGGCAGAAGTAAGAGCAAAAGCAAAGGCCTTGATGTTGCCTTTGATTTTCCTAGTCCCTAGTCCCTAGCCCCTAGCCCCTTGCTTCTAGCAGGACGATCCCACATGCCCGTCCGTGCAAACCAGGGCTGGCGAAGCCTCCTCTGTTTGTCCGGCGGTGAAAGCGGCGATCGCTTCTCTCGAATGTTTCTCGCCGGTCAGGTAGACCCGCACGCCGGAACGAGTCAGAGAATTCAAGGCTCCCTGGCCGAGCCCCGCGCAGATGACGACTTCGACCCGATGCTCGCGGACGCGAGTCGCGGGGTTGCAGTGTCCGTGGCCGGAGTGGCCCTGACTGTTCCGGACGGATTCGACCTCTCCGGTGGCGAGATCGACGACCGTGAGATAGGGGGCGCGTCCGAAATGGGGGGAGAGGGGCGAAAGGAGTCCGCGGTCGTCAGTGGTGGGGATACAGATCTTCATTTTGTTTTCTCCTCGTGCTCGATCATCAGTGCTGCCGAGGTCACCAGAGCCTCGACGACTTTGGAGCGCCCCGACTTGAGCAGGCGCTGCACGGTGCCGCGTGAGACCCCCATCCGCGCGCCCGCGGCTTCCTGTTCGTGACCTTCGAGGTCGCAAAGGCGCATCGCTTCGAGCTCGGCGAGATCGAGCGGGATCACCTCGAGCTCGGTCATCGGGATGCTGCGAGGCTTGAAGACCCGATCGCCTTCGAACCGTCTGCAGCAGCGTGTCTTGCGGGGGCGGGGCATGGGTGTCACATTATGTGCATATGCACAATACTGCGCTTCCGCCCCGGAGTGCAAGCAAAGAATGTCCAGCCGCCGGGTTCGTGTTACTTTCTTCCGACATCGGTATCGGAGGCCCAAATGAAGCGACTCTTTTCCCTCTTCCTGCTC
>JBHEPS010000275.1:0-507 GCA_046260175.1 Thermoanaerobaculia bacterium
CCTTCGCGAACGTCGTCCTCTCACCCTCGGGAAAGAGCTCGAATCCCGGCTTTTCCTGGAGGTCGCTCGCCTCGTAGCCTGTGGCCGTCTGAAGTTTTCGGTTCCACCGGACCAGATTCGCCTCGACATCCAGTGTGTAGAGAATGTCGGGGATGGTCTGCATCGTGTTGTCGAGCTCGGACAGCGCCCGGGCCAGCTCGACCTCGCGGCTCTTCTCCGTTCCGATTGCACGGGCATACAGGAGCCATGTCGCACCGCCGCGGCTCTTCAGCATCGAGCCGTCGAGTCTGACCTCGACAGGGCTCCCGTCGGCGCTGGCCAGCAGGGCATCCTCGTTCGTGAAGTGATCGCGCCCTGCCGAAAGCGCCTCGAGCGAATCGACCGGGGACTGTTCGTGGAACAGCGACCAGGCGGTCTTGATCGCGACGAGATCCGCCGGGGACGAGAAGCCGAGCAGTCGCGCCATCGCCGGATTCGCCCAGGCGAGATCCCCATTCTCATCGACAT
>JBHEPS010000275.1:628-966 GCA_046260175.1 Thermoanaerobaculia bacterium
GGTTGGAACGCGTCGAGCTCATTCGCGATCAATATAGCCGAATGGCAGAGGGACCTCGGCCCAAAGTCGGGTGTCAATCCCGCGAAACGGAGCTGGTGGCGGTTGCGGGCGGATGGGGAGTCGCTCGTCGTCAACGATGCTCCGGCATCGGGCGCCGATCGGCAGGGGCGGTGGCAGTCGCCGGCCTCGAAACCTCGTACAGGCGGTACGGGGGCCGGTCGGGGAAGTGCTGACGGAGCAGCGGCATGGCGACGTTGTAGACCGGGACCTTTCCCTTGGTCTCCCCTTCGAGGCTTCCGTGATGGGCGTGACCGTGAAAAACCACGCTTGCCCGGTAG
>JBHEPS010000276.1:0-438 GCA_046260175.1 Thermoanaerobaculia bacterium
GCGGCGAAACGAGCAGGCGCGCGAGCAGCTCCAACAGGCTCTCCGCACGCGCGCGCAGGAATGGCAGATCACCTTCGATTCGCTCGAGTCTCCAATCGTGACGGCCGACCTGGACGGAAACGTCGTCCGCATGAACCGCGCCGCGCTGGAGACACTCGAACGCAACGAGTTCACCGAGGTCGTCGGGCACCCGGTCGAGGCGTGGCACTTTCGCGAGCCGTGGGGATCATTCGCGCGGCTGCTCAGCTCCGGTGAGTCGGGTTCGGGGCCGGCGGTCGACCCCGTGACGCGGCGCGCATGGGACGTCGCGATCTACCGAGCCGCCGACCTTCGTAAGAAAGAATCCCTTCCTCTCTCCATTCTCATCGCGCGCGACGTGACGCGCATGCTCGAGCTTCAGGAAGTCGCGCGGCGGAACCAGGTGATGTCGGCGGTCGG
>JBHEPS010000276.1:452-962 GCA_046260175.1 Thermoanaerobaculia bacterium
CTGCTCGACTACGGCCGTCCGACGCGGTCCGAACTGGTGGAGGGAAAGGTTCAGGACGTGATCAATCAGGCGCTGCGAACATGCGGCAGAATTGCCGACAAGAACCGGATCACGCTGGCCACCGACTTTGATCCCAACGTTCCCAACGTCCGAATCGACCGGAAGAAACTGCTTCAGGTCTTCCAGAACCTGATCGAGAACGCGATCCAGTTCTCTCCTCCCGAGGGGGAGGTAGAGCTGCGAGTCGGTAGGGCGACCGACGAGCTCGGCGACTGGGTCACCGTCTCGGTCATCGATTCGGGCAGCGGATTCGACGGCGCTGAGATCGATCGGATCTTCGAGCCGTTTTACACCCGCCGCCGCGGCGGAACTGGCCTCGGCCTCTCGATCGTCCAGAGACTCGTGGACGAGCATCACGGAAGAATCCAAGCCTCGAATCGCCCCGAAGGAGGGGCGCAGGTCGTCGTGTACCTGCCCGCCCACCCCGCCCACCCGCCCAGGGGCTAGGGG
>JBHEPS010000277.1:0-956 GCA_046260175.1 Thermoanaerobaculia bacterium
AGAAGAAAGTGGCGATGTTCGTGTGGGAGAGCCGATAGGACAGATAGGACGAATAGGACCGGTTGAAGGTGAGACCCTGCCGCGGCCTTTACTTCTGCCTTCTGACTTTACTTCTGGCTTCTGGCTTCTGGCTTCTGGCTTGTCTTTTCCACCCTGGTGGCGATCTCCGCCAGCGTCACTCCGCGAAGGTAGCTGTTCATCGCCTCTTCGGCTTCCGCCGTACACGTCTCGAGGACTCCGTGAATCTTCTTCCCAACGGGACAAGGTGTGTCGACCGAGGGGTGAATGGAGATCAGATCGCGCCCCTCGACGGCGTGGTAGACGTCGTACAGGGTGATCGATGTGGGCTTGCTGGCCAGCAGCGCTCCTCCGCCCCTTCCGCTCTGAGCCCGCACGAGGCCCGCGCGCCCCAGCATGCCGAGGAGGCGGCGAATCACGACCGGGTTCGTGCCGACACTCGATGCGATGAGGTTCGAGCTACTCGGTTCATCGCCGCGAACGGCGAGGACGGTGAGGATATGCGTCGCAACTGCGAACCTGCTGCTCGTGGCCATGACCACCGATCCCAACGGGCGGGCGCCTGGGCGTATTTCTCTCCCGTCGCCGCGAGGCGGTTCAGAAGGAGAGACCACGACGACCTCGTCCCCTTCTGCCGGACTCCAACGAAGGATGGGCCCGCTCAACACGAGTCGCTCGAGCTCGAATTTCATTCTTCGGGCGATGCGCGAAAACACATGTCGCTCAATCGTAGCAGGCCGAACCGACATCCTTGTGCGAATCAGCGACCACGGCGGTCTTCATCACGCGCAGCACGCGCAAATAGGAAAGAAAGCGTTCAGGAGTTGGTACGCGTAGTGAAGTACGTATAAGTGAAGAAAGACACAAAATTTTCAAGGAGGCCATGATGAGCATTAATGAACCCGGCACAAGCGGCCGCGAGCGGAACACCACTGGAG
>JBHEPS010000278.1:0-951 GCA_046260175.1 Thermoanaerobaculia bacterium
CCCAATCCCGGCGATCGCGACCGGCTCCTTCTGCTCCACGCAGAGGCAGTAGCGATCGATCCGCCGGATGAAAGGCCGCAGCGCAGGAAGCACGGCGAGAACGAGAGCGACGGCGAGCAGAGGGGAAGCCAGGAGCGGGATCGCGATCTTCACCGCCGCCGAGCTCCAGAGCACGCCGCCGGCGCCGACCGCGACGGTCGTGGCGCCGAGGAGCGCTCCTGCCAGTGAGTGGGTCGTCGAGATCGGAAGACCGGTCCACGTGGCGACGACCAGCCAGCCTGCGGGTAATCCGAGACGCCCGAGCCGACCAGCGTCGCGATTCCTTTCGAGACGTCGTTCGCTCCGTTGGCCGCCGCGAGGCCGGCCGTGAGGAGGATCAGCGCTGCGGCGAGCATCATCCTTCGCGGAACGAGCAGCCTGCGAATCTGATTGCGCTCCCCGATCTCGGGCGTGCGCTGCAATCAATTTCCTCCTGCACTCGTCGTCCGCCTAACCCCCTGGGGGGATACGCTGGAGGAAAAAGTCATGGCTGATCTTCGACGACGGGGACGCTTCGCGAAGGCAGGTGCCGGAGCGGCTCTGGTCTCCGCGTTCACTGCTTCGCTCTGCTGCATCGGTCCGATCGCGGCCGCCACTCTCGGTCTCACGAGCCTTGGTGCGCTGGCGCGTTTCGAGGGGTTGCGCCCCTGGTTCACGGCCTTGACGCTCGTTTTTCTTTCGATTGCGTTCTTTCTCTCCTATCGCCGGCGTCCGGAGGGTGAGTGCGCTCCCGGATCGCTTTGCGATGTGCACGGCGAGGCGCCGGTCCGGCGCGTCAATCGGACCGTTCTCTGGATTGCTGCGATTCTGGCGGTCGCGGTTCTGACATTTCCCAGCTGGTCGACCTGGGTTCTCGGATAGGAGGCTGACGTGCGAAGAGTGAAGAGTTTGATCGTGATCACACTGTTGATC